>CAZRAD010000007.1:12420-39549 GCA_964597945.1 uncultured bacterium
CGGCGCGCGCCCGGAGAATGCTGTGGGTTTTCCGTGTCATTCCGCGACACCTGCTTTCGTTGCGGCCGGTTCGAGTTCCGTGTCGACTCCGACACCGTGATCGCTGTAGCTCCACCACGTGTTGTCCGAGCCGCGGCCGGTGTACGAGTCGGCACCGCCGCAGTCGAGGAATACGCCGACGCTCCCGTAGTCTCGTCGGAGGTTCCCGTACCCGTGCGTGTTGTTCGGGTCGCGGAGGCCGTAGGCATCATCGCCGGCGTCGTCGATGAACAGGCCGATACCGTTGGCGTTGCCGGCGGCCTGTGAGAGGTCGTGGCATGTGTAGTTGTCGTCTCCAGACAGGTCGTGAAGGATGCCGATTGCAAGATCGTGTCCGCATCCCTGGGAGACTCCCTTCGAGACGTAGTTGTCATCCCCCTCGTAATCGACGAGCGCTGCAACGGTGATATGCGTCCCCGCGCCCTGCGCGTACTGGTACGAGATGTACTGGTCGTTGCCCGAGAAATCGACGAGTCCGCCCACGGCGAACCAGTAGCTTGAACCCTGGCCGAAGATGTCCGACACATAGACGTCGTTCCCGGCTCCGTCGACGAGCATCCCGACGCCGCCGGACGCATCCGGTCTCCACCCGAAACCGAACCCCTGCGACAGACTGATGTAGTGATCGAAGTAGCGGATCTCATCCGTGTACTTCCCGCCGGCATAGTACGAGTCGTTCCCCGACAGATCGTCGAGCAGACCGAACCCCATCACGAATCCGAATGCCTGAGAGAAAACGGCGGCGCGATACGAGTCGTTGCCCTCCTCATCGAGGAGCACGCCGATACCGAAGGCGCCGGCGCCCTGGACACAGGTGTCGCCCTCGTACGTGTCGTGTCCGCCTGAGTCGCGGAGGACGCCGACACCGAAGATGCCGGACCCG
This sequence comes from uncultured bacterium, assembly GCA_964597945.1. Taxonomy (GTDB): domain Bacteria; phylum Joyebacterota; class Joyebacteria; order Joyebacterales; family Joyebacteraceae; genus JAPEKQ01. The sequence continues at coordinate 13,343 of CAZRAD010000007.1, forward strand.
AGCGAGAAGCTCCCCGCGACGTAGCGGTCGTCGCCGGCGAGGTCCACGAGGATACCGACCCCCATGAAACCGGCGCCGAAGGAGTGGTGTCCGCCGAGATAGACGTCGTCACCCTCGAGATCTATGACGACGGCGACGGGGTCCGAGGGGAGCGCTCCTCCGATGGGGTGTGCGCCATCGCCGCCGCCGATGGGTTTGAGCGCCGTGGTGCGGCAGTCGTAGACGTCGTTGCCACCCAGGTCGATGATGAGCGCGGCCCCGCGACCGTAGTAGGTCGTCCCGGTGCCGCCGATGACGACGGTTCCCTGTTCGGTCCGGCGGACCTCGATGACGTCGCCCCAGGCGACCGACCTGGGGCCGATGCGTTCGGAGTACCGATCGCCTCCGGTGGCCGGGCCGTGCTGCCGGCGAAGGTCCGACGCCACGGCGAGGGATGCGTCCACGGCCTCCGCGACGATGGCGCCCGCGGCTGCGATTCGTTCGTAGTCAACACCGCCGGCGATGACGAGCAGCCGGTCGCCGAGCTCCTCCGCCTCGTCGGATTCCTGCTCGCGGACGTCGATCGGCTTCTCCGGATCGAACTCCTCCTCTTCGAGGAGGACCGGCGCGTGTTCGACGAGAAACGCGCGTTCCTCGGTCGTGAGCCCGGCGAACGCGTGCGTCATCTCCTCGCGTGCTCGCGCAAACGCGGGGAGGAGCACGCCGAGCGCGTCCGCTCCATGCGGTCCGACGCCCGGACATTCCTCAGACCAGACGACAAGATCCAGCTCCTTGGCGGCAGCGACAACGAGCTCGGCGGTGCCGAAGGGAGAGGCGACATCTGCGGCGAGCGCGCGCACGTACTGCTCGGTATCCAGCGGACGGTCAAGCAGGCTGTCGGCCACGGACAATCGAAACGAATCGGGCGCATCGGCGTAGTCGGTTCTGAAGTGCAGATCGTCGCGTGTCAGTGCGATCGCTGAGAGCGCGTCGTCGAGCACATCCGCGACCGTCTCCGCCGCCGGCGCGACTGTGGGAGCGCAGAGGACAGCCAGCGCGACGGCGAGCACCGTCACCAGCATGCCGCCTGTCGTGCGCGCCGTCTTGCTTTCTCTTGTGGACGATCTCATAGCGTCTCCTCTTGAGCCAGGCGGAGCCTCACGGCCTCGGCCGTGATCGGCAGCTCCGTGAAACGTATGCCGGTCGCGTGCGTCACTGCGTTCGCGATGGCCACGGCGCCGGGCATCGCCGGTGTTTCGCCAATGCCTTTCGCACCGAACGGACCCTTCGAATAGGGCGCCTCGATGGCGTGACACGAGATCTCCGGCGTGTCGAGCGATGTGGGGATGATATACGTCGAGAAATCCGGTGTGAGGATCGTCCCCTCATCGGTCTTCATCGATTCGTAGAGTGCCATCCCGATCCCCTGGAGGACGCCGCCCTGGAGCTGCCCCTCGAGCGTGACGGGGTTGAGCACGCGCCCGACGTCGTGCGCCGCGGTCATCCGGAGGATGCGGACCTCGCCCGTGCGCGTGTCGACCTCGACCTCGGCGATCTGGGTCGCGAAGGAGTAGACGGCGTACGCGTCTCCCTGTCCTTCATCGTCGAACGTCGACTCGGGGGCGGCGTACCATCCCTCCTCGGCCGTGTTGATGTTTCTCACCCAGCACAGCTCGGCGAGTTCCTCGAACCTCATACTCCTCCCGTTCGAGAGGACCCGACCGTTCTCGAAGCGCACGTCATCCGCAGCCCCGCCAAGCTCTCCTGCCGTGACGCCGGCGAGCGTGCGCCTGAGTTTCGTCGCCGCATCGATCACGGCGTTCCCCGTCATGAGCGTCGTTCGCGACGCGACGCTCGGCCCGCTGTCCGGGACCACGCTCGTATCAACGTGATCGACATGGACCGATGCGACCGGAATGCCGAGCACGTCGGACGCCATCTGTGACAGGACCGTGAGAAGACCCTGTCCCATCTCGGTTCCACCCACAGCGACCCGGAGCGAGCCGTCGCGGTACAGATTCACGTGCGCGCCCGAGGCGTCGAGGGCGAGGCCCTTCGCGCCGAGACTCACTCCATAGTAGATGGAGCCGACACCGATGCCTCGTAGGACACGGCGACCGGCGGAGAGGGATGTGCCGCCGGCGTTCGGCCCGGCGCCGCACCCGCGGTCCGCGTCGCGCTCCGGCACTCCGCTCGCGGCACGTTTCGCGAGCCATCCGGATTCCTCGCGCGCGACCACGAGCGTCTCGGGAAGGCCGACACTCTCCTCGAGGAGCTGTCCCGTCGCCGTCCGCTTCCCGACGGCGAGGCAGTTGGTGAGACGGATCTCGATGGGATCGATGCCCAGCGTTTCGGCGATCTCATCGATCACCGACTCGTTCGCGAAGATGGTCTGCGGCTGTCCGAACCCACGAAAGGCGCCCGTCGTCTGTCGGTTGGTGTACACACCGTATCCGTCCGTGCGGACGTTGGGGATCTCGTACGGTCCGGTCGCGTGCGCGACGGAGCGGAAGAGGACCACGGGTGTCAGTGTCGAGTACGCGCCGGCGTCGGCGATGATGTTGATGTCGGCCGCCGTGAACCGGCCGTCCATTGTCGCCCCCAGTTTGTATCTGACGACCATCGGATGGCGCTTGCTGGAGCGGTAGAAGTCCTCCTCGCGCGTGTGGACGAGTTTGACCGGCCGTCCCGTGTGCCACGCGGCGACCGCGGCGCAGGCGCAGATCTCGCTCGGCACATCCTCCTTGCCGCCGAACCCTCCGCCCGTGACCGTCTGGATGATGCGCACGCGAGCGAGCGGGAGACCGAGCACGCCGGCCACCGCCTTCTGCACGTAGTACGGACACTGCATCGTACCGTAGACGGTGATCGTCCCACCGTTCTCAGGAACCGCCAGCGCACCGAGAGGTTCGAGATAGGAGTGCTCCTGGTAGTTCGTGCGGAAGGTGCGCTCGACGATGACGTCCGCCTCGTCGAATCCACGGTCCACATCGCCGCGATGGACGCGGTACTGGAGATACGCATTGCTCCCCTCGTGAACTCGCGGCGCGTCCGGTCGCATAGCCCCCTCGGCGTCGAATACCCCCTCGAGTTCCTCGAGATCGAGAGAGACGATCCGCGCGGCCTCGCGGGCGGACATCGGCGACTCGGCGACCGTGATCGCGACGGCATCACCCGAGTATCGGATGCGCTCGCCGGCGAGCAGGGGCTGGTCCCGGTCGACGCAGCCGACCTGGTTCTCGCCCGGGATGTCCGCGGCCGTGAGCGTTGCGACGAACCCCGGGAGCGACCGCGCAGGTGTATCATCAACGCCTCGGACATTCGCATGCGCGACCCCGGGGAGGACGAGCGCCGCGTGCGCCATGCCCGGGAGGACGATGTCGTCGAGGTAGCGGGCCCGTCCGGTGACCTTGTCGTCCGCATCGACGCGGTGGACCGGTGCGCCGACGGCGCCGTCCGGCCGGCGAGCATTCTGCCCCATCGAGGCTCCTTTCGCGGCATCCGGCACGGTTGGAGGCCGAACGCCAGAGGTAGTGCGCGAAGGTGACGCCGTCCGACTTTACCGGATGCCTCCCCGTGAGTCAAAGGCCCCTTGATGTGGGCGGAAACTGCGCACGCGGGATCATGTTGGCGCATTCATGAATTACCGCCGTCCACGCGCGGTTTCGGTGTTTCAGGCACAAAAGGTGCAACGTGTGTACGTGCCGGCCGGTGTGGTCGGCGACGTGTCCGGCTGCCAGAGATCGAGGTGTCATGGACTCCGACAGGCGAAGTCAGGAGAAGCGTTCCGGGGAGACGAGGTCGCGCGACGACCGCGTGCTCGAGAGAACGCACGTCCTGATGGCTCGCGACATCTTCTATGAGATAGACGCGCGCGGCAGGATCACATTCGTGTCCTCCGCCGTCGAGCGCTACGGCTTCGAATCGAGCGCGCTCGTCGGGGTCGAGCTCATCTCGATCGTCGCTCCCGAGCACCGGGAGCGCGTCGCGGGCGAGTTCGCGCGCAGCATCATGATGGGCGACGAGTTTCCCAGCGAGGTTCCGCTGCTCGCCCCGGACGGGCGCGTCCACTGGTTTGAGGACTGCGGGATCGTGATCCGGGAGAACGGTCGTGCCGTTGGTATCACCGGGTTTCTTCGCGACATCTCCGCCCGGAAGACATCGGCGGTTCATCTCGACCATCTTCGCGCCGTACTCGACTCCCACCGGAGCATCGGCAAACTCGTTCTCAGAACCACCAGCCCGCAGCGGCTGATCCAGGGCGTCTGCGACGAGCTTGTCAGGACCAGAAGCTACGACACTGCCTGGATCGCGCTTGTCAGCGGGATGGGAGAGCTTCGACACACCGCGCATGCCGGCGGGACCGGGGACTTCGATGTCATCAGGTCGAGGATCGCGCGGGGTGCGCCGCCCGAATGCTGGGCGGAGGCGACGGCCGCCTCGGGGGCGATCGCCATCGAAGATCCGGCGGGACTCTGCGGCGACTGCCCGATCGCAGACCAGCATGGCTCGAGTGGCGCGATGAGTGTGCGGCTCGGATACGGTGGTGTGACCTACGGATTCCTCAACGTGTCGGTCTCACCGCGCTTCCTTGCCAATCGCGACGAGACGTCGCTGCTCGAAGATGTCGCGGCGGATATCGCGTATGCGCTCCACAACATGGACATGGCATCCCGGAAGCGTGAAGCGGAGCTCGCGCTTCTCGAGAGCGAGAGCCGATACCACATGCTCTTCGAGGACTCGCACGACGCCGTCTATGTCACATCGATCGACGGGAGGATTCTCGAAGCCAACCCGGCCATGCTCGCGCTGTTCGGTCTGACACGTGACGAGATGATCGGAGCCGACGCGCACACGCTCTACGCGAACCCCGACGACCGCACCGGGTTTCAGCGTGCCATCGAACGGAGCGGGACGGTAGCGGACTACGAACTCGAGCTCAAGAGGCACTCCGGCGAGGCGATGTCGTGTCTCCTCACGACGAGCGTGCGCCGGGCGGCGGACGGCTCCATCGTCGGCTATCATGGCATCATCCGTGACGTGACCGAACAGAAGCAGGCTGAGCAGGCGCTGTTCGAGAGCGAGCGTCTCTACCGGTCCATATTCAGGCTCTCTCCTGAGGCGATAGTCCTCCTTGATCGCCACGGCACCTTCCTCACGGCGAACGACCGTCTCTCCGATTGGCTTGGGTACACGTCAGAGGAGATCATCGGTAAGAAGATACTCGAGATGCCGTTCTTCACCGAGCGCAGCAGGGCGACCGTCAGCGAGATGTTCCTCCGTCGGATGAGCGGCCGGCCCGTCGCCCCATACGATCTTGAGTTCGTTGCGAAGAACGGCACGACTCGGACCGGCCGCGTCGTCGGGACGGTCATCCAGGACGAGCGAGGGAGACCGGAGGCCGACTTCGTGATGATCTCCGACGTCACCGAGCAGCGAGCGGCGGAGCGCGCCCTGCGATCCTCCCGGCAGAAGATCGAGGGACTTCACGGGACGGCTCGACGGCTGGAGGTCAGCGGGAGCGAGGACGAGATCTGCCGCATCACCGCTGATGCCGCCAGGGAGGTTCTGGAGTTCCCTCGTTGTATCGTGGCGCACTCGAGCGGCGGGGAGCTGGCGGTCCGAGGGGTGTGCTCTGATGTGTCGCAGGGCGGTGGGGCTAGTGCGATAGTCTCGGTCGGCCCCATGGCTCGAGCTCACCGTGACGGTGGGCGCGTCGTGTTCCAGGGGGAGAGCGCGACGGAGGACCTCTTCGGTCTGAGCAGCGGCATCTGTGTGCCGCTTGGTGATGGCGTGTTCTGCGTCGGATCGGAGGGCCATGTCGAATACGGCGATGAAGACGTGCGGTTGATCGAACTCCTGCTGGGGCACACGGGCGAGGCCCTGCGCCGCGTCCGGCTGCTCCGCGAACTGCGTGACCTCGCTGTCCGCGATCCGCTGACCGGGCTCTACAATCGGCGTCACTTCACTGCTGAGCTGGAGAAGGAGGTCGATCGTGCGAGGCGCTATGGCCACGGCATAGGCTTCCTCATGCTCGACATCAACGGGTTCAAAGCGATCAACGACTCGCACGGACATCACGTCGGCGATGATGTCCTCCGTGTTGTCGCCCGTTTCCTGCAGGATCATGTCCGTGCCAGCGAGATGGTGGTTCGCTACGGCGGAGATGAGTTCCTCGTCGTGATGCCCCATAGCGTCTCGGAGATCGAACCCGCCTGCAGGAGACTGGAGAACAGCTTCAACGAATGGGTCGAGGCTCTGGGAGACCTTGGTTTCCCGCTCGGTGTAGCGATCGGCGGCGCGATCTGGAACCCGGACGATGCCGCGTCCATCGAGGTTGTTCTCGCGCTTGCCGACGAGAGGATGTATGAGGATAAGCATCGGCAGCAGCTGGCGATCGATAGCCGTGTGAGCAGAGAGACCGCCCCGACCGACCACGAGACTCTCCCGCCGACCGACGATCACTCCGACAACGAGAGTGATGTTTCGGATTGGGCCGGACCGTAGTAGAGTATTGCCACACGGAGTGGCTCGGTAGATCTCCTGAAGCATCCCCCGACGACCCAAGAGGAAGGCGCTGGTCACATTCATGGCGAGCGATACCAACACGACACTCAAGAACACGGTCCCGCGGCTCCGCGAGGCGATCGTTCGACATGCGCGCTACTCGCTCGGCCTGGAGCCTGCCGATCTCGATTGCGACGACATGTTCCGCGCCGTGAGTCTCGCCGTGCGCGAGTTCCTCGTCGACGGTATGCTCGAGACCGAAAGGAGATACGCGGAGCACGATGCAAAGAGGCTCTACTATCTCTCGATGGAGTTCCTCGTCGGGCGCTCGCTCGGCAACAATCTTCTCAACCTCGGTCTCTTCGACGCTTGCCGCAAGGCGGTCGAGGAACTCGGTGTCGACCTTGAGGAGGTGCGCGAGTGCGAGCGTGACGCCGCACTCGGCAACGGTGGACTCGGTCGTCTGGCCGCGTGCTTCCTTGACTCGCTGGCGACCCTCGCCATGCCCGGCTACGGCTACGGCATCAACTATCAGTATGGGCTGTTCAAGCAGCGTATCGACCACGGATATCAGCGCGAGCAGCCGGACAACTGGATGTCGTCGTCGAACCCGTGGCTCATCGAGCGCTCCAACGAGTCGATCGTGGTACCGGTCTACGGGTGGGTCGAGGAACAGCGCGACGCGCTCGGACTGCCGCGGCGCGTCTGGCTCGGGCAGCGCATCGTCATCGGTGTTCCGTACGACATGCCCATCGTCGGATATGGTGGCGAGACCGTGAACTTCCTCCGGCTCTTCTCCGCGCGCTCGTCCGAAGACTTCGATATGCAGATCTTCAACCAGGGCGAGTATCTGCGAGCCGTTCAGCAGAAGATCGCGTCCGAAACCGTTTCGAAGGTGCTCTACCCCTCGGACTCGGTCGAGCAGGGGCGGGAGCTCCGTCTGATCCAGGAGTACTTTCTCGTGGCGTGCGCGGTCCGGGATCTTGTGAAGCGGTTCGACTCCGCGCACGATCGGATCGAGGATTTCGCTGAGAAGGTCGCCGTGCATCTCAACGACACACACCCGACGCTTGCGATCGCAGAGCTCATGCGTATCCTCGTCGACGAGCGCAACGTCGTGTGGGAGAATGCGTGGAAGATCGCGCAGGACACCTTCGCGTTCACCAATCACACGCTCATGCCCGAGGCTCTCGAAACGTGGCCGACGTCGCTTCTCCACCGGGTCGTTCCACGCCATCTCGAGATCATCCGCGAGATCGACAGGCGGTTCGGGGAGCATCTCATCGATGTCTGGCCGGACGACGCGGCGCGCCGCCGGCACGTGAGTATCATCGATACGGTGGGAGAGGAGCGCGTACGGATGGCGCACCTCTCGATCGTGGGGAGTCACTCGACCAATGGTGTGGCCGACCTGCACAGCGAGCTCCTCAAGTCGGACGTCGTGCCCGACTTTTTCGCTCTCTGGCCCGAGCGGTTCACGAGCGTGACCAACGGTGTGACGCAGCGCCGCTGGCTTCAGAAGGCGAACCCGCCGCTGGCGGATCTTCTCGACCGCACGATCGGCACGGACTGGGTCACCGATCTCTCGAAGCTTCGCGATCTCGAGCGGTACATCGATAACGAGGAGTTCCTCGAGGCGTTCGCCGCTGCCAAGCACGAGAACAAGGAGGCTCTGGCGGAGACCGTCGCCGAGACGACCGGCATTACGGTCGACCCCTACACGATGTTCGACGTGCACGTGAAGCGGATCCACGAGTACAAGCGGCAGCTTCTCAATGTGCTCCGCATTATCTATGAGTACCTGGAGCTTGTGGATGACGGTGTGGAGCCGGCCGCATCGCGGACCTATCTCTTCGCCGGGAAGGCGGCGCCCGGGTACTGGGCGGCGAAGCAGATCATCAAGCTCATCAACAACGTCGGAGACGTCGTCAATCGAAACGCGAAGGCGACGGGTCTGATGCGTGTCGCGTTTCTGCCCGACTACCGGGTGTCGCTGGCCGAGCGCATCATCCCGGCGGCCGACCTCAGTGAGCAGATATCGACGGCGGGGACCGAAGCATCGGGGACCGGCAACATGAAGCTCGCCATGAACGGCGCGCTCACCGTGGGTACGCTCGACGGCGCGAACATCGAGATCCTCGCGGAGGTGGGTGAGGAGAACATGCACATCTTCGGACTGACGGCCGAGGAGGTCGGCGATATGAAGGAACGCCGGGCATACGATCCCAGGGCCCTCTACGATTCCGACGAGAAGGTGCGCCGCGCTCTCGATGCACTCGCGTCGGACCGCTTCAGTCCGCGCGAGCCCGGGCTCTTCGAATGGGTCTTCAAGGCGCTTCTCAATCCGGACGACCCGTACGTTCACCTCGCCGACCTGCCGTCATACATCGACGTACAGAGGCGTATCGGTGAGGAGTATAGAGATCAGGGGGCGTGGCGGCGGAAGGCGCTTCTCAATGTCGCGAGAATCGAGAGGTTCTCGAGCGACCGGGCGGTCACCGAGTACGCGAGCGATATCTGGGATCTCAAGGCGTTCCATCCGAAGCCGGATCAGGGTCCGCGATAAGTCGCACCACATCCTCCGGGTCCGTGACCGGATCTGAACAAGACCGTCCGCGGCACACGTACGCCGTGGCGCACACCTCCCTCACCCCCATTCCCGACACGAACGGTGCGAGCTTCTCGAGCAGGCGTCGATCCGTCGACGAGCTGTCCGCGTGCGCGAAGAGCACGTGTGTTTCGGTGAGCGAGGCGCTCCGCGCGGCCGAGATCATGGCACGCGTGTCCTCCGCGTCCGGCACCCCGACGATGACGACGGTCGGGCTGGGAGCGACGGCCCGGTCCAGGCCCGAGAGGAGGTGCATGAAGGCCGCGGGGTACGACCGGACGTCCGTGTCGAACGCTCTCAGTATCAGCTCGGCGTGCATTTCGAACTCCGAACGCCCGGCGAGATGCGCGAGCCGGAGCAGGTTGGAGAGGGCCACCGAGTTCGCTGACGGGATCGCGCCATCGTGGACCTTCCGCTGACGGACGAGAAGGCGCTCTCCATCGTGCGCCGTCAGGAAGAAGCCCCCTCTGTCATCATCCCAGAACCGCGCTATCAGCTCCTCTGTCAGCCGCACGGCCGCCTCGAGCCACGCGGGTTCGAGCGACGCGTTGTAGAGCTCGAGAAGACCCCAGGCCATGAAGGCGTAATCGTCAGCGAGCCCCGCCAGACCCGCCTCTCCGCCCCGGATGCGGTGGAGCAGCCGCCCACGCTGGTCGCGGGCGCGGCACAGTATGTGGTCGGCGGCGCTCTCGGCAGCGCGGGTCAACCCGGGCGCGTCAAGCGCGCAACCGGCTCGTGCCAGCGCGGCGATCATCAGACCGTTCCAGTCGGTCAGTATCTTGTCGTCCCGACCGGGGCGGACGCGTAGGGAGCGGGCCTTGAACAGCCGGAGGCGCGCCTGCTCCCACGACAGTCCCGATTCCGCGTGCGGGCCACTCGCCGCAGGCCCATGCTCTTCCCGCTGTCGCGGCGGTCCCGGGAGATGGAGGATGTTCGCACCTGCCGGCTCGCCCGTCGACTCGTCGCTGAAGTTGCCTCCGGGACGAACGCCGAACCGGCGGCCGACAGCAGAGGCGTCCGCACCGAGCGCGTCTCGCAGCTCGTCCTCGGTCCAGACGTAGAACTTCCCCTCGACGCCCTCGCTGTCCGCATCCTCGGCGGAATAGAACGCTCCGCTCGGATCGGTCATGTCCCGCAGGACATACTCCGCCGTCTCGCGGACTGTCCGCTCGAAGAGCGGGTCACCGGTTGCGCGCCACGCGTCCGTGTACGCCATGAGCAGAAGAGCCTGGTCGTAGAGCATCTTCTCGAAGTGGGGGACGAGCCAGCGCGCGTCGGTCGAATACCGGTGGAACCCGAACCCGACATGGTCGTAGATCCCGCCTCTGCGCATCGCCGTGAGCGTCCGGGTCACCATCAAGAGCTGGCGCTCGTCGCCCGTGCGGGCGTGGCACCGGAGCAGGAACAGCAGATTGTGTGGTGATGGGAATTTCGGAGCGTCGCCGAACCCTCCGTGTCGGTCGTCGAACGAGTCGGCCAGCGCCGCACATCCCTCGTTGAGAATCGCTGTTCCGAGCTGCGTTCTGCCCGACGCGGAGCCCGAAGGGTCGGTGTCGAACTCCAACGCATCAGCTGTCGACGTCGCCTCGCCCTCCGCTCTCAAGGCTGCGGCGACACGCTCGGAGGTATCCACGAGTTCCGCACGCCGCGTTCTCCAGAGCTCCGCCACTCGGGGGAGTATCTCCAGCATGCCCGTCATACCGAACCTGCTCTCGCGCGGCAGGTAGGTGCCGGCGAAGAACGGGGCGCCTTCCGGGGTCATCATAATGGTCAGCGGCCAGCCGCCCCGGCCGGACATGAGCATCGCGGCGTCCATGTAGACGCCGTCGATATCCGGCCGCTCCTCTCGGTCGACCTTGATGCAGACGAATGATCCGTTCAGGAGCGACGCGACATCCTCGTCCTCGAAGGACTCGCGTTCCATGACGTGGCACCAGTGGCACGTCGAGTATCCTATGGAGAGGAAGATGGGCCGGTCCTCTGTCCTGGCGCGCTCGAAGGCCTCATCGCCCCACGGATACCAGTCCACGGGGTTTTCCGCGTGCTGCTGCAGATACGGGCTCTTCTCGTCGCCCAGGCGGTTCCGGCGGCCGGAGCTCGCGTTATGTCCGGATGTTTCCCTCATTATATATATGGATGCGTGGAGGCATCGCGCGGTGCGGGCAGGCGCTTCCTGCCGTCTAGGGGCTCGAGAGCACGTCGCGGACCTTCGTGACCAGCTTTGCCGCAAGATAGGGTTTCTGAATGAAGCCGGCGAGTCCCTTGCCGACGAAACGGTTGGTGATCTCCTTCTCGCCGTAGCCGCTCGAGAGAATGATCCGGAGATTCGGATCGAGCTTCCTGAGTTCGCGGAAGGTCTCCTCGCCGCCCATGTTCGGCATGGTAAGGTCAAGAAGCACACAGACGATGTTCGCGGAGTGCTTTCTGTAGGCGTCGATCGCCTTGAGGCCGTCCGAGGCCGTGACGACATCGAACCCGGCGCGCTCGAGCATCTTCTGAGTGACGCGGCGTACCGTCGGCTCGTCGTCAACGAGCAGTACGGTCCCGCCCGCGGCGTCCCATGGGGAGCGTGACTCCGTGGCCGCCTCATGCACCGCCGTCACAGCATCATCCTCCGTGCTGACGGGGATGAGAACGCGGATGGTCGTACCCGTCCCCGCTGAACTCTCGACCGAGATCGTGCCCTTGTGAGCGCGCACGATGCCGAGAACTGCGGCGAGTCCGAGTCCGCGCCCGGTGAATTTCGTTGTGAAGAACGGATCGAAGATACGCGATGCCGTCTCCTCATCCATCCCGACTCCGGTGTCCTCCACCTCGATACAGACATACGCTCCCTCCGGGAGCTCTTCGCTTGCGTAGCCCTGCGACAGTTCGATCCGGTCGCACTCGACGGCGCATGTTCTCAGTGAGATCACACCGTTGCGGTCGCCGATAGCGTCCGAGGCATTGGTCATGAGGTTCATGATGACCTGGCGGATCTGCGTCGCGTCGCCCGTGATGAGAGGCAGGCTCTCCGCGAGATCGAACCGGACGATCGCGCTCTTCGAGAGCGATGCCTCGAGCAGCTGGGACATCTCGCTGACGACCTCATTGACCTCGATCGGCTCGATAATGAACCGACCCTTGCCGGAGTAGGCGAGCATCTGGCGGCTCAGGTCGGCCGCGCGCTCGGCCGTGTCCCGAATGGCCCGCACGCTCTCGGACGCAGGATCTCTCTCGTTGAGCTCGAGCAGCGCCATGTCCGCGTTGCCGAGGATACCGGTCAGCAGGTTGTTGAAATCGTGAGCGATACCGCCGGCGAGCACGCCGAGGCTCTCCAGCTTCTGAGTGTGCCGCACCTGCTCCTCGAGCCCGCGCCGCTCCTCCTCGGCCTTCTTCCGCTCGACGGCGAGCGAGATGTTCCCGGAGACGAACCGCATTAACTCGAGTTCCCGCTCCGTGTAGAGCTCGCTCTCGTCGTAGCTCTGGACGGCAACGACGCCGAAGACGCCGCGCGACGTCGTGAGCGGCATTCCCATCCAGACAGGCGAGGGCTCGCCGTAGACGGTGACGTCCTGCTCGTCCTCGAGTCGTTGCTGTGTTCTCTGGTCGATGAGATACGGTTCACCCGTGCGTCGGACATAGTCGGTGACGCTGTTCTCGAGCGGGATGGGTCCCACGGGCGCATCATCGAGCGCGTCGGCATGGTATGGGAATGAGTAGAGACCGGTCTCCTCGTCGTAGAGCGCGACGTAGAAGTTCGTCGTGTCCATCAACCGCCCGAGCTCCTGCCTGACCGTGTGGAGGAACGCCTCGAGCGTGTCCGTCCCGCCGGCGGCCTGGGAGATGTTGAGGAGCACCGAGCGGGCCAGCTCCTCGTTCTTCTGCGCCGTGATATCACGGACCGTGCCCCAGATCCGTGACGGCCTCCCGTGCTCATCTCTGAACAGCCACGAACGAACGGCTACCGGGACGAGCGTGCCGTCGGCACGACGGTACTCCTTCTCATACTCCTCAGAGAACCCGCGTTCCATCACCATCGAGTTGACCTCTTCGTCGAGCGCATGCCATCTCTCCGGGGTGATCTCTGAGAACCGCACTCCGCCTATCTCGTCCATCGTTCGGCCGACGAGTTCAAGGAAGGCGGGGTTGGCCTCGACGACCATGCCGTCCAGCGTGCCGACGACGATACCTTCAAGACTCGTCGAGAACAGACCGCGGAACTTCTCCTCGGACGCACAGAGAGCCTCGCTCGCCCTCTTGCTCGCGACGATCCCGCCGATACTCGACGCCATCGTGCGCAGCGCCTCGCGGGCGTGCTGCGGGAAGTCTGCGACCTCGCGTGACGCCACACCGAGGAGGCCTGCAAGCCGGCCCTCGTGCATGATCGGAAGCAACGCCGCCGCGGTGGCGCCCTCGCGCTGAAACGCCCCGCGGAGGTCGTTCTGCGGCTTCTTCGCCAGAGCAACGTCGGCCTCGGTGATGAAGAGGCCCTCTTTGTCGTCTGTCGCGGCGTCGATGATCGCAGTCCCCGAGGCCATCCACTCCGCCGCCCGAACGAAGTCGTCCGAGTGGCCGACCGACGCAGCAAGCCGGAAGCCGCCATCCTCCGCAAGATAGACCACGCCCGCATCGGCCCCCGAGACGTCAAAGGCGGCGCGGATGCACCGGTCGAGTGACTCCTCAACCGACTGAACCGGGTGGAGCGCGATGCTCAGATCGCGCTGGACCTGTGTCAGCCACTGCATCCTTCGACGGGTCGTGGCGTCGTGGACGATCGTGATGACCCGTGTGACGGTTCCATTCTCGATCACCGGGATCTTCGTCGTCTCGGTGAAGACCTCGTGATGAGCGAGCCGTATCCGCTCCTCGGTCGCGACGGTCTCGCCCGTGTCGAAGACCTGCTCATACTGCTCGAAGACCGAGTCGTCCAGGAACGAGAAGACGTCCCGGAGACAGTCGCCGACGCCGGGGACCTCAATGTCGAGACCCGCGAGCCACTCCCTGTTCCGCCGGTTCATCAGTGTGATCCGCAGCTCCCGGTCCACGACGTGCACCGCGTCGTGCATCGAGTCCATGGTCATCCTATAGAGGGCTTCCGAGCGTCGCAGGTTCTCCTCGATGGCGCGGCGCTCCGTGATGTCCTGGACGGCGCCCACGATGCGCGTCGTCCGTCCCTGTGATTCGTCCCAGTCGGGGCGCGCGTAGTCGCGGACCCAGCGGGTCTCCGCGTTCTTGGTCATAATCCGGTACTCGACAACCGCCGCCTGGCCGGCGAGCAGTTGCTCTATCTGCCGCCGAGCGACCGAGCGGTCCTCCGGCAGCAGCAGCTCCTCCCATCCGCCGCGGGTCTTCAGTTCCTCTTTGGTCCACCCTGAGATACGCTCCAGCGCGCCGGTCACCCACTCGGCCGTGAGCGTTCCATTCTCGTCGACACGGAACGCATACGCGAAGTCCGAGGTCAGGTCGGAGATCGCCCGGTATCGGTCCTCGCCGTACTCCAGTGTGCGCTCGATGTCGCGCAGCCACGTCACGTCGATGCCGGTGCCCCAGTGGGCCCATCCGCTGATCGGCATGCGACCCGAGATGTTCGACCATGAGACGATTCGCTGCGAGCCGTCCTTGTGGGTGATCGCCCACTCCCAGTTTCGGTAGTCTGCGCCTCGCTTCGCCCACTCCGCCTCCAGGTTGCTCCTGAAGTCGTCGTCCGGGTAGAGAGTCTCGAGGACGCCGTCGCGACCGATGATCTCATCGGCCGCGTATCCCGTGACACGTTCGCACTCAGCGTTCCACGCGGTGATGCGTCCCATCTCGTCGAACCCGAACACCATGACGGGCATATTCTGTACGATCTTCCTGAGCTGTTCCTCGCGGTCGCGGATCGATTCCTCGATACGGATGCGTTCCGTGAGTTCGCGCTTGATCTCCCGTGTCTTCCGGCCGACCTCTCGCTCGAGCGACCACGACCAATAGAGCGCGCCCGCCAGAAGGCGGAGCAGCGGAATGCCGATCCAGGCCGCGAACTTGATTACTTGCGATCGGACGGCCGGTGCTTCCTGCGGGAACCAGCGGGCCTCTATCTCGGCGTCAAGCCCCGAGGTTCTGACGGCCGTGTGGCCGGCGGCCAGTCTCGCGAGGAGCCGGGTGTCTCCCTTCCGGACGGCGAAGCAGTAGTCCCGGGGCAGGATCTCCTCGCCGACCGGCATGACAAGATGGGTCAGGCCGCTTCGATGAATGTGAAAGAGACCCTGGAGCTTGCCCACGAGCGCGCAGTCATGCTCCCCGCCGGCGAGGAGTTCAAGCGCGGCCTGCTGATCCGGAACCGTCACGATATCCTCGGTGAGCTCCGTCTCCAGCAGGTAGTCGTGCATGATGTCGCCGTCCTGGACGATGATCGACGCTCCGCGCGCATCATCGAGTGTGCGGATCGGAGACCCCTTCCGGGCGAACAGCGAGTGTGTCACGACGATGTGCGTGTGTGAGAAGTCGAACTCCTGCTCGCGCGCAGGAGAGCGATACATGCCGGTCACGACGTCGGCGCGGCCCTCACGCAGGTCCCTGACCACGTCGCGCCACGAGGAGAGCCGGACATCGACCTCGAGTCCGGCCTCCTCGGCGACGGCCCGGATGAGATCGATGTTGTATCCCGCGGGCTGGCCGGCATCGTCGATGAATTCGTAGGGAGGGTAGCTGTCGTCCCCGCGCACGATGAGCGTGCGGCCCTCCTGGGCGAGGGCCGGCCGAGGTGCTGCAAGGGTAATGGCGATCACGACGAGAGTCGCGACGGTCGCCGATATCGAGTGTTTGTTTATTGTCATCGCAGGTGTCTTCGGAGTCTGCGTCAGCGCAACCTGCACTCACCAGTCGAAGTCTGTGCGTATCCTATCATCGAGCGTGGCAAACGCAAGGGGCATTTCCGAGGTATGTGCTGCTCTACCGGCCGGGATGAGCCTCGGCCGTCATGCGCGACACCTCGGATATGAGTGAGTCCGAGCTGAACGGTTTCTGGAGGAATCCCCAGTGGTCGCACTGCTCGAACCGCTTCATGACATCGTTCCCGGAGTATCCGCTCGATATCAGGATAGGGATGTCGGGACGGACGTCGCGCAGCATCTCGAACACCTGCTCGCCGTCCATGTCCGGCATCGACAGATCGAGCACGACGCAGGCGATCTCTCCGGAGTGCTCTCGGAAGAAGTCCAGGGCGCACTGTCCGTCCGCGGCTGTGGTCACACTGTATCCAGCCTTGTCGAGGAGTATCTCGCCGACGTTGCGTACGACGTCCTCGTCGTCAACCAGCAGCACGCGCAGGTTGTGATTCAGATCAGCTCTCGCATTGTCCATGGTCTCGCACTCCTTCGCATTTGATACCTTCTCGATGGCGGCCGGCGGGAGCACGATACGCATCGTCGTCCCTTCGCCGGGCGCGCTCACGACGCTGATACTCCCCCCGTGCATGCGCACGATCCCCTGGACCGCCGGCAGGCCGAGGCCGCGGCCGGTGAACTTGGTCGAGAAGAACGGTTCGAAGACGCGCTGCTGCGTCTTCTCGTCCATGCCGCATCCACTGTCGCGTACCTCTACGAACGGCCATGTCGGGTCTTCCGCCGTCGCGTTCGTTCCATCCGCTCCCGAGGGAGAGGCGCAGCCGTCGTGAGTCGTCCCGGTCGCTATCCGGATCTCGCCCGGCTCTCCATCGAGCGCCTCGACCGAGTTGGCCACGAGCGTGCGAACGACCTGCGCCAGCTGTGCGCGGTCCGCGCTCACCGCTCCGGCCGGCTCCGCGTCGAGCGTGAAGGTCACGGTGTTCGGAACGAGCGATTCGAGCACGTCTCGCATCCCCTGGATCTCGCCGGCGAGGTCCACAGGTTCGGGCGCGCTCGCGGCGCGTCCGGAGTAGGCGAGCATCTGTTTACAGAGGTCGGAGGCGCGCTGAGAGATGTTCCGGATCTCGTTGAGTGCGACGGCAGCCGAGGACGTTCTCGGCAGATCGAGCAGTGCCAGGTCGGCGTTGCCGAGGACACCGGTGAGGAGGTTGTTGAAGTCGTGTGCGATACCGCCGGCGAGGACGCCCAGACTCTCGAGCTTCTGAGTCTGGCGGACCTGGTTCTCGAGCACCGCCCTGTTCTCTTCATCCTGGAGTCTCACGATCGCGGTCCCGAGGCTCTCCGCGACGAACGACATCAGGTCGAGCTCTCGCCGGGTGTAGGGCGACTCATCCCCGTAGCTCTGGACTGCGGCGATCCCGATGATCCCTCGAGGAGTTCTCAGTGGAACGCCGATCCAGGACTTGAAGGACGCGCCCGCATCTCTGAGGTTCTCGCGCTGCCGAAGCGTCGCGAACTCAGGTCCCGTCAGAAGCAGAGGGTCGCCTGTCCGTCGGACGTAGTCGGTCAGCGTGTTCGATGCGTCACGCGGGGCGTGAAGTTCGACGTCGTCGAACTCATCGTAGAAGCACTCGAAGCGGTACATGCCGTTCTGATCATCCTCGAGCGCGACGTAGAAGTTCGTGGTGTCCATGAGCGCCGAGAGCGAGACACGGGTGGCGCTGAACAGGTGCTCGAGGCTTCGCGCCGAATGCGCCGACTGGGAGATGTCGAGCAGTGTGGTCTGGATGCGCTCGAACCACTTCCGCTCGCTGATGTCGCTGACGAACGCGAAGATCAGATGCTCGCCGGCGATCTCGATGTTGCTCAGGCTGACCTCGGCCTCGAAGACCGAGCCATCGTACCTGGCGTGGAGCCACTCGAACCGCTGTGGCTCCCCGTTGAAGGTCGCCGCGATCCTCTCGATCGCGGCTGTCCTGGAATCGCTCCCGTCGGCCTGCTTCGGGGGAGAGAACCGGTAGGGGGGCTGCCCGACGATCTGATCGCGCGTGCACCCGAATATCTCAAGTGTCTTCTTGTTGCAGTCGATGAACTCGTCGCCTCGCACGAGGAAGATCGCGTCGTCCGCCTGATCGAAGAGCGATCGGTAGAGCGTCTCGCTGTCCCGGAGGGCGCGCTCGGCTTCGAGTCGGAGCGTCACATCCCGCAGAAAGCTGAGCACCGCCGGTCGCTGCTCCCACTGAATGAGAACGGACCGCGCCTCGATCAACCTCGTATCGCCGGCGGCCGTGATGGCGCGCATCGTGTATGCGTCTCCGGACTCCTCGCCGCGCAGATGCCGAAGATGGAGGTCGGCGACCGTCCGGCGGTCGTCCGGATGGACGAATTCGCTGAACGGCATTGAGAGAAGTGTCGGTTCGTCGTATCCCGAGATGCTGGCGACGTGGGGGTTGGCCAGCTTGAGAACGCCGTCCTGAACGACGACGATCGCATCGGTCGCGTTGTCGACGATCGTGCGAAACCGTTCCTCGCGGACGGAGAGCTCCGAATTGAGCCGTTCGAGCGCAGCGACCCGCTCGCGGAGGCGGTGCTCGCCCTCGGGCAGGATACCGGGTGTCGTTCCGTTCTCGTCCACCGGACTCGTCTCCATGTGCGCGGTTCGGCCGGTCGGCGCGGCCGCAGGATCGATCCTCCAGATCCGATAGATGTGCATTTATCCTGCCAGTTCGCGGGTCTCAGTCAGCATGAGTCCGGCTCCGCCTCGTTCGTTCCACCGCGCATGGTTGCATGACCGTAACGCACTGCAGAGCAGTGTATTAGATCATGTGCGGTGATCGAATCCAGCGATCATGCGAAGACCCCCCGGCCATCACGGGCCGGGGGGTTCGGAGATCTGCGATGTGGACCGGAGGGACAGCGCAGGATGCGCGTCCCGCCGGCGCGATTTGCGGGTCGGCCCCGCCGCAGGGTGAGCGACTACTCGTCGGTCACGGAGAGGAAGGCCGGGTCCCGCCAGAGAGGTTCGAGGTCCGTGTCGAGTCTCGCACGCGGACCGAGGAGCGCGTCGCGCGCGGTGGCCTCCCTGATCTGCTCGAGCGCCTCGTCTTTGAGTCCCCCTCGCGAGAGATAGCAGGCGAGGTGGTAGTAGCACTCGGCGCTGTCGGGGTACTGCTCGATCGCGCGGCGTCCAACGGCGATGGCGGCTTCGCTCTCGCCCGCCTCCAGCAGGCGGTATCCCTCGAGGATCAACGCCTCCTCCTTCCACATCATGAAGATGCGGCGAAGCTCGGCGATCGGGTCCTCGGCATCGTCGACCCTGAGATCACAGTAGACGTCGTTGTATCCACCGTAGCCGCCGCCGGCCTTGACGATGAGGATGGCGGCCGACTGCATCCCTCGCGAGTCTCCGCCCGCGGCCTGTCCGGCCTCGATGGCGCTCATCAACCGTTCGCCGAGGACCCCGTCGGTCTCCTCGAACGCGCGCGCCATCGCAAGCACGGTCTCCCGGCTCACGAGGATGTTGCCCTGGGCCGTGTAGTTCTCGCCGACGTGATGACCCGCCCAGTCCATGCACTCGTCACCGGTGTACGCGTACGCATTCCCGTTCGCGTCGACGATGCCGACCTGACGCTGTTCACGGTCCTCGTCGTCGACCAGGAGGGCCTTCATCACCTCTTCGACCGGGAGACCCTCTTCGAGGAGATCGAGCCCCATCGGGCCGAAGGCCGTGTTGCCGTAGGCCTGTGATGCGATCGCGCCGACATCCGCTCGCGCGTACGGGACGACCGCGCCCACCGCGAAGAACTTCGACTGCACCGCGACACCGAGTTCCCCGGTCGCCGGATCGCACCCGACGATCGAGAACGTCGCGATCGGCTCTCCTGCCACGGCGGTGACCGAGGCGAGAGCCAGCACAGCGGCCGCACAGATGAGAACCGTCCCTGCGCGTGGTCCGACCGTTCGGCCGATGCGACGTCTCGCCGCTCCGCCGGTCTTCGTTCCGCTCATCATTCCCTCCTTGTTCAGATCACGTCAGCTGCAGTTCGTCTCCGTATCGAGCACCTCTTTCTTGTCGTGCATTGCACTTGTTCGTGCATCAGGTCGCGTCGCATCCGGGGTCGCGCACTTCGAGCGTCGCCAGCTTCCTCTCGGTCAACACACGCTCGATCTTCCATCCGGTCCGTGCGAGTTCATCCTTCTTCTTGATGAGCAGCCACTCGTTCGGCTTCCCGCGGGAGAGATGGACGAGTGTGAATCCGCCGCGGAGCCTCTCGCCGTGAAGTACGAACCGGATGCGGTCTTCCTCCCACGACAGTTCCTCATAGGTGCCGCGGTCCCATGTCGCGACCGGTCCGGCGCCGTACCGCCCTTCGGGGATGAGCCCCTCATAGTCGGCGTACTCGATGTCGTGGTCGTCGACCATGATGGCCAGCCGACGCTGCGACGGATCCATCGACGGACCCTTTGGGATGGCCCACGACGTGAGGACGCCGTCGCGCTCGAGCCGGAAGTCCCAGTGGAGTCTCGACGCGTCGTGTTCCTGGACGACGAACATCAGTGCCATGCGTGTTGCCTCTCGATCGGGTGCCCGCGTCGATACGTGACCAACGGGATTGTCTCCGCAGGCAGATTGTCTCCGCTGGCGATTGTCTCCGCTGGCAGACCGACCCCTCAGGGGGACTGACTCCTCAGCGGGGACTGTCTGCTCCGGTCGCGCGGTGAGAGGACCAGCAGCGCCGCCGCGACGAGCGCGAGCGCTCCGCCGAAGATGAACGGAGCCGATGGTCCGAACCCGCCCCAGTCGCCGGCACCCTGCCAGAGAACCCCCGCGATGAGACTCGCCGGGAAGGCCATGATGCCGACCGCCGCGTTGTAGACGCCGTAGGCCGTCCCGCGCCGGTCGGCCGGGACGAGGTCGGCGACGTATGCCTTGGCCGTCCCGTGCGTCAGTCCGTAGTAGACGCCGTAGACGCCCATGAGCGCCCAGGTGTGCCAACCTCTCGTGGCCGTCGCGAACCCCGCGTACACGGCCGCGTAGATGAGCCAGCCGATCGCGAGGAACCTCCGCCGGCCGAACCGGTCTGAGAGCGCCCCCGCGGGACTCGAGATGACGGCGTACACGAGATTGAACGTGATGAGCATCCCGAGCACGCCGGTAACCGTGAGGCCTGCGTTCTGTGCTCTCAGGATCAGGAACGCGTCCGACGAGTTGCCGAGCGTGAAGAGGACGATGATGAGCAGGAAGCGGCGGAACCGGCTGTCGAATCCGGCGAGAGAGAAGCTCGGCGGTGTCCGCTTTGCGACCGGGATGCGTGTCTCTCGTGCGCCCACGGCGAGGACGATGACCGCCAGTACCGCCGGGACCATGCTCGCGAGCACGACGACCTGGAACGTTGCTCTCGTCAGGAGCTCGGTGTTCCTCTGTGCAACGAGCAGCACAGCGAGCGCGATGCCGATCCCGATCACCGCTCCGGCCGTATCGCCCGCGCGGTGGAGGCCGAACGCGATCCCGCGTCTGCGCTCGTCGACGCTGTCGGCGATGAGCGCATCGCGAGGCGAGGTCCTCACACCCTTGCCCACCCGGTCGGCGAACCGCACGCCGAGCACGCTTCCCCACGACCCGGCGAAGTAGAGGAACGGCTTGGCGATCGTCGAGATGCCGTACCCGAGCACGGCGAGCCACTTCCGGGTGCCGATCCGGTCTGAGAACCAGCCGGAGAAGAGCTTGAGAAGACTCGCCGTCGTCTCGGCCGTTCCCTCGATCGCGCCGATGAGCGCCGTCCTCACGCCGAGCACGTTGAGGAGGAAGAGCGGGATGAGGTTGACGATCATCTCGCTCGAGACGTCGGTGAGAAAACTCGTGACCGTGACGACCCAGACGTTCCGCGGGAGGCCCGGACCGCTCCGTACCGGCGTGGTGTCTCGCTTCCTGTCGGGAGACTGCATAGGGATCTCTCCACGGTGGGGGCGGACTGTCTCCACCAAAGGTCTCTAGAGGCTACGGGAGACGGCCGCGTCCGACAAGCAGGAACGCATCCGCCATCACCACTCCCGCGAGCGCCTCCCCATCCCCGGCGCCCGAGTGCTGCCCGTTCTCCGCCCTTTTCGGGGCGTTGGTGGGTTGACACTCAGCGGCCGCGGTAGTAGACTCGAGGGCCAATGTCACCGCGACGAGCAGGCAACCGCGCCGCGGTGCATCTGTGTCGGGGCGGCGGGAGTGGTCGTCTGTTCTCGAGTCCGGTAGGTAGGCGGGAACGCTTGCCTATCGTTCCATGTTGAGCACGAACGGTGATGGGCGCGACCGACACACGAACAGCACACAAGCGAATGAGATCACGCATCGACACGGGTGGGGGCATGCACACATGCCCGAGGAATCATCGGAGGTGTGGATGAGGCTCAAGCTGAGCGCAGAAGTCATCAAGGGAGATCTCGTCGAGAGGGTTGAGGAACTCTCCGGCCAGAGCCTGTCCGCGTGCTACCAGTGCGGGCGGTGCACGGCCGGGTGCCCCGTCGTCGAGGAGATGGACATCGTGCCGAGCGAGGTCATCCGCCTGCTGCAGCTCGGTCAGGTCGAGCCCGCGCTCGATTCGGAGACGATCTGGATATGTGCGTCGTGTCTCCAGTGCGCCTCGCGCTGTCCGCGCGGCGTGGAATTCTCGAGCATCTGTGACGCGCTCAGAGCTATCGTGCTCCGCAAGCGTCTCAGCGGCACGGTCGTCGACGCGGATGAGATGACAACGGCCATGGTGTCGGACGCGCCGCAGCTGGGTGTGATCGGGGCCCTGAGAAAGCTCAACGGATAGGGAGTCGGAGGCACAGATGAAGATACCTTACTACCCCGGATGTACGCTTCACGAGCGAGCCCTCGACTTCGACAAGGCATCGAGGGAGTGCGCGCGGGCGTTGGGGATCGAGCTGGAAGAGCTTGAGACCTGGACGTGCTGCGGCGCCGTGTTCCCGCTCACGACCGACTCGGTGATGGACATCCTCGCAGGGGTGAGGAACCTCGCCTATGCCGCCAGACAGGGCGACAAGGTCGTGACGCTCTGTTCGTTCTGCTACAACGTTCTCAAGCGGACGAACCACGCGCTGCACACCGACGCGGAGAAGCGCGAGAAGGCCAACCTGTTCCTCCGGGCCGACACCGAGGTTCGCGAGAACATCGGGAGCTATCTCAAAGAGGACTACCTCGGTCAGGTCGAGGTTCTTCACTACATCGAGATGCTCAGGGATATCGTCGGCTTCGACAAGATCGGCGGTCTCGTGAAGAAGGACCTCTCCGGTCTCAAGGTCGCCCCGTACTACGGATGCATGCTCCTCCGACCGAAGAAGGAGATGGAGTTCGACGATCCGGAGCAGCCGGAGATCTTCGAGGGACTGCTCGGCTCGATCGGGTGCGACGTTGTCGACTTCCCGATGAAGACCGAATGCTGCGGCGGGTTTCAGGTGGCTCGAGACGAAGAAACGGCGGCTGCGTGTTCGCAGACCATCATCAACTCGGCGTCGCGACGCGATGCCGACATCATCGTCACCACCTGTCCGCTCTGCAGGTACAACCTGGACGTGATGCAGGAGAAGATGGAGAAGAGCGTTACCGGCTTCCGTAAGATCCCGGTGATCTACTTCACGCAGCTTCTTGGTGTTGCGCTCGGGATAGACGAGGAGTACCTGGACTTCAGCGACAACTACGTTGACCCGCGGCCAGTGCTGGCCGAGAAGAGCCTGGTCTAGGGGAGGAGTGATGGAACATCGCATAGGCGTTTTCGTCTGCCACTGTGGTACGAACATCGCCGGCGTGGTGGACGTGAAGCGGGTTGCAGAGGAACTGGCCAGCTATCCGGGAGTCGCGTTCTCAACCGACTACGCGTATATGTGTTCGGATCCCGGCCAGAACCTCGTCAAGGACGCGATCAAGGAGCACAAGCTGACCGGCGTCGTCGTGTCGGCGTGCTCCCCGACGCTCCACGAGGCAACCTTCCGGCGCGCCGGTGTCGGCGCCGATCTGAATCCGTACATGGTCGAGATCGCCAACATTCGTGAGCAGTGCAGCTGGGTCCATCAGAAGGACAAGCCGCGCGCGACGGACAAGGCGGTCAAGATCATCAAGACGATGATCGAGAAGGTGAAGCAGGACGAGGCGCTTGAGCCGATCGCGGTTCCGGTGACGAAGCGCGCGCTCGTCGTGGGTGGTGGGGTGGCGGGTATTCAGGCCGCGCTCGACATCGCGAACTCCGGACACGAGGTTATCCTCGTTGAGAAGGAGGCCTCGATCGGCGGTCACATGGCGCAGCTGTCAGAGACGTTCCCGACGCTCGACTGCTCGCAGTGCATCCTGACGCCGAAAATGGTCGACGCATCGCAGCATCCCAGGATCACGCTGATGACCTACTGCGAGGTCGAGGATGTCGCGGGCTACGTGGGCAACTTCAAGGTCAAGATCAAGAAGAAGGCCGCGTACGTCAACCGGGACGTCTGCACCGGCTGTGGTCTGTGCTCCGAGAAGTGCCCGTCGAAGACGGACTCGGAGTTCGACGAGGGACTCTCCAAGCGGAAGGCCATCTACACGCCGTCCCCGCAGGCCGTCCCGAACAAGCCGGTGCTCGACGCTGACCACTGCATCTACTTCAAGAACGGCAAGTGCGGCATCTGCGCGAAGATCTGTCCGGTCGACGCGGTCGACTACACGCAGAAGGACGAGTTTGTGGACGTGGAGGTCGGCGCGATCATCGTCGCCACCGGCTACGATCTCTATCCGATGGTCAACATCGGCGAGTACGGCGGCGGCAAGATCAAGGACGTCGTGACGAGCCTGCAGTTTGAACGCCTTCTCTCCGCGTCCGGACCGACCGGCGGACAGGTGTTGAGACCCTCCGACGGCGAGGTGCCGAAAGAGGTTGTCTTCCTGACCTGCGTCGGGTCCCGCGATCCGGAGAACCACAAGGCGTACTGCTCCAAGGCCTGCTGCATGTACCTGACGAAGCACGCGATGCTCTACAAGCACAACGTGCACGAGGGTCAGGCCTATCTGTTCTATATGGACGTTCGGACCGGTGGAAAGGGCTACGAGGAGTTCTACCAGCGCGCGGCCGAGGAGGACGACGTCCTCTATATTCGCGGCAAGGTCTCGAAGGTCTTCGAAGAGGACGGGAAGGTGATGGTCTGGGGCGTCGACACGCTCACCGGCCAGAAGGTCGAGATCGCCGCCGACATGGTCGTGCTCGGTCTCGCCATGGTTCCCAGTGTTGGCGCGCTGGAGCTTGCAAAGAAGCTCAAGATCCAGGTCAACGAGTGGGGCTTCCTTTCGGAGGCCCATCCGAAGCTCAGGCCCGTCGAGAGTCTCGCGCCCGGTTTCTACCTGGCCGGCGCCGCGCAGGGTCCGAAGGACATCCCGGACGCTGTTGCCCAGGCCTCGGCTGCCGCGAGCAAGGTCGCATCGCTCTTCGCGGAGAAGGAGTATCATCGCGAGCCGATCATCGCGTTCGTTGATGAGGACGACTGCGCCGGCTGTCGCGTCTGTGTCTCGGTCTGTCCGTACGACGCGGCGGAGTTTGACGAGGAGAAGAAGGTCGCTCACATCCAGGAGGCGATCTGTGAAGGGTGCGGCGCGTGTATCGCGGCGTGTCCGTCCGGATCGGTGACGCAGAAGAATCTCACTGACGACCAGCTGTTCAAGATGGTCACGGCGGCCCTGGAGGACTGATATGTTCGAACCAAGAGTCGTTTGCTTCTTCTGCAAGTGGTGCACGTACGCCGGCGCCGATCTCGCGGGGACTTCTCGAAAACAGTACCCGCCGAACGGTGTCGCGGTGCGTGTCAACTGCAGCGGACGCGTGGATCCGCAGCACATCCTGTGGGCATTCCGGGAAGGGGCGGACGGTGTGTTGTTGGGCGGATGCCACCCGGGTGACTGCCACTATCAGGACGGCAACTACAACACGATGCGGCGCCTGTCGCTTCTCAAGCCGATGCTTAAGGAGCTTGGAGTCGATCCGGACCGTGTCAGGCTCGAGTGGATCTCGGCGGCCGAAGGCGACAAGCTCGTTCGCGTCATGAACGAGTTCGTCGATGAGATCCGCGAGCTTGGTCCTATGACGGTCGATCTCGGGGAGAAGCTCTCCGGTGTTGAGGCTCCGGCCGGGGATGAGGCCGTCGTGGTCGCCGGTGACATTGCAGCGAAGAGCAAGAAGAGCAAGAAGGCGAAATCCAAGAAGTAGCTTGAGGATGGACGGGGAGGGGTGACAAGCCCTCACCCCCGTCAGACGAACAGGGGGAATGCCTACGATGGCAGCTGATAAGGTCACCAT
>CAZRAD010000008.1:0-34293 GCA_964597945.1 uncultured bacterium
CGGTCGCTAAATTCTTGACAGACTGTATTATAGCATGATTTGTGCCCTGTTTCAATAGTGCCTCCTGAGAGCGCGCCATCGTGGCGCACCTCCCCTGTCTTCTGATGCCTCCCGACCGCCCGCGATTTCCTTCTCGATACAGTCGTCGAGCGGACGAACGGAGCCCCTCAGCGAGCGCACACCACTGCGCCTATGCCGCCACCCCGCAACCACTTCCGCCCGCCCCCGTTGACCCCGGCACGGGCCGCTGGTAAGCTTCGAGCCTCTATGTCATCAAGAGAAAAGGACATACGCGATGTGCTCGTCGTCGGGGCCGGGACCGGCGGATGCGCGGCCGCCCTCTGGGCCGCCCGCGCCGGCGTATCCACCCTCATCGTCGACACACGGCCGGGTGACGGGATCGGAACCAAAGCGTGCGGAGGCGCACTGTCGAACGACGGTGTGGCAACCGTAGCCGAATTCATCGATCCCCCGAACGGAGCCGAGATCGCATCCACGATCGCCGGTGGAACGCTCGGTTCCCCCGGCGGACGGTCCGTCGACCTGGCGGAGCCCGGCGTCATCATCAATCGCGCCGTCTTCGGACAGCGTTTGCTCGCGGACGCGATCGATGCCGGCGCTGAGTTTCGGCAGAACACGACCTGCGTCGGCTGGGCCGATCGCGACGGACAAGTCATCCGCCTCCGCGACGCCGAAGACCGTGAACGTGATGTGGCGATCCGCGTCGTCATCGACGCATCCGGCTATCGGTCGGTTCTCACTCGGCACGGGGGACCCACACACGTCGACACGCCGCTGAGAGCCGAGGTCGGCATCGGACACTACGCGCTCGTGCCGCTCGCGACGGAGCTCGAGCGCCCCGATTGGGTCCGCGTCCACGTCTCTCCCGAGGGTGCCGAGGACGGATACGGGTGGCTCTTCCCGGTCGGCGTCCGCATGGTCAACATCGGTCTGGGAGGCTCGCTCGCTCGAGTCGACCGTCCCGTGCGTTCGCACCTGGCGGGTCTGATCGAGAAGTGGGACGATGTCCGCGCCCTTCCACCGCTTCGCTCGGGAACCGGGATGCTCCCGCTCAGACGGCCGCTTGCCGGCGTCATCGGCCCGGGATTCCTCACGGTAGGAGACGCAGCGTGTCACGCCAATCCGCTCCACGGCGGCGGAATCGCACCCTCGATCATCGCCGGAGCGCTGGCCGGGAGGATCGGCGGGCGCGCGGCTCTCAAGCGAGACGCCGGCGTCCATGAACTCTGGCCCTACGCCAGCGAGACGATGCGGACCATAGGCGCTCCCCACGCGGTTCAGGAGATCCTCCGACGCCTCATGTCGTCGCTCTCACGTGACGACCTCTCGTTCCTCGCGGAGGAGCTGGGGCGGGCGGGAACAGCCTACCGAGAGCTCTACGGATCATCACCCGGCCGGTTCATGCGGCACCTGGTCTCGATCGTGGGCCGCGCCGCCCGACGGCCGGCGCTGGTGACCGGCCTTCTTTCCGCGTCGCGCCAGGCCGCCGCCGTCCACCGTCTCTATCGGCAGTACCCCTCGTCGCCCGACCAGCTCGACGCATGGATGCGCCGGGTCGGTCGGATATTCGGCGGGCAGGAACGGGAGAGGCCGCGATGAGGCGCGGGGTCCACATCGGCCACGCCCCGGTGACGACGGACAACGCCGGACGCGCCGTGGTCGCGATCATCCTCGCATCGCTCTCGTTCTCGATGGTCGGCGTGTCGGTGAGGCTCGCGGGAGACATGCCTGTCTTTGAGAAGGTCTTCTTTCGGAGCCTCGTATCGCTCATCACCATGGGTGCCGTCGCGATGCGCTATCGGGAGAACCCGTTCGCACAGGGACGTCTGATACCACTGCTCGTCCTCCGCGGCTTCTTCGGGACCGCAGCGATGACGCTCTACTTCTTCGCGATCGCGCATCTCAATCTCGCCGACGCAACGATCCTCAACAAGCTGTCGCCGTTCTTCGTGACGATCTTCGCGGTGGTCTTCCTCAAGGAACGCCTGGCGAAACACCTCATTCCCGCGCTTCTCCTCGCGTTCGCCGGCGCGCTGCTGGTGCTTAAACCCCAGTTCGACTACCACGCGCTCGCCGCTGTCGGGGGCATCGTCTCCGCGATGTGCTCCGGGGCGGCATACACGGTCGTTCGCTCGCTCCGAGGAAAGCTCCCTCCCTACACGATCGTCTTCTGGTTCTCGCTCGTCTCGGT
This sequence comes from uncultured bacterium, assembly GCA_964597945.1. GTDB lineage: Bacteria > Joyebacterota > Joyebacteria > Joyebacterales > Joyebacteraceae > JAPEKQ01. The sequence continues at coordinate 2,213 of CAZRAD010000008.1, forward strand.
GGCCGCGTCCGCCGTGCCGACGGCGCTCGGCTACATCCGGCCCGACCCGGCACAGTGGCTTGCGCTCCTCGGGGCCGGCATCTTCGCGACGACCGGCCAGTTCGCGCTGACATACGCCTACCACCAGGCGGAGGCGTCGCGTCTGTCGATCTACAACTACGGTCACGTCGTGTTCGCAGGGATCTTCGCTCTGATGCTGTGGGGAGAGATTCCGGATGTGCTGAGCCTGGCGGGGATCGCGCTCATCATCGGTGCGGCCGTCTGGAATCACAGACACCTGGTGAGAGAGACGAGAGCCGCCGCCACGAGCGGGTAGCTGCGGCAGCGGCTTTCGATCAGCTGCGTGTCGGCGGAGAGGCGGGGCAGCGCCCACACAGCGCGCGGCCGGCGCCCACGCGGCGCGCGGCTACGCGGGCAGTCTGCGAACGACCAGCAGCGTGACATCGTCCGACTGAGCGTGCTCACCCACGAACGATCTCACGTCATCGAGCACGCCCGACACGATTCCGTCCGCGCAGCTCTCGCGAACCCGGTCGAGCGATGCGAGCAGCCGCTCCTCGTCGTAGAAGCTCCCGTCGGCATCCTCGGCCTCGGTCACGCCGTCGCTGAACGCCGCGAGCACCGCGCCCGGCTCGAGCGTCACCTCCCCCGCGCTGAACGAAGCCATCTCGAGCATACCGACCGGCATGGCGGTCGCCGGCACCTCATCCACCGTGCCGTCCGGCGAGACGAGATAGGGCGGATTGTGTCCCGCGTTGACGTAGACGAGACGCCCGGTTGCGCGATCGAGCGTCCCAACGAACAGCGTGGCGTACCTGACGGCGTCGGTGGTCCGAAAGACCTGACGGTTGAGGCGATCGACCGCGTCGACGAGCTCCGTCTCGCCCTCGAGAAGCGCATGTGTCATCGGGACGATGCTCGATACCAGGAGCGCTGCACCCAGCCCCTTGCCGGCGACGTCCCCCACGAAGATGAGTGTCCTGCCGTCATCGAAGTGCTTCACATCGTAGAGATCGCCGCCGACTTCGAAGCAGGACTCGTGATAGACGCAGAACTCGTAGCCTTCGGCGGCCGGCAGTTCGGGGGGCAGGATGTTCGAGAGGATATCGCGCGCGGTCGAGAGCTCACGCTCGAGGCGCTGGCGTTCCTGCTCGGCTGCGGCGAGCCGCGCCTGTGTGATCTTGACGGCGATGAGATTCGCCAGCGAGGTGAACGCACGCAGCTCGTCGTCGTTGTACCACGACGCGGGATCGGTCGTATCCGCATAGAGCAGCCCGATGACGCGCTCGTTGTCGTGGAGCGGAACGGCCATCGCCGCCTTGATACCCTGCGCGACAACGCTCTCCTTCCCCTCGAACCGGGGGTCGCTCTGCGCGTCGGTCGTGAGAAGCGCAACACCCTCGTCCAGCACGCGCTGCACCATCGTGCTGCTGAGAACCAGCCTGTCACTGTCCGCGTGCGCCTTGACACGCGATGCCTTGACGACGGGCTCTCCTCCGTCCTCGCGAACGAGCAGAACGGCACGGTCGCAGGCGACGGCCCGCTCGACAAGATCAAGAACGTCCTCGTAGATACCCTCGATCGGTCGCTCCGACACGAGGAACGCACCCGCGTCGGCGAGCACGCGAAAGAGGCTCGAGCCTGTACCGTGGCCCTGCCCCGGCGTCTTGAGGTCGGACGGGTCCATGATGGCGCTCACGACAGCCGACGCGTCCAGCTCCGCGCTGCCGGTTCTCGACGCCTCGCGGTCGACGAGCGTCATCTTCACGCCGGCGAATGCGACCTCGACATCCGGCGAGATCTCCGCCTCTCCGCTGACGGCCTCCCCGTCGACGAACGTCCCGTTCCTGCTCCCGAGATCGGCGACCGCAACCCGCGTCCCCTCGACGGTGATCTGCGCATGACGCCGCGAGACGGATGAGTGTCCCAGCTGGATGTCCGACTCGGACGACCGGCCGACGATCTGGACGCCGTCGCGAAGCACGTGCACGACGCGCTCGGCCCCTGACTGCTCGACTAGTGCGTATGACATGGCCTTGCCCCCGTTACTGCGCGTACTGAAGCTGGTAGAGCGTGTGGTAGTACCCGCGCTTCGCGAGCAGCTCCTGGTGTGTGCCGACCTCTCGGATACGGCCTCTGTGCATGACGATGATCTTGTCGGCGTGCTGGATCGTCGAGAGACGGTGCGCGATGACGATCGACGTGCGTCCCTCCATCAGTCGGACAAGCGCATCCTGGATGAGCGCCTCGGTCTCCGTGTCGATGTTGGATGTGGCCTCGTCCAGGATGAGGATCCTGGGATCGAACGCGAGCGCCCTGGCGAACGCGAGGAGCTGGCGCTGTCCGGTTGAAAGCGTGGCGCCGCGCTCGCGGACCTCCTCGTCGAACCCGTCGGGCAGCCGCTCGATGAACCGGTCCGCGTTGACGTGGCGCGCCACCTCTCTGAGCCGCTTCTCGCCGACCGAGTCGTTCCCCAGCCGGATGTTGCCCTTGATGTCACCAGCGAAGACGAAGACATCCTGCATCACCAGACCGATGTGCGAACGGAGCGCCGGCTTCGACAACTCCCGGATGTCCACGCCGTCGAGCGTGATGCTCCCCTCCTGGATATCATAGAACCGCTCGATGAGACTGATGATCGACGTCTTGCCTGCGCCCGTCGCCCCGACGATGGCCACGGTCTCTCCCGGCTCAACGGTGAACGAGACGTTGCGGAGCACGGGCTCGCCCTCGACGTAGGAGAAGCAGACATCGTCGAACACGATGCGGCCCTCGATCTCCTCGAGCACGACCGGATCCTCCGAACCGGGGATGATCTGGTCGTTGTCGAGCAGAAGAAACAGCCGTTCGGACGACGCCATCGCCTGCTGCATCGTGCCGTACTGCTGTGCGAGATTCCGGAGCGGGCGGAAGAACATCTGGACATATGACAGAAACGCGACGAGCGTCCCGAGCGACAACGTGCTCCTGATGACCTTCCCGCCGCCGTACCAGATAACCAGTCCGATCGCGATCGCGCTGGCGAGTTCCATCACCGGCATGAACATCGCGAATGTCCTCACCTGCTTCATCGCCGCGAGGAAGTTTTCGTGGTTGATCCCGGCGAACCGGCGACAGCTCTCCTCCTCGCGGCGGAAGATCTGCGTCACTCTCATCCCGCTGATGTTCTCCTGGAGCGATGCGTTGATCCTCGCGACCTTGACTCGCACCTCGCGGAACGCGTCGCGGATCATCACGCTGAATCGCGCCGTCACCCACGCCATGAACGGAAGCACCACGAAGCTCACCAGCGCGAGCCGCCAGTTCAGCCGGAGCAGGACGATCACCACGCCGACGAGAACGAACAGGTCGCGCAGCAGCGTGATGACGATCGAGGTGAACATCTCGTGCAGGATCTGGACGTCGTTCGTGGCCCTGGTCACGAGGCGTCCGACCGGGTTCTTATCGAAGAAGGAGAGGGACAGCTTCTGAAGGTGACCGAGCACCCGCATACGGATGTCGTACATCACACGCTGCGAGGTCAACTCCATCATGTTGATCTGGAGCAGCGTGAAGACGAACGAGAGCACGAGCATGCCGATGATGAGAAGCGCGATGCGAGCCACGCCCCGCATATCGTCCTCGCGCAGGATGGTGACCTGCTCCGGCGAGAGACCCGTGAGCCCGTCCGTGGGCACGGCCACGAGCGCACCCGCACCGAGAAGATCCTCGACCGGAAGCCCCGCCCTGACCGCGCGCTCCCGGTCGGCGAGGTAGTAGAAGCCCTCCTTGATCACGCCGCGTTCGGAGGCGAGAGCGACCTCGCGCGGGTCATAGCCCGAGAGCGTCTTCGTCCGCGCGAAGAACGTCCCGGGAGCGTTGTCGACGGGGAGCAGCCCATCGCGATGCGCCTCGACGAAGTCGGCGCCCGTCTCCCCCGCGATGATGAGACGTGACGTCGCGACGATATGATCATCGATCGCCGCGCGCGTCAGATAGGGCAGCGCGATCTCGAAGCCCGCCACGGCCACGAGCATGAGGACGGCCACGACGATGAGACCGGTGTAGGGACGCACGAACGTCAGCAGCCGGCGCACCAGCCGCGAGTCGTAGGCCTTCCCCAGGATCTCGTCCTCATGGTAGTCGTGCGTCACGCGGAGCCTCCCTGCGTGTCCTCGCCATCGTCCAGCTCCTCCTCGAGAAGCTGACGCGTGTAGATGTCGGCGTAGAGCCCGCCTAGTGCCACGAGCTCGTCGTGACGGCCACGCTCCACGACCCGCCCCTCGTCGAGAACGATGATCTGGTCGCAATCGCGGATCGATGAGATGCGGTGCGAGACGATGATGCTGGTGCGTCCCGAGAGCTCCTCGCGGAGGTGCTCCTGGATGCGCTCCTCTGTTGCGGTGTCGACCGAGGAGAGCGAGTCGTCGAGAATGATCACGGAGGGCTTCCCGAGAATGGCGCGCGCGATCGCGATCCGCTGTTTCTGTCCGCCCGAGAGCGTCACACCGCGCTCCCCGACGAGCGTGTCCATCGCCTCCGGGAACTCATCGATCTCCGCGGCGATGCCGGCGACCTCGAGCGCACTCCGAACGTCCTCGTCGGTGGCATCGGGCCACCCGAACCGGACGTTCTCACGAATGGTGTCCGAGAACAGGAATGTGTCCTGCGGGACGTATCCGAACGAGCCGCGAAGGGACGCCAGCGTCGTCGTCCGTACGTCACGACCGTCCAGGCTCACGGTGCCATCCGTGGTCTCGAAGAGCCGAAGCAGGAGGTTGCAGACCGTGCTCTTCCCCGAGCCGGTCCTGCCGATCACGCCGAGCCACGTCCCCGCCGGAACGTGGAAGCTCACATCTGCGAGCGCCGGCTCGAGGTCCGCCTCGTACCGGAACGTCACGTTGGAGAAATCGATCTCGCCTCGCACGTCCGTCAGCTCAACGGCTCCCTCGACATCCGAGATCTCCGGTTGGGCGTCGAGGATCCGGTTGATCCGTCCCATCGACGCTGCGCCGCGCTGCATCACGTTGACGACCCACCCCATCGCCATCATCGGCCACGTGAGAATGCCGAGATAGCTCGTGAACGCGACGAGATCGCCCGTCGAGATGTCGCCCATCATGACCTGCCGACCACCGACGAAGATGACGATGACGGCGCTCATGCTCGAGAGGAGCATGATGAACGGGAAGAACGCTCCCCATACACGCACAAGCCGGATGTTCTTCTGGATGTACTCCTTGCCGACGGCACTCAGGCGGCTGAACTCGTGGTCCTCCTGCACGTACGCCTTCACGACGCGGATGCCGGCGATGCTCTCGCGGACGCGTTCCGTGAGATCGGAGAACGTCTCCTGAACGAGTTCGAACCGCTGATGAAGCATCTTCCCCGCACGGAGTGTGAACAGCGCGATGACCGGCATCGGGATGAGGGCGAGAAGCGTCAGCTTGACGTTGAGCGCGAGCATGAACCCGATCGTAGCCAGACCGAGCAGGACCGCATCCGTCATCGCCACGATACCGATCCCGCACGCCATACGGACGGCATTGAGGTCGTTGGTGGCGTGCGCCATCAGATCGCCGGTCTTGTTCTCCGAGTAGTATCTCGGGGACAGGACCTGAAGATGCTGGAAGATGTCGTTCCGGATGTCCTCCTCGATGCGCCGGGAGGTGCCGATGATGAAGTAGCGCCACGCGAACCGGAAGACCGCGATGCCGGCGGCGAGCCCGCCGATGATGAGTCCGTAGCGCACCAGGTCGTCCGACCGGGCGGCCCCGCTCGTGAGGTCATCGACGGCCCACTTGATGATCCGGGGAATGACGAGCTGCATCCCGTCGACCACGAGAAGCGTCGCCAGGCCGATGAGCACGGTCCAGCGATACTTGGCAAGACGAGTCAGGAATCCCCTGATGCTGCCCATCGTTTCTCCGTATCGTACAGGGACGCGACCGCGGCGAGATGCTGCGCGGTCGCGAGAGCGAGACTCCACCGGCATTCTAGCGATGAAACGGGGCTCCTGTCAACGCGGGTGCCCGGGCGCGAACGGGTGCGGCGGAATGGCGCCGATGCACCCGACCACCGGTGCGTGATCGCTTCGTGCGCCATCATCTGATTCATGGTACAATAGTGACTGGTGGTCGGTGCTCCATCAAAGAAGGAGGTGGCCATGATGCGTAATGCTACGATTGTTCTGTTGGTTGCTCTCGTCGGCGCCGGCACGGCATGCGCGAACCCCGTGGCGTACGATGCCGTATACGTCGACTTCGACCCAGGGAACTATGTCTCGCAGATCGACCCGGAGCCGTTCGAGTCGGTCGAGGCCTTCATCATGCTCGACATGCTCGGCAGCTACGTCGACTTCATGACCGTGTCGTTCAAGATCTCCGTGACGCCCGGGATCATGATGGACGAACCGGTCGTTGAGAGCCTGCTCCCTGGCGGCGCGATGGTCGGCGACTGGGCGTCCGGCATCACTCTGACATCCACGGAGTGCATTGATCCATCGGCGTACCCGTACCCGATCGCACGCGTGACATTCGACTACGCCGGCGGCGAGGGTGCGATCACCATCGGTGACCACCCCGACTATCCCAGGTGGGTCGTCGACTGCAACGACGGCACGCACATCTACTGCGTGCTCTGGCACGGAGGGATCGGCCGGCCTGCACCCCCGGGCGATTGCGAGGGTCAGCCGGTCGAGTCTGCGTCGTGGTCGGTCATCAAATTGCTCTACCGATAACGGGTTCACAACCGACCCGAACACCGAGCCACCAGCGGCAATGCGAACGCCCCACCCATCGGGTGGGGCGTTCCTGTATCAGCTCGAGCCGGCCCGTCGCCTGCGATGTTACCTCACGAGCACGACCTTCCGACCGGCCTCCGACACGCCATCGGTCACCCTCACGAAGTAGACGCCGCTCGGGAGCACCCGGTCACCGGCGCCAAGACCGTTCCACGTGACGAGACCGCGGACTCCCTCGCTCGTGACCGGCAGCGCGCGAACCAGACGGCCCGACACGTCGTAGAGCGACGCGCGGGCCGCCGAACACGAACGCTCATCGACAGCGACGAAAGCAAGCGTGGCCCCCTGTGTCGTCGGGTTCCGCGACGGAGCGCCAAGCCGAAGCGCGGCGACGCTGATGTCCGCGACGATCTCGACGGGACCGGCGAACACCGGGTCGCCGTCCGCTCGCACACCCGCGACCATGTAGGCGTAGCGCGCCCCCGGCCGGACCGCGCTGTCGCGGTACTCCGACACCGGCAGCAGCGCGTCATTGAGCCTCTCGAACCCCGCGGGTGAGTCGCCGTCCCGGGCGAGATCCGCTCGCGCCACGTCAGCGCCGGACGAAAACCCGGTCGCGTTCTCACCGGCTCGGGCGGCCAGTATCGAACGCGTGTCGGTGACGCCGCGCGCGACGAGCGACTCGACGAACGCATCACCGGAGGCCCGCTCCTCGAGTTCCTGGCGGTACACGTGGAACCCGAGGAGATTCGCCTCTTCGTAGACCGACCACTGCAGCAGCACCACACCATCATCGATCACCGCTGCGACGTCCCCCATTGGAGGCACGGCCGTGCCGTCGCCGTCCGCATCAAGACAGAAGACGGTCCCGCCGCCGCTCATGTACTGCGTCCCCGCGACGGCGTCCCCCGTCCCGTCGCCGTTGAGATCGGTGACACCGCGCACTGTGTAGACACGGTTCCCCACCGGGTAGTTCCAGAGCAGATCTCCCGTGTGCCCGCTCACACCGTAGACGTTCAGGTCGAACGAACCCGCCACGACATCGTCGTACCCGTCGGAGTCCACATCCTCCATCGGCCAGATGGTCCACACGTCACCGCCGTTGGTCGAGCCGGTCGGCACGTTCCACAGCTCGTTTCCGGTCCGCCCGTCGAGACAGATGATCGCGTTGTCCCATGACGCCACGAGCACGTCCATCTCGCCGTCATCGTTGAGGTCTCTGATCGGCATGACGCGCATGACGTAATCGCCGACGGGGTGTGTCCACACGTGGCTCCCGTCCGCACCACTGACGCAGATGACGCTGTTGGTCATATCCCACACGCCGATCAGCGCGTCCGGAACGCCGTCGTCGTTGACGTCCTTGATCCCGGCGACGCTGTAGCTCGTGTCGTTGACGAGATACCGCCACATGTACCCGGCTATACCGGTCGAGCCGCCGTCGACGCAGTAGGTGTAGTCACCGTATGCATCACCGGTTCCGACCAGCACGTCGTACGTCCCGTTGCCGTTGACGTCGCCGATCGTCGCGACGCTCTCGACGGCGTCCGGCGCCTGGAACTTCCAGACCATCGTCCCGGCAGCGCCGTCGATGCAGTACGCGTTGTTGTTGTCGCTCCCGCACCCGAAGACGATCTCGGGGATGCCGTCACCGGTCACATCGGGGATCCAGTCGAGTGCGTAGACCCATCCGGATGGCGGGTCGTCGTTGTAGGTGTCGTAGCTCCAGAACGTCGCGCCACCCTCGTCGGCGAGGATCGCGTACGCGGTCCGTCCGCCCCACGCCGTCCCGAGCAGAGCCTCCTGCTTCCCGTCCCCGTTGAGGTCGGGGCAGACGTTCACACACATGTCCCCGTAGCCACAGCCGCCGCTCACCCCGCCCGGAGGCGATACGCCCCAGACCTCGTCGCCATCGAGGCCGGAGAGCAGCTTGAAGTGACCGCTCGCGAGTCCGGTGTGGTCGATCTCGACGAGGATGTCCGGGAAGCCGTCTCCATCCATATCCTCAATGGGATGGACACAGCGGATGTGATCGCCGACGGGGTACTGCCAGATCTCGCTGACCTGGCCGGCGTCGGCCGCGCATGCGAACACGACGAGAGCGGCTGTGGCCGCAACCCCCGTCCAACGGAGCGTATTGCCGAGCATGATGACTCTCTCCTGCCTGGTGTGCGATGCAGGGTGCGCCGGTCTGCGCCGGGCGCGCGGAATCAGCTGGTGGGCTCCACTCCAGTGAAGCACCGACTGTAACGGGTGTCAAGCCGGTGCACTGCGTCGGGCGGACCCGCAAACAGGAACAGGAGGAAACGGACGGAGTGTGTCCGTGTTCCTCCTGTCATGGAAGGGGAGCCGTCCGGAGACGGCCCCTCGCCCCTCTCGGGGCGCCCAGGAATGGTCAGCCGCGACCCCTGAGTTGTGCCATGACGGACATTTACAGGAAGAGGTGGATAGCTGTCAACCAAAAAGTGTCCGGCGTTCGCTAATCCACATCGCGCGTGCTGACATAGTAGTCGTCGTAGAAGATGTGTCTGAGACCGCACCTCGTGCCGAGAAGCAGATTGACCTCGACCTCGCCCGAGTGGCGACGGAGCAGACGCAGCCCCTCTGGTCCGGTCTCGAAACTCTTGTCGAGCGTGATGAGGACCACGGGGAACGGCGGGTCGGCGACCTTTCCTGTGATGCGCACGGGCGCGAAACCGTCCGTGGAGATCCAGACATCACCGTCGAAATGGCGGCGGTCCCTGACGGTCGCAGTCACGTTGAGGTGGTACGTCTCCTCACCGGCGATCGAGTCCCTCCCTGCGTACCGGATGTCGTACTCGTCAGGCCTCAACTCGGGTCCTATGAGGCTGTCGAGCGTGTAGTCCCCGGCGGGGTGGGTGATCTCGGAGAAGACCTCGCGGCGCTCCATCCCGTCAGCGGGAGTGTAGACGAGGACGGCCTCCGACGTCCTCGTCGAACCGTCGTCCTGCGGCTCGATCATCGTCTGTTCGACGCGCAGACTCTCCACGATCGCGCGCTCGCGCACGATCAGGGCATTGTATCGTGTGAGGATGTCGATCAGGTCTGGTTCCGACGGGGTGACGGACCGGGCGGCGCAGGGAACCGAGAGGCCGAGCGCGAGCGCCCCGGCGGACAGGGCGATGGCGGCCCATGAATAGAGACCGCGGCGCCGCGTCACTCCCTCTGTCGCCCGATGGTACGTCTGCCGCATGGGTGTGTCCCCCCTCCGGAGTGGAGCACTCTACCGCGCGTCCCACGGGCTGTCAACCGGTCCCGCCCCAGCGGACCGGACCGCGACCCGGGATCAGCCCGTAGCCCGGTTGCGATGCACCCACCGGCCGCGGCTTGACGCGCCCGCGGTTCGCCCGCATACTCGGCCGACGATCCGCAACACACCCGGGGCGGCGGCGTCCCGCGAAGGGAACACAAAATGATACGCACGATCTCCGGCACGATCGACCCGCGACCCAGCACTGTGCTCCGCGCGACTGCATGCCTTCTCGTGTTGATGGTCGCAGCGTGCGGGGCGTCCGAGATCGACCTCACGTCCGATGCGATCCACAAACTCGTCGGACTCAATCCGGGCGACGAACTCGGCTGGAGTCTCGCGGTCGGCGACATCGATGGAGACGGGATCCCCGAGCTGGCCGCCGGCGCCCCCGGCGCCGATGGTCACGCGGGTGCGGTCTACATCCTGAGCACGGACGAGCTCACCGCGCGTGAACCCGGGTCCTGGGGCGACAGAGCCATCCGGATCGAGCATGAGGTGCCTGCCTCTCGGTTCGGCAGCGTGCTGCTCTTCATGGATGTCGATGACGACGGCAATGACGAACTCATCGTCGGCGCGCCCGAGTCAGCTCCCCCAGGCGAGATTCGAACGGGTCAGGTGTTCGTATTCGATCTTCCGGCGACATCAGCGTCGCTTCGTTCATCGCATGCCTCAACCGTCATGTCGGGCGACGAGAGCGGTGACGGCTTCGGGGGGTGTCTCGAGTCGTGCGACATCGATGGAGATGGACGCGCCGAGCTGCTCGTCGCGGCTTCGGGTGCCGATGACGGAGCCCGTGTGAATGCCGGTGTAGTCTACGCGATCTCGACAGCGCAGATGATGTCAGCGGGGATCCACCGCGCCGCCGACATCGCCGTCGGCGCAGTCGCCGGCTCTGGTGCCGGAGACGCGCTGCGCACGGTCCGTGCTGCTGATATCGACGGGGACGGCACCGCCGAACTCGTCCTTGGAGCGCACCAGTTCGACCCGCCCAGGCACGACGGTGGCGGCACGGGTCGGATCGAAGACGCGGGGGCGATCTACATCGTGCCCGCGCACGACATGATCTCCGGAGAGCCGCTGAGGAGCATCGCGGTCACCGAGATCGCGACCGTCCATATACACGGTGTGACCGAGCGAGCTTTCGTTGGATTCGGGATCGAGATCGGTGACATCGACGGAGACGGTGCAAGCGATGCCGTGGTCTCGGCGCACGGCGCCGGACGAAGCGACGGCCGCTACAGCGCACGCGGCTCAGCGTTCATCCTGTTCGGAGACTGCGATGCCGGGGCCGTCGGGCTCCCGGACCGACTTGAGAGCGAACCACCCGTGGGCAGCCGGCACGCGAGAGCCGTGACACTCCAGGGTCGATCGATGTGGGATATCTTCGGGCTCTCCCCTCTTGTTGTCGACCTCAACGGCGACGGATTCGACGACGTCGCCGTCACCGCGCAGTTCGTCAACGGAATGAACGGCGAGCGGAAGCGCTCCGGCGAGGTCTACGTGTACTGGGGAAGTCTGCGGTCGGTCATGAGCGCCAAGGGGGGTACCGCGGAACGGGCGGACCTTGTGATGACGGGAGCAGCCGGGGACGCCGTAGCTGGCGCGCTCGTTCCCGCGGACATCATCGGCGACGGCCGTCCGGAGCTCGTGCTCGGCGCTCCCGAAGCATCGGGTCTCGGGGAGGAGAACACACGCCGCGGTCGGATATACGTGACTCCCTCGGAGCTCCTGCGGGCGCGCTGAGAGTCCCCACCACCGGGAGCCGCTACTGCTGAGAGCGTCCCCGTCGTAGCCTCCGCCGGGTGACCGATCGCTACCCCGCGGCCGCCCTCACCTTCCTCCCTCGCCGTCGCCGGGGTGACCTCTGCTTGTCATCATTGAAGACGATCCAGTACTGGTCCTCCGCGACCGCCGCCTCTTCCTCGCTGAATCCGATCCGCACCATCACGCGTTCCGCGAACGCATCGGCGTCACGTTCCTGATTCCGCTTGTCGGTCTTTGCAAGATAGTAGTGTCCCCACTCGTGCGCGACGAGGTACCAGACCGCGAGAACAACGGTCTCGGGGTCATCGTCCGCCATGTGATGGAGGTTGTGGATGAACCCGAAATCGTAGATGGGAATGGTGGCTACGTAATCGTCGTCGGTCAGAGTGACCTGACCGCCGGTCGTATCCCAGTGCCTGAGTCTGAGCGATCTCGACGAGTAGCTATCCCGCACGCGGAGCGCGCGGTAGACGAGCGTCCCGACCTGGCTGTGGACGGTTGCCGTGTAACGGAACCCCGACCGTACCCGCTTGAGCCACTCGACCTCGTTCTGAAGCTTGTCGCTCACGTTGCGCTCCCGATGCGTTTCACGCTCTGCGGACGATCGCCGCGGCTGCGGCCCTTCCGGCATCCGGGCCCCGGCGCACCAGCAGCCTCTGCGCACCAGCAGCCAGAGCGTACCACAAGAGAAGGGGCGGCACGAGGCCGCCCCTTCTCTAAGGTCCAGCAGTTCACACGGGACTACTTGAGGACAACGAGCTTCCCACAGGCCGTCAGGCCGTCCACGTTCAGACGGGCGAAGTAGACGCCCGATCCGACTTTGTCGCCGGAGTTGTCGAGGCCATCCCAGTACGCGAGCCTGTCGCCCGGGTTCATCGTCTCGTTGACGAGCGTCCGGACCTCACGACCGTTCACATCGTAGATGGTCATCTCGACAGCGCCGCCGCTGTTCGGAACGGTGTAGGCGATGGACGTCTGACCCACGAACGGGTTCGGACTTGCCGGCTGCATCGCGAAAACGGGCGAGTCGATCTCAACACTCGTGTCGGTCTGCTCAGCGGTGAACGCGTAGTCCATGTCGTTCGTCGTCGTGCAGCCGTTCGTGACGATCATGCACGCATAGTCCAGTGTCTCCCAGTCGGGAACAGTGATCTCGCCGTTGCCCCACGGGTTCAGCGAGACCTCACCGACGTGGCTGGTGTAACCGACGCCTACATGGTCCTCGCGGACACAGACGTCGACCCAGTACGGCAGCGCATACAACGGCTGCCCGTCGAAGGTGAGGTTGAGACCGGTCCAGCCGTTGCCCGGGTTGTTGAACCTGATGTAGTTGGTCCCCATGTGGTCCGGCCGCGTCGCGCTGAAAGGAACGCCGGCGGTGATCGGATACATGCTGTAGGTCCGCTGCATCGTCGCGAGAGGGAGGAACACGGCTTCCTCGTAGTGCGCTCCATCGTCCCGCGCGTTCGTGAAGAAGTTCCAGACGCTGAACTCGTGGAACTCCTCCTCGAGGCTGGTCCCGTAGGTCATGAGCACCGCGTTCATCGCGGTGTACTCACCCGAGACCTCCATCTGCCACCAGTTGTCCACGACAACGCTCGGGCTGATGCGCTCCGAGAGGAACATGTTCCAGACGAACGAACCATAGATGCGGACGTTGTTGTCATCGTACTCGAGCGGACGCCAGAGACTGCTGAAGAAGGACTGGCAGTACTGGGTGTAGTCGTTGACGCTGTCGTACACCATCTCCTCGGCCCAGACCGAGGTGCACTCCTTGTACCAGAGTTCCTCGTTGACGTCGTGCGCCGCCTGAAGGCCGTGACAGAACTCGTGTGCGACCGTGACCTTCATCGGGTCCTCAGGATTCGCGTACCCGAAGCCGGCGTAGTCGTTGTCGATGACGCAGAAGCTCGTCGCGTCGTTCGCGGGGCCGCCGGGGGCGTAATACGTCGGCTGGCAATAGCCGTAGATGCCTGAGAGGTTCTGCAGATAGAAGTCGTAGTGGGCGCTGCCGCCACCACCGTCGGGGTCGTTGCCGTCACTCGGCGGTTCGCGGAAGCCGAGGACGTCGATCTCCACGTCCCAGACGTTCTCGACCGCCACGACGATCGCATCCAGATACGCCTGCGAGAGAACCGCGTGCGTGCCGGATGTGTCGTAGTGAATCCGGAAGTGCTCTGTGTCAACGTAGTTCGTGCAGTTGGGGCGGGCCCTCAGACCGCGGATCTCGTTCGCCACGGCCTCGGGCAGTGTCGGCAGCGCGTCGTCGATCGCCTCGATCGCCGGGACGCCGCACTTGTCGATCGTGCCTCCGCGGTAGTCGGCCGGGAGTTTCTCCGGCGCGTAGACCGAGTACGCGAGCATCAGATACATCTGCGCCTCGTCCATCTCGCCACGGTCCGCCGCGTCGCGAATCGCTCCGCGCGATGTCATCTCCGCCAATTCCATCTTCGCCGTCGCCGAGACCGCCAGTACCATGACGAGCATGACCACGACCACACCGGTCAGTCTGCGCATCTTCTTCCTCCGTTCAGATGGCACGACCCACTGTATTAGTCTCCAAGTATCTATATTATCACAACATAGGGGCTGGGTCAAGGAGCGTACGGCACATGACCCGCGAAGCAGCGGCGTACCGTGTTTGACGCAGTCCGCGGCGCCGGGTTGCACGCCCGCTCGACCGTGCCCTCCTTGCTCGCACCGGGGGGCTCGTCTATAGTGGAACTCATGGAAAGACAACGAGTTCCGAGCGGCCTCGCTGGGCTTCTGCGCCACCGCGGCCTCCCGCTCTTCTCGGTCATGGGCATCCGCATCGTGGCCGACTACAGCTGGTTCCTCATCGCCGCGCTGATCGCCGGAAGCCTCAGCATGGGCTGGTTCCCGAGCGTTCTCCCGGACCGGTCACTCATCCAGTACGTGTCGCTGGGGCTGATCACCGCGTTCTTCTTCTTCGCGTCCGTGCTCGTCCACGAACTCGCCCACAGCATTGTCGCCGTGCTTCACGGCATTCCCGTGAAGAAGATCACGCTCTTCCTCTTCGGCGGCGTCGCCGAGATCAGCCGCGAGCCGGACGACCCGGCGACCGAGCTGAAGGTCGCGCTTGCAGGTCCGGCCGTGAGTGCCGTCCTCGCCGCGGCGTTCTGGGGCGCCGTCATCCTCGCGGGTCTCCGATCGGGGCGACCCGCCGCTCAGCTGTCGTTCCTCTATCTCGCGATCGCGAACACGTTCCTCCTCGGATTCAATCTCCTCCCCGGTCTCCCGCTCGACGGAGGGCGCGTTCTCCGCGCGATCATCTGGCGCGTCACCGGCAGTCTCAAGCGGGCAACCTACATCGCGAGCATCATCGGACAGGCGCTCGCCGGGATGATGATCATCCTCGGACTCGTCACGATCCTCTTCGCGAGACAGATCGTCACCGGACTCTGGCTTATCTTCATTGCGCTTTTCCTCAGGCAGGCAGCCGAGGCGAGCTATCGGCAGGTCGTGATGAGACGCGCACTGCGGGGCGCCACGGTCGGAGACGCGATGACTCGTGATGTCGTCACCGTCTCCCCCGCCATCACCCTGACGGCGCTCGTCGACGAGCACTTCCTTCACCATCACTTCATCTGCTACCCGGTCGTCGAGGGTGACAGCACGCTGGGACTCGTGAGCATCAAGGACGTCAAACACATCCCGCGCGAGCGATGGAGGGAGACGCACGTCGGCGACGTTATGACACCGCTCTCAGATGAGAACACACTGGCGTCGACGGATGGGATCCCGGCCGCGATGCGGAAGCTCGCAGCATCCGGGTCCGGCAGATTGCCGGTGGTGGATCATGGACGACTGGTCGGGATCGTCACGCGTGGTGACATCATGCGGAACCTCGAGATCCGGTCGGACCTCTCACAGTAGCAGCGGATCCTCGTCCGGCGGCCGTGCCCTCGACTGAAGGCAGCGCCCTCACTCCGTAGCGAGGGCATCGCTCACACGCGTATCACCACGGACGCCGCCACTGAAGGCGGCGTCCGTGGTGTGTGTGGACCGTGTCTTGTGTCTCGCGTTGAAGCCCGCGCCGTTCGTTCGCGCGCCGCGCCGAGGGATGCGCTATGCGTCGCCCTTCGGCACGTCGCAGGCCAGGCCGACGAGCACGAAATCGGACAGCTCCTTGGCTTTCTCGCCGAGCGGGTACGTACAGTCGCTCGCCACCCACTCGAGGACCGTCATCTGGTACGCGCCGAAGAGCATGCTCGCGACGTGGGCCGTGTTCATCTCACGGAAGACGCCCTTCGCCACGCCGTCGGCGAGCACCGCTTCGATGATGTCCTTGTAGGCCCGGCTGCTGCGCTTCGCCACGGTTTTGATCATCGTCGTGCTCTGACGAAGCTGCGAGAGGAAGATCTTCGCGCTCTCCGGGTTGCTCTCCATGAGCTCAAGCCCGAGCGTCATGAGTCTGCGTATCCTGGCGATCGGACCATCGACGGCCTCGACGCCGGCCTGGAGCCGCTCCATGTGCCGACCGAGAAACTCCTCGAAGACGGCGACGATGAGCTCCTCCTTGCTCGTGAAGTAGATGTAGATCGTGCCCGCGGCCACACCGGCGGCCTCGGCGATCTCGGAGGTCGTTGTGTTGTGGTACCCCTTCTCCCCGAAGAACTTCGCCGCGGCGTTGATGATCTTCTCGCGCTTGTTGCCGACTCGCTTGCGTGCCATCAGATAACTCCCTCTCCGACCCCCGGGGGATCTTCGATATGAGTGCGGATGCTGAACCCGACTGATACTCGGTTCACCAGCGAAGCCCCATGTACTGGGACCTCTCCAGAGATTCTAACCAAATATGAATGCTGATGCAAGAACTTTCCGAGGGACACTCATTCTGGGGAGGACGTGTGCGAGGGTGCGCTGGAGATCGGGCCTGTGAGGCGACTGCGTTGTGCAGCGCGTACGCTGGTTCGGTGCCGGATGATGCAGAGGCGCCGCTCAACGAGGACTCCCCCGTCGAGCAGCGCCTTGAGAAGCGGCGAGGTGGGCCAACCAAAGGACACAGCGCGGCGAACCAAAGGAGTGGTATCGCCGTCCAGGCTAGTGTACCCCGCTGGTCAGGCCCGAACCCTCGCCGGAATCACTTGGCCGTCCCCGGCGCTCCGGCTTAACGATGTCGCCGAAGTCGTGTATGAGCGGCAGACCCAGCACGTGTCCGACCACGTGCGGCATCACCTGACCACTCGACCAGTTGTTGTAGAAGTTCCATTCGAGCGGCTGTGTGCTCAACAGCACCCAGCCGTCCCCCACGCCGTACTCGGCGAGCGTGGCGTCACCCGCGTCGTTGGTGATGTACACGACCGCGCCATCGGGAAGCGAGTGGATCGCCTCGTGGCTCGCGTACTGGCCGTAGAGGAATTCCGGCAATCCCTCCACCAGAGGTGCACCGGGAAGCTCAACATAGTTGTACCAGGTCTCGTAGGGCGACAGCGTCACGTTGCCCGGTAGGACGATGCCGGCGGATTCGATCGAACCGCCCTGCCACCCGCGGTCACAGGCCTCCCAGAAGATGGTGCCTCCACGCTCGACGAATCGCTGAACGCGAACCTGGATGTCGGCATAGTCGTTGTAGAAGGACTGCGGCTGGTCGTTCTGGACGATGACGAGGTCCTCGCCCGGCGTGAGGTCCATCGCCCCGAGGGATGCGGCGGTCACGACCTCATACTGATTCGGACCTCCGCCCTCCGTGAATCCCATCACCTCAAGCATCGAATCGAGAACCGCCGGGATCTCGTCGGACCACGGCACGACGTCTCGCACAACGACGACGTGCACCGCGGTCTCCTCGCTCCCGCTCACAGTGATCGAGTGCACGACGCTGTCGTTAAGAAGATGTGGATCGCTCACCTGCATCACGACCTCGTACGAACCTGCGGTCGAGAACTGATGTGCCGCGGTCTTGTCCGTCGACCACGTGGTATCCCAGACCCCATCGTTCTCCCAATCCCATCGAACGGTGAGCGTCGCTGTCGAATCGTCGGGGTCGGTCACGCCGCTCGCGTCGAAGGTCACCGTGGTTCCCGGCCCAGCGAACGTGACACTGGGCTCGAAGACGGCCGACGGAGGCTGGCGCGAACCCACCTGTGTCATCACACCATCGAGCTGGCTGATCGCGATCTCGACGGCGGGATCCGAGGTCACAAGGCGAGAGAAGAACGGCACCCTCGTCTCACCGTCCGCGATGATCCCGGTGGCGAACACGACATCTGAGAGCACGGGGCAGACCGCACTCAGGAAGTCGGCACAATCGGTATTCGTGGCTCGCCACAGCCACTCGGCCACGCTGTCGCTCTCATCGGCAATGATCGCGGAGAGCTCGCTCATCATCCGATAGGGGTTCCGCGCGCTCACCGCTCCGCCGAGTTCCGTGGCGCCGCGACCGTGGAGATCCAGGTCGGCGCCGGTGCGTATGGCCACGGTACCCGAGATCAGCGCGACGACCTCGGTGACGGCTCGGCCGGCGTTGCTGACCGTCGCGAGACCGTCCGGCGTCGTCGGGTCGTAGTCTCTGAAACTCGAGTGAACGAGACGCGTGCGATACGTCCCGTCTCCGATGTCAACGTGCGTCCTGCTGTTGCCCGTCACGTACACGGTCGGCGGCCAGCCGGGCGTCACACGGACGCGGCCACGATCGACATTGACGGGCACGACGAGGGAGTCGACTGCGGTGAGCGAGCGGAAGACCGCCGCGTAGCAGACGGGGTCCGGGTTCACCCATGAGACGCTGTCGCCGTCCGCGTCCTCGAGCCAGGGGTCCGCCAGCTGCGTTGGGCCCGCCGGATCGTCGTTGAGGGCATCGATGGCAAGCTCAGCCGCCCGCTGCGATGCGTCCGCGAGCTGCGCGCCTTCGAGCAGTCCGGCTCCGCTGCCGACGGCGCTCTCTATGGTCGCGACGAGGGTCGCCCATCCGGGCTTCAGTTCGGCGCTCTCAACCACGATCGCCCGATCCGACTCGGAGAACATCGTCAGGAACGGGTTCATGCGGACGAGCGCCTCCGCGGTCGACGCTCCGTCGACGGCGACACCGGAGGATTCGGATCGACCGACCGTTCCAAGGAGAACGACATCACCCAGAGCCGTCACGAGTACGACCGTCTGTCTCGTATCGGTGTCCGGAACGGAGACCGAGAACGTGCCGTCCGCAGCGACCGCGCCGCTGCCGGCAAGCGAGAGGACGGTGAGATCCGCCTCCGAGTGTGTCGAACCCATCGGAAGAGAGACGCCTCCGCTGATGCTCCTCGTTGGGATCGCCTCGGCAGCGGGACCGTCGTCTGAGGGACCGGCCGTGGTCGAACATGAGACGCACGTGAGCGCCACGAGAACCGTGAGGGCCGCTGTGACGACCTTCCAGACATTCGCTGTATGCATCGATCCCCCTCTTCCAACCGGGTGTGACCGTGAAACGGGCTCTCCCGACAGGTAGTGTTGCAAGGGGCGTACCAGCGAGGGTCCGGGAACGGCCCTGCTGACGGGCCTTTTCGGCACGACGGACAGGTCGGCCGGAGAGAGGGCGACGCTGCCGACGGCGCGTGTTGCGCCCTGCACGACCTTGACAACTGGGACCGACAGAGCCGCCCGGGTCAAACAGAGAGGAGCCGGGCCCCTGTGGGACCGGCTCCTCCGTGACGTACTCTCTCCACGCGCGCCGCAGACCTGCCCGCGGACGGCGGGACTCCTGTGGATGACGCTAGCGCAGCACGACCAGCTTCCCGTGGCGGGTCTCCCCCACGGCCGTCAGGCGCATGAAGTAGAGACCGTTGCCGACACGGCGACCGGCATTGTCGCGACCGTCCCACGTCAGATCGACCTGACCCGGGCCGGCCTCGCCGGAGACCAGCGTCCGCACGAGCCGTCCGTCAACACTGTAGACGGAGAGCTCCACATCGCCGCGCGCGGGCATCGCGAACGAGATCTTCGAGATACCACCGAACGGGTTCGGGCTCGCCGGGTAGAGCGCGAGGCGACCGACGGTCTCCTCGACGCCCGTGCTCTCAACGGTGAACGAGCCGGTCTCCATCAGCTGGCTCCGCTCGGTCCCGTCGTCCGCGTATGTTCTCCAGTAGTAGGTCCCGTCTGCAAGTGCGGCACCCACGGTCCAGGACGTCGTCCCGGAGCCCTCGGTCACGCCGGAGATCGACGTGACGAGATTCGTGCAGAGCGCGTCGGTGTACACGCGGAACCCGTAGGTCAGAACATCACCGGGGTCAACGTCGCTCGAGTTGTCGACCGTCAGCAGGGGCGTCGACACCGAGACCGTCCCCCCATCGGGCGGATCATTGAGGACCGGCACGGTCGGCTTCGTGTTGCCGGTCGGCGGCCCGCTGATGGTCACATCGTCGACATACCATCCGTCATCGGTCACGTATGTGTCGGACGTGAACCGGAAGCGGAGCTTGAACCCCGCAGTCCCAACGTAGTCATTGAGCGAGAGCTCGATGTTCTGGAACCCGTAGCTGTTGCCGTGGTACTTCGGACCGACCTGCTGCCACGTGGTGCCGTTGTCGTCCGAGGCCTCCACATAGCAGAAATCGTAGTCCTCCTCGGTGACGACGCGGTGCCAGAACGACAGGTCAGCCGCGGTCGCCCCGGAGAAGTCGATCGGGTCGGCCAGCTCGATCCACGTATCGCGGTAGTTGCCGTAGTCGCCGCTCGGGCTGTCCGTGTACGAGCTGGATGGCGAGTGCGACGAGGATGTCGTCAGACCCCAATAGCCGTCGCTCTCGACCCAGTTGCCCGTGCCGCCCTCCATGTCATCGAAGAAGATCACCGTCGGCTCGCCGACCATCCACGAGAGCTGCTCCTCCATGTAGAGACCGTCACCCTCGATAACGAGCGTCATGATAAGACCGTGCCCGTCCGGTGTACCGGCATCGACCGAGAACGAGAACTCGTCGAACGTGTTCTGGCCGGCGGAACCGGCCAGGATCGTCCCGAGCGCCGTCTCTGCGTCGTGCAGGTCGACGTACGGGTCATCGGTCAGAATGGTCACGCTCACGTTCGAGGCGTCGGCCAGAATGCCCTGGTTCTGGATGTTGACGGTCATGTTGAGCGTCTCGCCGGCGTCTATCTCCTGGTCACCGTTGCCGCCGGTGAGGTGCGTCGAGTCGAGCGCGAGGTAGGCGCCCGCGATCCGACTCATGTACTGCTGTCCCCAGAGGTTCTCAGCGCGGAGCCCGGGGATCTCGCTCTCCTGCGGCCAGAAGCCGCTGCCGCCGACCTCAACACAGACCGACCAGATACCCGCGACGCCGTAGTTCCAGTCAGTCGTCGTACCCGACGCGGAGTAGTTCAGAACCTCCCAGCATGAACCGACCTCGTAACCGTTGTCGGCCGCTATCGTGTTGGCGATGTCGTGGAAGATCGTATTGTCAGGCTCGGGCGGGAAGGTCGCCACGCCGTACCCGTAGGGCACCAGAACCGCACCGACGACCGAATGGAACGAGATGTTCGTCACGAAATCGTGTGCGAGGACGAAATCGCGGTACCCGGCGATCTCCGGCTCGGAGAACGCGTTCGGTCCGCAGTAGATGTCGTTGCACGGGTCAAACGAGATCCCGTTCGTTCCCCACTCGTAGTCGTAGTTCCGGTTCGGATCGACGCCGTAGCAGGAGCTGCCGGAGTTGTCCCGGCGGTTCTTCCTCCACATCCCCCCGCCGGTCGGGTTGGTCGTCTCGTTGTAGACGAATCCGTCCGGGTTGACGCAGAGGATGAACCACATCTCGCGATTGTCGACGAGGAACGTGGCCTCTGCATCCGTGCCGTAGTTCTGTGTCAACCAGTCAAGGTAGTGCATGCAGACCTCGATACCGATCGGCTCGCGCGCGTGGTGAAGCGCGTCGAAGAGAACCTCCGGCTCAGGCTCGTCGACCTCGGGGTTGTCCGAGATCTTGAACGCGTGGATCGGGCGTCCCTCCTCGGTCGTCGCGATGACGATCGGGTTGCTCATGATGTTCGAGTACGACCCGTAGAGCGCGTTCATGTAGTCGACCGTCTCGGAGTACGTATGGAAGTCGCCGAAGTTGTCGCCGCGGATCCGCGACGAGTAGAACGACTCCATATCTTCCTGCTCGACGATGACCTCGTATCCCATCGAGCGGAGATCCTCGATCTGCTCGAGGTCGGTAACGATCGTAACTCCCACACCGGGCTTCGACCTCATGATGTCGAGTCCCTCGATGCCCATGAAACGGTCGTGCTCAGCAGCACCGCTGAACTCGATACGGGCCTGGATATACGGTCCATCGGGGCCGGCCGCCGTCGCGGAGAGTGCGGTCAGCAGAAGTGCCGCCGTCAGACACATAGACAGAACACGCATGTTCTCCATCTCCTTGTGGTGGAATGAACTCGTGCGTTTCATTCGATTCACTCTAATTTACGATTATAACACAGATTACGGCGCAAAGCAATGAGGCGGGGCTCAGCAGTATGTGGCCGGCATCAGCGGCGGACATCGATCGTGAGGATTCCGCCCGCTGTGTAGGGGCTTTGCGGCACCCACCGCTCGACAGCGGCGGCGATCGGTCTCACGGAAAGAAGCGCGCCGACGAGACCCGGGCCGACCGTCTGGAGCCTGCGGGTCAGCGGCGTCAGGAGGGTGAGATGAGGAAGGATCTCGGCAGCGATGCGCTCGCGGTAGCGCGTCGATACGTCGGGCGGCGTCGCGGTCGTGGCGCGATGCACACCAGCAACATCCACGCCGGCGCAACCCGCTCCGGCACGAAGCGCATCCGCGATGACCGAGGCTGCGATCCTCCCGCTCTGGACCGCGTACGCGATCCCCTCGCCGGTGACCGGGTCGGCGAGTCCCGCGGCGTCACCGGCGGCGAGCACGCGCCCGCGCGCGTGGTGGTCCGGCCGCGATGCCCGCGGGACGAACCCCGCGAACGGCCCCTCGCTCCGCCAGGACGACAGTCCGAATTTCTCCACCAGTCGGTCGACATCTCGAAGATAGCCGGGGCCAGGCAGCTCGAGTCCGCAGACCCCGACATTGATGTGATCGTTCTTCGGGAAGCTCCACCCGTAACCTCGACGCCTCGTACCCGCATCGAGAACGATGCCCTCCGCACGCTCGCCAAGCGTCCGGCCGTCGCCGGGATAGAGCCGCACGTACGCCGCGCCGCCGAGTTCCAGCGGTCGCAGACCAACACGCGCCCGGAGACGCCCCGCGGCACCGTCAGCCAGCACGGCGTAAGGAGCTGACAGGCGCTCACCCGCGCTGAGCACCTCGACGCCGTCCGAGCCCGCCGAGATGTCAAAGACGCTCCGGCCGAGTTCCACACGCGCCCCCGCCGTCTTCGCCCGACCGGCGAGGAACGGGTCGAGCTCCCGACGCGTCGTGGTCGCAACGACCGTCCGCTCGGACCGCCACGTCCCGCTGACGCGTTGGGTGAGTCGCATCTCGACCGTGCAGACGCGTCGATGGATCACGGGATCGATCAGATCACCGAGAAGCTCGAGCGCGCGGGAGGTCAGCCCCGCCGCGCACGGCTTCGTGCGCGGGAACCGCGCGCGGTCGAAGACGCGAACGCGGAGACCGCTCTTCGCAGCAGCCTCCGCGCACGCGCTTCCCGCCGGTCCGGCGCCTATGACGATCAGATCGCAGTGATCGGGCACGACGTCTCTTCTCCGGACTGAGCCGCTACTCCAGGACGAGTTCGCCGAACGTCTTCGGATTGTAGTCGATCGGGACCTGCCAGTCCTCCACGGCCTGGATGCGCTGCTGCTTGCGCCGGAAGTTGACGCGCCACACGTCGTCATCCCCGATGATCGCGCCGAGTTCGGAGAGCGGGATCGCTGCCTCGACGACCCAACGGTCCTCGCTGACACGCGTCGCCACATCGAGTTCGCCATCCCAGGTCGGGTCCGTCGTGTAGACCATCGCTTCATTGAAGTCGATCCGCTGATCGAAGATCGTGCCGAGCGGATTGACATAGACCTGATAGACGACCATCTCGTCCGCGACCGGCTGGATGAACAGACCGACGCAATCGTCTCGGTAGACGGCGCTGTCGCGCTCTTCGCCCGCCGCAACGATCTCGTCGACCATCGGCTCGTGGCAGACGGCCGAGATGTAGAGATACGTGTCATCGAAGCCGAACCGGAACTCGGTCCCGCCGTCAACCTCGGAGTCGTCGTAGGCGGGATAGAGCCGCGTCACGGGTGTGGCCCCGGCCCAGCAGGGCTCCGCCAGCGCGCCGTCGATGGCCGGCGTCGCGCGGAACCTCGCCGCACCGGCCGTGCGCACGACACGCAGCGGGATGTCGGTGACAACCTCCATCCCGTTCGACATGGGGTACGTCAGCGCCAGTGCAGGCGCAGGGAACACACTCTCAGGCGGCACCACACTGAACACGAACTCCCCGACCTCTCCGGACTCCACGACGACGGGCGCCACTGAAGGTTCGATCTCCCACCCTTGCGGCATCTCCCACGTAATGGCGTCGTCGATCGCAACCGGCGCATGATTCTCGACGGTCACGACAACCTCGACCGCCTCTCCGGCCGCGCCCGCGACGCGCACCGGACTCACGGATACATAGTCTGATTCGATCGCGACGATCTCACGTTCGTCCTCGACCGTGTGGAAGTCGGCGGGATAGACGCTCCCTGCGTCGATGACCGCCAGCTCGAATCCATCGTCGTCGACGGTCAACCAGCAGAACTGGAAGAACTCGCCGCGGGCTACCGGCTCCGTCTCGTTTCGATACATGGCTCCCCCGGAGCTGCCGATGCTCGCGTACGGGATCCCATCATACGTATCCGAGAAGAAGTGGTGAAAGTGTCCGGTGAACACACCGTCGACACCATGCTCAACGAGAAGCTCGTGCACGGGATCGCTCCCCCCCGACCCGACAGTCATGAGCCAGAGAGGCTTGTGATAGACCACGAAGATCTGATCCTCGGGTGCGGTCTCAGCGAGGTCGGACGCGAGCCAGGCGAGCTGCTCCTCCTCGACCTGCTCCCACGCCTCAATGCGACTCGTATCGAGGATGACGAAATGAGTGCCCTCATAGTCGAATGAGTAGTACGGCTCGTGTCCGGTTCGCTGCCGGTAGAGCTCCTCGCTGTCGTCGCTCCAGATGTCGTGGTTCCCGGCGGTGAGATAGACGGGAGCATCAAGCGCATCGAGCATCGCGAGCAGCGTGTCCCACTCGGCTGACATCATCTCCATGTCGTCGCCGTACCCCTCGATCTGATCTCCGACGGTCACGACGATGTCCGGCTGCAGGAGGTTGATCTCGCGGATGATCGACGGGTAGACGCCCTCCTGATGGCCACCGGTCCGGTCGCTCAGGATGACGAGGCGATAGGCTGCACCCGCACTCAGAGCCATGGCGAGCACCGCCGCCAGCGTGACGGTCCCAGTGACCCAATGCGCTGTGCGGCTTGAAGTTACGACTCTCATCTCGGTCTCCCCCTGTGAATCAAACGCCGCCCGGGCTGCGCCGCGCGACTGTCTCCCGCTCTCCCGGTTCACCGCTGATGCTAGTCCCGCGCCCGGACACCTGTCAACACCGCCGAGCGAGCCAAGACCGTCGAGCCACCCGCCTCGATCGCACTCGGTCGCGTCGGACCCCCCGTCCCCGACGCGTGGCGCCGCTCGTCCACTCGCATCGACCGGATCCCCGGGCGTTCGCGTCGGCAACGCGGCAACCGTGTCCGGCGGCGATGCGCCGCTGTCGAACTCCGCGCGCCGGGACGCGTGTCACTGTTCTGAATGTGAACTCCGCCCTGCAAGAGGATGTCGTGAACCGTGACCGCCGGTCGTCATCTCACCGAGCGACGTTCGACCCGGTCGGCACGCGACGAGACTCGTCTTCGCAGTCCGGCTCGAATCATGCACGGCGGTTCCGAATTGCGCGGCGCGCAAGTTTGTGTTTGACTCCCGAAGTGGCATTGCTACTATCGGTAGACGATAAGCAGGAGTCACCGGGCAACACATCGTGGAGGATCAAGCAGTGCGCGTCTGTCCGGAATGCGAAACGGAATTTGAGAACGAGCAGCTTGAGCTCTGTCCCAACTGCGACGTTCCGCTCATGGAAAAGGAAGCGAGCGAGGTCGAGGCGCCCGACGTTGTCGACGACAGCAATCTCCCGTCCGACGGCCTCATCGTCATCGAGACAACGCCGGACGACGCACGCGTCGGTCAGCTACGTGAGCTTCTCGAGGACAGTGGCATCCCCTGCTTCCTCAGCGATGAGCTCTTCACCGATACCGAGCCCGATGCGGACACAATGGTGATGATACCGCGCGAGATGGAGGGGGACGCGAAGCGTCTCATCAAGGGCTACTTCCAGTAGCTACTGAGACGTCGTCGCGCGCGAGGCTTCGCGTGACGCCACTCCACACGCATACGAAGGCGGCGCCCCGAAGAGCGCCGCCTCCTGTTTGCTCGGTCATCGTGACGCGTACATTCCGCACAACCTCATCATCGCTTGTAGCCGATCGTCCTCAAGAACGACACACGCGCCTTGCGGTCCTCCTCGCACTCGACACCGGCCGGGCCCGAGCCATCGATAACACCCAGAACACCCCTCCCCTGGGGCGATTCCGCGACGATGACCTCGACCGGGTTCGCTGTCGCGCAGTAGATACCGCAGACCTCCGGACACGCCTTGACGGCACCCAACACGTTGATCGGGAAGCACTCTCGCATGACGATGGCGAACGTGTGTCCGGCACCGACGTCCTTCATGATCGCGATGGCCGCCTCCCTCAGTTCGTCGTCGTTCCCGTCGTGGCGGATCAGACACGGTCCCGACGCCTCCGCGAACGCCACGCCGAACTTCGCACCCGGGACTGAACCGATCATCGCCTCGTACAGATCCTCGACCGTCTTGATGAAGTGACTCTGCCCGATGATGATGTTGGCGTCTTCGGGGAATTCGATTCGGACCGATGCGGGTTCCACAAACACCTCCGTTCTTCGGTTCCTTCACTCCCGGCTGCTTCGCGGCAGTCTACACCTGAACCGCACAGCGCATCAAGGCACCGCTCGCGATTCGTCAGCCTGCGTCGTTGGCGGCCAATACGAGAGGAGATCCAACAGTGAGCGCGGCGCGCCACACGCGCTCTTGCGTGCACGCGTCACCGGGGATAGACTACGCGGCATGAGAGTCCTTTACATCTCCGAGGTGCAGTGGCGGTCTCAGGTCTCGCGGAAGCACCAGATGGTGCGGCGCTTCCCGGCCGACTGGGAGGTGCTGTTCCTCTCGCCTGCCAATCTCGCACGCGGCGAGAACTCGCTCCGGCTCCGCTCGGTTCGCGTTCCGGCCCGGGTCGAGTATGCGTCCGTGCTTCTGCCGAAGCCCGACTCGGAAGTCGCACTGCTCCGTTCGCTGACGCCCGCATTGATGTCAGCGGGCGGCGTCCGCGTCATGAACCATGTACGCCGCTTCGCTCCGGATGTGGTCGTCTGCTCCTATCTCTGGGCGGCGCCGCTGATCGGTGACATCCGCGCCATGGGGATCCCGGTGGTCTACGATCTCAATGACCTCCACCCGCAGTTCTACCCTGCCGCGAGGGACGAGGCCGAGCAGATGTTCCGCAAGCTCCTCGACGGCGCCACCGAAGTGGTCGCGTCATCCGGGGCGCTTCACAAAGCGGCCGGGCGCGGAGTCGTCATCGGCAACGGGGTCGACCTGGACACGTTCCGCGGGCGCGAGGAGGGAGTTCGCCCCGAGGAACTGACAACGGGGCCGACCGGGGATTGGAAGCGGCTGGTGATGTACGTCGGCTCCGTCGACGAGCGGCTCGACCTCAACGTTCTCAGGAGGACGCTGGAGACACTGGCCTCGGACACGACCGGCGCGGGTGTCGCGCTCGTCGGAAGGGTGTTCGATCAGGTGCGTGGTGACATCCGCTCGATCGAGGCCGCGTTCCCGGAACATGTGCATCTGACCGGGCGGGTTCCGTATCCGAAGCTCCCGGCGCTGATGTCGCACGCCGATGTCGGTATCGCCCCGTTCGTCCTGAACCCGAAGACCGAGGCGATCAACCCGAACAAGCTCTACATGTATGCCGCGATGGATATGAACATTGTGTCGACACCATTCTCCGACGACATCCTCAGACACGATGACGTCATCCGAATCGCGTCCTCACCGGCGGATTTCGCATCGGCCGTACAAAGCGCGATCGGCGACGATGAACGCCGCCGATCGCTCCGCGAGAGGATAGCGCTACCGAACAGTTGGGCTGAGCGGGCGGAGGAGTTTACCCGACTCCTGTCCGGACTTGCGCAGGGGGATTAGCCTAGTTGTCTGGAAGGCTCTCCCGCGGTTCACCTACGAGAACCCTCGGCCCGTTCGGGCCGTCCTCCTCGAGGTCCTCCACGTTGATCGCTTCAGGCCGCTCCGGCTCTCCCTCACGCGCATAGTAGGGCACGAGGTAGAAGTGGAGCGTCTCGGTCGGGTACCGATACTCCAGATTCACATTGTAGCCGAGCGTCTCGTACCCCGACGCATAGACGACCACCTGGAACTTCTCGCGCTCGGGACCACCGTCCCCGTCGTCGTAGAGGTACCCACCGTAGAGTGTCGTGTGTCCGTAGGAGTTGACCGGCCACGTGCCGATGTAGTCCCAGCTCCACCAGTCCTCTTCGTACAGGTCGGCCTCCGCCCAGGTGATTGGTGCGCCGCTGTAGTAGTCGCTCACCGTGACGTGGACCATCGCCATGCGGGGCGGTCGCTCGTCGTAGTCCCAGCACCACGGGCAGACGATACAGCCCGAGAGCAGAAGCGGGACGGCAACGACGACTGCCATTCCGACCCACCGGATACGTGGTCGTACCGTGTTCATCGATCTCGATTCCATCACAGGACCTCCTTCCAGGACCCGGTCCAGCTCGGGTCCATCGTCGGTCCCCTCCCGCCGCGCAAGGTCGGGACGAATCTATCGTCCGTACGCCTTCACATCGAACCTGATCCACTCGATCCGAGGGAGCTGCCAGGGTCTCACATGGGCCATCCGAACCTCGGTGATCTCGACATCCACGCGGATGGGGCCGCTGAACGCCGAATAGACATCACCACGCCGGGGAACCACGCCCTCACGACCGCTTGCATCGATGCGGAAGATGACATCGTCTCCCCAACCGCCGAGCCACCCGACCCTCCCGATGATCTCCGTCGGGTCGTTCTTCCGCTCGGCGATGCAGTCGATTCTCACGTGCACCTTCTCACCATCGAACTCGAAGTCCTCGTGCAACGAATCTCTGGGGTTGCTCATCCGAAACCGCTCGTGCATCAGAGGACGACCGTACGTGTGTCCGTCCCATCCGTCGTAATCGTAGTCGTGGTCGTCATCCCAATCATCGTTCCAGCTTCCACCGTGCCACCAGTCGGATCCCCAGTCGCTGCCGTAGCCGCCGTCGTCAACGCGGAACGTCACCGAGTCGCACGCCCAGCGCCCCGGGGAACTGCGCCATCCGTCCGGCACGGGCCACCAGCCCGGGCCGACGACCACGCGGCCTCTGGGCGGACCCCAGCGTCGGGATGCCGGCCGACCGGGCGGTGTCCATCGCGAGGAACCCTCGACCACGACGCGGCCCTGGGTGTTTCCGCCTGGAACAACCTGCCCCCCGGGTTTGTTACCGGGCACGACCTGCCCCTGCGGCCTCCCGCCGGGTACGCGCCAACCATGTGGGTCGCCCCCGGACATGACGCGCCCGCGTGGCGCGAGCCATTCGTGATACTGCGGAACCCACCAGCCGCTTGAGCCGCGAGGCCAGGTGAGTTCGTGGGCGCAGGCCACCAGCGTCTCGATCCCCCCCGGCCCCGCGATTCTCAAGGAGAACCGTCTGTCGTCAGGGACGCGATAGGTCCGGCCCGGCTGGGCCAGGGAGGAACCGGACCACCGGTTCGGATAGATGGTCTCAACGCGTCCGTCTGTCGTGTAGTCGAGAATCGTCACATAGCATGGCCGGTTGACCCGGAAGTAGATCCAGAGGCGGTCGCCGGGTTCGTAGGTCGCCCACTCACCGCGATCGACCCACGTGTCGATACGCAGACCACCCGGGTGGTAGTAATAGAACGAATCGTCGATGTCGCCCCAGTCACCCCAGTGCGATTCCGGATCGACGACGACGCGCTCCGACACTTCAGACTCGGGAACGGGCCGCGGCTCCGCCGGGCCATCGCTCGACACGGCCTCCTCACGCATGACCGCCGCGGCATGCGATGCTCCCGCGAGAGCAAGCATCGCGACGAACGCGATCGCCGCGATCCACAGAACCTGTCTTTTCATCCTTCTCGCTCGCTTCATAGGGATCGCCTCCCCTTCTTGAGACGACCCTCCTCTCGGGTGCACTGCGAGGGCGGGCCGTCGTTCATGCGAATATCTTAGACGTAGCCCCGAAATGGCTATTCACGAACGGCAGGGACCGGGGAGATCAGGCATCCAACGCGGGCGTGCGCCGAGC
Source organism: uncultured bacterium (assembly GCA_964597945.1). GTDB lineage: Bacteria > Joyebacterota > Joyebacteria > Joyebacterales > Joyebacteraceae > JAPEKQ01. The sequence goes on from CAZRAD010000008.1 coordinate 32,417, forward strand.
GGGTGCGCCGCCGAGCCGGGCGCCGTGCAGGGGCGTGATATGCGGAGAGGCCGCCGCTCTCGCGACAGCCTCTCTCACACATCCGCCGGAGAGCCTCCGACATGCAGCTCGACTCAGATTCGAGTCGTCTATCGTCTCGCAGAGAGCGCCAGGATCAGCACACCGTCGCTGATCGGGGGCCCGCCGAGGAGAACGGTTCCTCCGTTCTCGAGCCGGATCTTCGTACGCAGGACGATCTCGTCGTGTGACCTGCCGCGCTCTCCACGACCGTCGCCCGTTCGCACGTCACGGATGAGCGTCACCATCATCTCGATGCGTCCGGAGCCGTCGGGTTCGAAGCGCGTCGGCTCGATCTCCATTGCGAAGTGCTCGGGCAGCTGAAGCCGCACGGTCGTGCCGAAGTCCGCTCGCGTGCGCACGTCGCCGAGGAAAGCGTAGCGATTGTAGGCGAAGAGGGCCCGGAGTTTCTGCGTGTACGCCGAGAGTTCCTCGTCTACACGCGCCTCCCCACTTTCGATCTGCACGTCGGACAGAGACGCGGCCGCAATGGAGGTCACCTGAACGGTCACCTCGTCGCTGGCCGCGTGAGTCGGCGCGCAGAGAAAGGCGAGCACGAGAACGACGGTGTAGATGATTGCAGTGTGTCTCATAGGTCTCCCGGGCCGCGCCGGGCCAGCGGCTGCGATCCTGGAAGTCTCTCCCATCAGCGGTCGCGTCATCCGGCTAGAGCGACCCCGAAGCATCCGCACGACCGCCGCCCTCAACCTCCTCGGAGAAGACCCAGATGACGGTCATCTCGGGATCATCAGAGGTGAAGGCCATGGGTGTGTAGCCCGTGGCGAAGGTCTCGATACTCTCGACCGCGCATCCATTGCTCGACGAGAGACCGATCGGCGAGATACCTGTCGGCCAGAACGCCATGAGCCCGAGCGCCGCAGCGATGCCGACTCCCGCGAAAGCGATGGCCCGCCTCCTCAGGTCGCCGAAGACAGGCCGTGTCTCGGGAACCCTCGAGGATCTCGCGGCCTTCCGGTCGATCCTGTCCATCTCCTGCGAAAGGAGCCTCTCGAACCTCTCCCACTTCTCAGCCGGTACGGGCGGAGCAGCAGGAGCGTCCTTGAGGATTGTATCAAAGGACCGAATCGAGTCAAGCTCCCGCGCGCACGTCTCGCAGCTGTCGATGTGCTGCTTGACCTTTCTTCGCAGACGGGGCGAGAGTTCGCCGTCGGCATACGCCGTGAGGTACTTCTCTCTTCCACATGTTCCGGTCATAGCTGTCAAGTCTTCCTGTTCTCTCCATCCCCCGCCTCGACGCGGCGGCCGCCCTCGATATAGGGTTCGAGCATCGTTCTGAGTTTCTTCCGGGCGTAGTGCAGTCGCGACATCACGGTGCCGATCGAACACCCGACCACATCCGCGATCTCCTTGTACGACATCCCCTCGATCTCATAGAGGACAAAAACTGACTTGTGGTATTCGGGCAGCGCTTCGATCGCTTGCTGAATCTGCTCACCGAGCTCCTTGCTGAGAACCTGTTTCGATGGCCCCCGCGAGGGCTTCTTCGAGACCGGTTCGCTGTCGGCGTATTCGGCAACCTCCTCGGGAACCGCCTGAGACGCAACGGAACGCGAGCGCTTGCGCGTGAAGTCGATACACGTGTTCATCGCGATCCGGTAGAGCCACGTAGAGAAGCTGGACCGGCCCTTGAAGCTCTTGATGCCCTTGTAGGCCCGGATGAACGTATCCTGCGCCAGATCCATGGCGAGATCCGGATCCCGCGCGAACCTGTACGCGACGGCGTAGACGACATCCTTGTACTTGTCGATAAGGTAATCGAACGCCTCACGGTCCCCGGCCTGACTGGCACGGACCTTCTC
>CAZRAD010000009.1:0-33884 GCA_964597945.1 uncultured bacterium
TTCGAGGCGCTCACCGAGGGCGACTACGTCGTCCACGTCAACCACGGCATCGGCCAGTACGTCGGCATGGAGCGTGTCGATGCCGACGACCGGCTGATCGACTGTATCATTGTGGAGTACGCGGAGGGCGGGAGGCTCTACGTCCCCGCCGATGAGATCGACCGTCTCCAGAAGTACGTCGGCAAGGAGGAGCAGAAGCCGCGGCTGAACAAGCTCGGTGGCATCGCATGGACCAAGACCAAGGCTCGCGCGAAGAAGGCCGTCGAAGAGCTGGCGCGTGACCTGCTGAATCTCTATGCGGCCCGGCGTGCCCAACCGGGGATCTCGTTCCCGTCCGACAACGTCTGGCAGCGCGAGCTCGAGGCGTCCTTCATCTACGAGGACACCGAGGACCAGCTCCGCGCGACCGAGGAGATCAAGACGGACATGGAATCCGCGAAGCCGATGGACCGACTCATCTGCGGCGATGTCGGGTTCGGAAAGACGGAGGTCGCCATCCGCGCCGCGTTCAAGGCCGTGATGGCCGGCAAGCAGGTGGCCGTCCTCGTGCCGACGACGATTCTGGCGCAGCAGCACATGACGACGTTCCACGACCGCTTCGCCGAATATCCCGTTGAGGTCGACGTGATCTCGAGGTTCCGCACCGCGAAGGAGCAGAAGGAGATCGTCGAGCGTCTCGGACAGGGGAAGATCGACGTGATCATCGGCACACACCGCATCATCTCAAAGGACGTGAAGTTCAAGGACCTCGGGCTGCTTATTATAGACGAGGAACAGCAGTTCGGCGTTCTTCACAAGGAGACCATTCAGCAGATACGGAAGACCGTCGACGTCCTCACGATGACGGCAACGCCGATCCCCCGCACACTTCACATGGCGATCATGGGTGCGCGGGATATGTCGCTCATCGTCACGCCGCCGAGAGACCGCCTTCCGGTCCGCACGGAGATAGCGACGTTCGACGACGACCTCATCGTCGAGGCGGTGATGCGCGAGATCGATCGGGGCGGTCAGGTCTACTTCGTGCACAACCGCGTTCAGACCATCGAGGCGATGGCGAGCTACCTTCGGCAGCTGCTCCCCGAGATCATCATCGACGTCGGTCACGGACAGATGCCGGAGCGGCAGCTTGAGACGGTCATGCTTCGCTTCCTCGAGGGGAAGGTCGACGTCCTCGTTTGCAGTATGATCATCGAGTCCGGTCTCGACATCCCGAACGTCAACACCATCATCATCAATCGCGCAGACCGGTTCGGTCTCGCGCAGCTCTATCAGCTCCGCGGGCGTGTCGGCCGTTCGAACCACCGCGCGTACGCGTACCTCCTCATCCCGCGTGACAAGAGCCTCAGTGCGATCGCGCGCAAGCGTCTGGGCGCCATCCAGGAGTTCACCGACCTCAGTTCCGGATACAAGCTGGCGATGCGCGACCTCGAGATCCGCGGGGCCGGCAATATCCTCGGTGCCGAGCAGCACGGCCACATGATGGCCGTCGGGTTCAATCTCTACGCGCGCCTGCTCCGGGAGGCGGTACGGAGACAGAAGGGCGAGGCCGTCGTGGAGGAGCTGGAGACCACGATACACATAAAGGTCGATGCATATATCCCTGATGGCTACATGCCCGACAACGATATGAAGCTCGATGTCTACAAACGCATCCGTGATGCGGGGACGGAAAAGGCCATCGAGGCGCTCAGGAACGAGCTCGACGACCGGTTCGGGCGGCCGCCCGATGAGGTCGGCTCGCTGCTGGATGTCCAGGCGCTGCGGGTTGTCTGCCGTGATGCCGGCGTGCAGGAGGTTCGGGGTGATGGCCGGTTCATTATCGCCCGGTTCGCCTCCGACAGGCCGCCGAAGCCATCACGCGTCAAGCACGCGCTGGAGGCGACCGATGTCGAGATGGAGTTCGACGCCACCGAGGGTCTGGCGGTTCGCTTCGAGGCGTCCCGGGACCGGCGCGAGGCGCTCCGGATCGGGAGAAAGGTATTGAAGGGGTTTGCGGAATCTGCTAGCGTTTGAGGCGGTGCCTGGGCCCCTGCGCGGGCGCTTTGTATATTGCTAACATGTGAACAGACGGGAGAATAGTCACCCCCGGCATCGAGTCGGGAGGCCCCGAAAGGAGTGTAGTGATGAGGAGAGTCTTCGCCGCAGTGGCGCTCATCTGCGTGATCGCGGTCCCGCTGGCAGGGTGTGCCCGGCCCGATGAGAAGCCGATCATCACGCTGGTCGACCAGGAGGGGATCGCCGAGACGCGGACCGTCACGGTCGGCTACGTCAACGACCGCCTTGAGCACATGCCGCCGGCCATGCTTCCGGGTGGCGAGGGCGACGAGGCCAAACTCGCGTTCCTCAATGAGATCGTCCGCAAGGAGCTGCTCGTCATTGCGGGATACCGCCTCGGCATCAGCGAGGACCCGCGGATCGACGATGCGCTCACCCATTTCCGCACGACGCACGCCGAGAACATGCTCCGCGATGACGTCATCACCGAGCCGAGCCAGGTGACGCCCGAGGAAGTTGAGGAGTACTACACCTACCGCGATGCGATGTTCCAGATGCGTGAGATCGTCGTCCCCGATGAGGAGGCGGCGAATGAGGCATATCGCCGCGTGACGGAGGGTGGCGAGGACTTCGCCGAGGTCGCCCGTGAGATGTCCGCGGCCTCGTCGGCTTCGGATGGCGGCCGTCGTGCCGTCCAGGCGTGGACCGACCTGCACCCGCTGATGCGTCAGGCGATTCGTCTTTCTGAGGCGGGCGACATCGTTGGTCCTGTGGACATCACGGGGACGTTCTACGTTCTCGAGATCCTCTCCAAGAAGAACCCGGCCGAGCGCCTTCCGCTCGAGGGACAGCATCTCTCCGGCATTACGACCGAGTGCCGCGCCTTCAAGCGCGACCTTCTCGAGCACAGTACGATCGAGGGATGGATGACCGCAGCGGACATCACGTTCAATCCCGAGGCAATGGATCTTGCCGGGACGAGGATCGACGAGAGGGTCGCCGAGCTCATTCCGCCGTACGATGGTGAGATGACGCAGGAGATCGCGATCCAGCGCGCCAAGACACAGATCGTGCCGCAGTTCAGTGAGGAAGAGGCCGCGATGGAGTTCGTGACATTCACCATCGGCGGCGAGCCGACGACGTGGACGCTCGGCGATTACGCGCAGATCCTCGCGGACTCGCCCGGCATTGAGACCCCGAAGCAGGGCTCCGAGACCACCATCACGGACTCGGTCCAGAAGCGCGTCTTCTCGATGATCAAGGAGCATGAGATCGAGAAGCGCGGCTATCATACGAGCCGCGAGATGGAGGACTACCTCGCCGCGCGGTACGAGGAGGCGATCGTCGACCTGACGTACAACGCCGAGGTTCAGCAGAAGATGGTCGAGCCGACCGGCCAGGAGGTCCGTGAGTTCTTCCGTGCGAACCGCGATCGGTTCGTGCGGGCGCCACGGGCCACCGTTCGTCAGCTCATCGTCGGTGACGAGGCACAGGCGAATCTGATCCGTCAGCAGATCCTTGAGGGCGAGGCTGACTTCATCGATATGATCCGCACCCACTCGATCGACAGCTGGAGTCAGAGTCGCGATGGTGTCATCGAGAACGTCATGCAGGGCGAGGGACGCCTGTCGTATCTGCAGGAGCCTGCCTTCTCGCTTCCGGTCGGCGAGCTCAGCGAGCCGATCCGGGCACCGGGCGGGTACGCGCTCGTGGTCGTCCTCGAGAGACACGAAGAGGAGCAGCTGACCTTCGACGAGGTCGGCGCGAGCGTGGTGGATCACGTGACGGCCGAGCGTCGTGAGGCGAGGCTTGCCGAGTTCCTCGATGAGATCAGAGCGAGCGTGGATGTGACCATTCACGAGGAGAACCTCGGGCTGATCACCGATCCGTCCGAGGTTGGACAGATGCAGCAGATGCGGATGGAGTCGGAGCGGTAGCGCTCGCACGAGCGACTGATGACGATGGAACATGACGGCCGCGCCCGCCTGCGGGAAACCGCTCGGGGGCGGCCGTCTGCTGCTTGGCGCACCGCGCGCCGCCATGGAGGGAACGTGAAGGCACTGGTCGTGGTTGCCGCCGTCCTCGCTGTCGGGCTCATCGGGCTTGCCGGGTGCGGCGAAGGAAGTGACGGGAGCACGGTGGCCCGCGTCGGGGGTTCATCGCTCTCGGTCGCAGACTTCTACGCGTCGATCCCCGAACAGCACCTTGCCGTCATGACGCTCGAGGATCAGCAGGAGGCCATCAACAACTGGGTGAAGACGGAGCTCTTCTACCAGGAAGGACGCCGGCTCGGGTTCGGGAGCGGCGATGACATCGAGCGGCGCGTTCGGGAGATCGAGCGCGAGCTCGTGGCCGAAGCGTGCATCCGACATCGTCTCGACGAGATCGAGCCCGTGACCGAGGAGGATGCTCAGGCGTACTTCGACGACCACCGGAGCGAGTACGGAATTCAGGTGAGGCTGGCGCACATCCTCGTGCGCAATCGGGAAGAGGCTGAACGTGCGCTCGCGCAGCTCGAGGCCGGAAGCCCCTTCGAGACCGTTGCGCAGAGCTTCTCCATCGACCAGACAGCCTCCCTCGGCGGAGACCTGGGTTACGTGCGCCGCGGCGAGATGATACACGAACTCGAGGAGACCGCGTTCGCGTTGAAGGTCGGCGATGTGAGCTCCGTCATAGCGAGCGGATACGGGTACCACATTGTCAAGGTACTCGATCGTCATCCGGGCGCCGGGCAACCGTCGTTCGACTCGAAGCGCGCCGCTGTGATGAACTTCCTGACGTCGAAGCAGCGTCGTGAGGCGTTCGACAGCTGGCTTGTCGAACTCGAGGAACGCGCCGTTGTCGTCATCGACACGGCCGCCATCAGACAGGCCTCGAGAGAGCGCGTCGACGAGGACACCGGGGCATCCGCAGAGGACGCCGCGGAGGGGGACACGACGGAGTTCATCGCTCCGTAAGAGGAGAACACTATGAAAAAGATGGCAGCATGGCACGCACTCGCGTTGTCGATCGCGCTCCTGCTGATGGCGACACCTCTGATGGCGCAGACGGACGAGTTTGATCCCGACGACTCCGGATTGAGCGCGGCCCCGCGACTCACCGAGCAGCTCGAGTCCGAACCGCAGCCCGAGCCGGTGTCCGAGCGGCAGAAGGTCGACGGCATTGCCGCCGTCGTCGGCGATGAGATCATCCTCGAGAGCGACATCGACGAGGAGCTCTACCTGTTCAACATGCGCAGCGGCGGCCAGGCGCTCACCGAGAACAACGTCCTCGAGTACCGCACCAGCGTCGTCCGTGAGATGGTCGACGAGATGCTCCTCGTCGCCAAGGCGCGTCGTGACAGCATCCTTCTCTCGCCGGGCGCCCTCGACGAGGAACTCGACCGTCGCATCACCGAACTCGAGCAGCGCCACGGCTCACCGGAGGCTCTCGATGCGGCTCTTGCCTCGGAGGGACTGTCGCGCGTCGGCCTCAGGGAGATCTACCGGGAGGACATTGAGAAGCGTCTGCTCGCCGAGCAGGTCGTTCGCAGAGAGGTGCACGGCAGGATCGACGTCACCTGGCGCGATGTCGAGGAATACTACGAAGAGAACGCATCCGATGTCGGAACGGTTCCCGAGGCGTTTCATGTTGCCGGCATCGTGTCCGCCCCCAAGGTGAGCGAAGAGGTCAAACGAGCAGCATACGACCGCCTGGACGCGGCCAGGGCCGAGCTCGACGCCGGCGCCTCCTTCGAGGAGGTCGCGGCGCGGTACTCCGACGACGCGTCGGCGGCCCGCGGCGGAGACCTCGGCTGGATCACTCGCGGGATGATGGTACCGGAGTTCGAGGAGGCCGTGTTCGCGCTCGCCGTCGGCGAGGTCAGCGGCGTCGTGCCGAGCCGGTTCGGCTTTCACATCATCCGCCTCGATGAGCGCGATGAGGAGCGCGTGCGTGCGCGCCACATTTTGGCTCGCGTGACGCCCGGCCCGGACGATGTCACCCGTGCTCGAGCGCGCGCCGACAGCCTTCGCACGATGCTCGTCGAGGGCGCTGACTTCTCGGCGGTCGCAGGCGGGTACTCGGATGATGAGGCGTCAAGCGCGCGCGGCGGCGATCTCGGATGGTTCGCTCCGGGCGATCTCGATGCCGAGTTCGAGACCGCGCTGCGGACGCTCGAGGTCGGCGGCATCACCGAGATCCTCGAGGGCGACGGCGGCTTCTACATCCTCAAGCTCGTCGAGTACGAGGAGCCGAGGACCGCGGAGCTCGACGAGATCCGCGACCAGCTCAAGGAGTACATCTTCGGGCTGCGGGCCGAGGAGCGGTTCCAGGAGCTGATGGAGGAACTCCGGCAGGAGATTTTCATCGACATCCGGACCGAGCTTCTGGACGCGTCGTAGCCGGCGGTGAACCATGAGACTCGACCAGTTTCTGAAGCTGTCACGACTCATCAAGCAGCGGACCATGGCGAAGCAGGCCTGCGATGGCGGCCGCGTCTCGCTCCTGGGCCGGAAGGCCCGGGCGGGAGGCGACGTGCACGTCGGAGACGAGATCATCCTCGATCTCCGTGACCGCTTCATCCGCGTCCGCGTCACCGAGATCCCGACCGGCAATGTGAGTAAGGCCCGGGCACGGACGCTCTATGATGTGTTGGAGGAGAGAGATGTCACCTCGTTCTGACAACGGTCGAAGTCACGACCTCCGCCCGCGCATCGCGCTGACGATGGGTGATCCGGCCGGCGTCGGCCCCGAGGTCGTCCTCAAGGCCGCCGCGGTCCGGAAGCTCAGAGAGCGATGTGACCTCGTCGCCGTGACGGCGCCCGGCGTGCTGGAGGACTGGAGCGAGCGGCTCGGAATTCCTCTCGAGATCGAACGCATCGAGATCGGTGAGTCCGTCGGGAGTATCACGCCCGGGAAGCCGACGGCGGAGGGCGCAGGGGCATCGCTCGAGGTCATCCGCGCGACGGCGGAGATGTGTCTCGAGGGCAGCTTCGATGCGATGGTGACCGCGCCGGTCTCGAAGGCGGCGATCATCGATACGGGTGCGGAGTTCCCCGGTCACACCGAGTTCCTCGCCAGGACGAGCGGGACCGGCAAGTACCTCATGATGTTCGTCGCGGGAGAGAAGCGCGTGGCGCTCGTGACGACGCATCTCTCGCTCGACGACGTCCCGCGTGCCATCACGCGCGATCGGGTGCTCGAGAAGCTCGTCATTCTCGATGATGGTCTTGAGCTGTGGTTCGGTCTGAAGCGGCCGCGGATCGCGGTGACCGGTCTCAATCCTCATGCGGGGGAGGGCGGCATCTTCGGCGCTGAGGAGAATGACGAGATCATCCCCGCCATTCGCGCGGCGAGCGACCGCGGGATCTCGGCGAAGGGGCCGTTCCCCGCCGACACGATCTTCACGGGGCTCGGTGGTGGTGAGGGCCCCGGGAGCGGATTCGACGCCGTCCTGGCGATGTATCACGACCAGGGGACGATCCCCATCAAGATCCTCGGGTTCTCCGACGGTGTGAACGTCACGCTCGGACTCCCGATCGTGAGGACGTCCGTCGATCACGGAACGGCGTTCGATCTCGCCGGGCAGGGACTGGCGGATCCGGGAAGCATGATCTCGGCCGTCTCGCTGGCACGCGACATCGCGCAGCGCCTGCGCCGACTCACGAACGCCGAACGCGAGACCGACGCCCAGTAGCGGCGTGGTGGTGCGCTGCATCAGGCCCGCCGGCGGGCCGAATCGGCTTGATTCCCCCCTTGTCGGGCGATACAATGATAAGCTATGTCAGGATGCGAAGTTCCGCCGATTTTCGGCAGAGCTGTGCGCCGGGAGTGTTGATGGGGCTCGAGAGGATCAAGGGGCAGGACTCCGCCGTCAGTCTCCTCACGTCGGCCTATGCCTCCGACAGGCTGTCGCATGCCTATCTCTTCCACGGCCCCGACGGCGTCGGGAAGGAGATGGCGGCGCTCGAGTTCGCACGTGCGCTCCACTGTGAGGCGGATGGACTGGTCAGCTGCGGTTCGTGCAGCGCGTGTCGGATGGCGGACGGTCTGAGCCACCCGGACACGCATCTGGTCTTCCCCGTCCCGACGACGATCAAACCCGCGGAGCTCGCTGAGCTCAAGGCATCCGGGTTGAAGTCCGGATTCCGCGAGCAGGATTTCGGCAGGAAGACGGCCGTCATCTCCGTCGACACGGTGCTCTCTGAGGTCGTGGTCAAGGCGAACAAGCGGCCGTACATCGGTCCGTGGAAGGTGTTCATCATCGCCGACGCCGACCGAATGACGACCGAGGCGGCGAACACGCTCCTTAAGACGCTCGAGGAGCCGCCGGAGCAGACCGTCATCATCCTGACGACGTCGCGACCAACGGCGCTGCCGGCCACCGTCATCTCGCGCTGCCAGCGGGTCGCGTTCGGGCGGCTCCGTCGGAAGGACGTGGAGGCCGTGCTTCTGGCCGATCCGCGATTGGGATTCGAGCCGAAGGAGGCGAAGGCCGCTGCGGCGATGTCGCAGGGGTGTCCGGGTGTTGCGGTCCGCGCCGGCAGAGACGGGCTCGCGGGCGAGCTCAGAAGCGTGGCGCTCATCATGGGCGGCTCACGGCTGACGACCGCGTCATCGCTTCTCGACGAGGCGAACAGATTGGCGTACCGTCTCGGGCGTGACGAGCAGCAGAAGTTCCTCGACCTGATGCTCCTGTGGCTGCATGACGTGCTGCAGCTCTCGCAGCGGCGGGGGACCGGCGAACCTGAGATCCTCTACGCAGGCCACCGCGCGGAGATCGAGCGGATGGCGGACACGATGAACGTCGACGACCTCGAACGGCTCATTCACAAGATCGACGACGCCCGGCGGGCCATCGAGCGCTACTCGAACCCGTCGATCGTCTTCACCTCGGTGCTTCTCGACCTGGCGGTCGTGAGGAAGCGGGCGTCGACAAGGAGAGGTGCAGCTCATGGAGTCCGGTAACGTAGAATCCGGCAATGTAGGGTCCGAGAACGTGGAGCCCGAGAACGTAGAGCCCGAGAACGTAGAGCCCGAGAACGAGACGGGCGGAGTGCTTCGCGGAACACCCGAGTCCTTCGAGTTGGAGTTCAAGGGCGGCCGGAAGGCCATCTTCGGGAACCCGCGGAATATCCCCTTCCGCGCGGGCGATCAGGCGATCGTCGAGGTCGACCGAGGCCAGGACATCGGCGTGATCATCCGCGAGGGTGATGAGGCGAGCAAGAAGCTCAGGGACAAGGGCATTCTCGGTCCGATCCTCCGACGCGCCACGACCGGCGACATCGAGCGCCGCGAGGAGTTGGCCGATAAGGAGGCGGAGGCGCACCGCATCTGCCAGCAGTGTATCGCGCGCCAGAGCCTCCCGATGAAACTGGTTGACGTCGAGTGGCAGTTCGACGGCAACAAGATCCGCTTCTACTTCACATCGGACCGGCGAGTCGATTTCCGGAAGCTCGTCCGCGACCTCGCCAGTATCTTCAAGACGCGTATCGAGATGCGACAGATCGGTGTGCGGGATGAGGCCCGTCGCCTGGGCGGCTTCGGCCGCTGCGGCCGCTACTACTGCTGTCGCGGCGTTATCAGCGACTTCGATCCGGTGACGCTCAAGATGGTCAAGGAGCAGCATCTCGCGCCGGGCTCCCCGAAGATCTCCGGCGGTTGCGGGCGCCTGATGTGCTGTCTGAGATACGAGCGCGACCTGTACGCGCAGTCCAAGAAGGAGTTCCCCAAGGTCGGTACGAAGGGGACGATCGAAGGCGAGTTGTTCAAAGTCATCGGCACCGACATCTTCCATAGAACCGTAACGCTCGGCCGCAAGGACGATGATCCGATCACCGTAACGCTCGATGATTTCAAGAAGGGCAAGATCATAGCGGTCGGTACCGAGGAGGCGGAGAAGGTCAAGGAGGACTACTGGAGCGAGGCGGAACGCATCGCTCGAGGCGACGAGTAGCGGAGTCGCTCCGATACATCGAGAGGACACGATGGCAGGCAAGTACTACATCACCACGGCGATCGACTACGTCAACAGCGCGCCGCATATCGGGACGGCGTACGAGAAGATCTCGGCCGACGTCTTTGCGCGCTATCATCGGCTTCTCGGTGACGATGTCTACTTCCAGATGGGCAACGACGAACACAGTCTCAACGTCGAGCGCGCCGCCCGCGAGAAGGGCATGGACCCGCTGGCGTACTGCGACGAGATGGAGGGCGTGTTCCGCCACATCTGGGAGAAGCTCGAGATCTCGTTCGACCGGTTCGTCCGGACGACGAGTGACGAACACGAGCGTCGCCTCAGCCTTCTGTTCGAGGCGCTGTCTGATGACGTCTACAAGGGCCACTACGAGGGCTACTACTGCGAGTCGTGCGAGGCGTTTCTCCAGGAGAAGGACCTCGATGATGGGAACTGTCCGACGCACGGGACGGAGCCTGCCTGGATCCGCGAGGAGAACTACTTCTTCCGTCTCTCGAAGTACGCCGACGCGCTGCTGAGACACATCGAGGAGCATCCGGAGTTCATCCAGCCCGAATCGCGCAGGAACGAGATCGTCCAGCTCATCAAGGGCGGTCTCGATGACATCAGTGTGACGCGCGCGGGGTCGGAGTGGGGTGTCCCGCTTCCGAAGGACCCGTCGCACGTCATCTACGTCTGGGTCGACGCGCTCACGAACTACATCACGGGTGTCGGATTCGGTGAGGACGAGGAGACGTTCAAGCGCTGGTGGCCGGCCGACACACATCTCATCGGCAAGGACATCACGCGGTTCCACTGTGTCATATGGCCGGCGATGCTCATGAGCGCCGGTGTGGCGCTTCCGAAGACCATCTACGGTCACGGCTTCGTCTACTTCAAGGGACAGAAGCTCTCGAAGAGCCGGGGCGTCATCGTCAACCCGCTTGAGGCGTCCGACATGTTCGGCCCGTGTGCGCTTCGCTACTTCCTCATGCGCGAGGGGACGTACGGCAGGGATCTTGATTTCACGTGGGAGCAGTTCCGCTCGCGATACGATTCGGAGCTTGCTAACGACCTTGGCAACCTCGTCTCGCGCGCGACCGCGATGGTCGAGAAGTTCCTCGGCGGCGAGGTCGCGTATCGGGCTGAGGGCACGATCGTCGGAGGTGGCGGATACGAGCTCGTCGATCTGGCGAGGTCGGTCGCCGCGGACGCGGCGAAGGCCGTGACCGAGTACGCACCGCAGATCGCGCTCGCTCGCATCTGGGAACTCGTCCGACGCGCGAACGCGTACATCGAAGAGGAGAAGCCGTGGGTCCTCGCGAAGAGTGATCCGGATCGGCTCACACAGGTTCTCTTCGATGTGCTCGAGGTGGTCAGGCAGGTCGCCATCATGACGTGGCCGTTCATGCCCGAGAAATCGGAGGAGATCCTCTCGCGGCTGGGGCAGACGCTCACGCCGGGGGACATCCCGTACGACGAACTCCTCTCCTGGGGATACGGCTGGACGCCAGGAACGACGGTCGCGAAGGGCGATCCCGTGTTCCCGAAGTACACCGACGAAGACCTCAAAGCGAAGTTCGACGTTCTGTCGGGCGGCGCGTCGCAGAGCGACGCGAAGGCGGAGAAGGACACTCCCAGGAAGGACGGAAAGCCGATGATCAGCTTTGACCAGTTCCAATCTCTCGAGTTCAAGCTGGCCAGCGTCCTGGAGGCCGAGAAGGTCGAAGGGGCTGACAAGCTCCTCAAGCTCAGGGTCGACCTCGGGGGAGGCGATGTCCGCCAGATGGTCGCGGGCATCGCGAAGAGCTACGCGCCCGATGAACTCGTCGGGAAGACGATCCTCGTGCTCGCGAACCTCGAGCCGGCTACGATCCGCGGCGTGGAGTCGCAGGCGATGCTGCTTGCAGCCTCCACCAGCGACGGTCTGACCGTGCTCGTGCCCGACCGCGAGTTCCCGGCCGGAACGAAGGTGAGCTAGGTGCTCGTCGACACCCACCTGCATCTCGACCTCAAAGACTACGACCAGGACCGCGAGGCCGTCATCGAGCGGGCGCGCGCCGCAGGCGTGCGCTTCATGGTCAACATCGGCTTCGATCTCAAGACGACGCGCGGCTCGATCGCGCTCGCGGAGAGGTACGAGTTCTTCCGCGCGAGCGCCGGGCTCCATCCGCACGAGGCGAAGCTCTGGAACCACAAGTTCGAAGCTGAGCTGGAGGGGCTCGCCGGGCACCCGAGCGTCGTCGCCATCGGCGAGACGGGGCTTGATTTCTACCGCAACCTCTCCCCGAAGGGAGACCAGATCCGCGCCTTCCGCGGTCAGATCAGGATGGCGAAGCGGCTGGGGCTTCCCCTCGTCATCCACAATCGCGATGCCCTCGACGACGTGCTCACCGTCATCGATGAAGAGGAGGCGGGGGAGGTCGGCGGGGTGATGCACTGCTTCCCCGGCAACGCCGAGTACGCGCGCGAGGTCGTCGACCGCGGATTCCACATCGGCATCGGTGGTCCGATCACACTCGAGAGGAACGGGCGGCTCGCCGAGGTCGCGCGGACGATCCCGCGCAGGCGTCTCGTGCTCGAGACAGACGCTCCCTGGCTGACTCCACAGCCTCACAAGGGGAAGGGACGGAGGCGGAACGAGCCGGCCTTCATCGTCAGTGTTGCCGAGGCGATCGCTGCGGCGACCGGAATGTCGTACGACGATGTGGCAAGACAGACCACGGGCAACGCGATGCGCCTCTATGGTATCAAGCCGCCGCGGCCGTCGATCGCCTACGAGATGTGGGGCAATCTCTATCTGAACATCACGAACCGCTGCACGAACAAGTGCGAGTTCTGCATCCGCTATCAGACCGACGTGCTGTGGGGATACAATCTGAGACTCGACCACGAGCCGACCGCCCAGGAACTGCTCGAGGCCATCGGGGATCCGACGCACTACAAGGAGATCGTCTTCTGCGGATACGGCGAGCCGACGGTTCGTCTCGATGTGCTGCTCGAGGTCGGCCGGGCGGTGCGCGAGGCTGGTGGGCGCGTGCGCGTGAACACCAACGGCCACGCGAGCCTCATCTGGAACAGGAACGTCGCTCCGGAGCTCGCGGAGGCGGCGGATGCTGTCTCGGTCAGCCTCAATGCGGAGAGCGCCGCGGTCTACGAGCAGATCTGCAAGCCGGCATACGGGTCCGACACGTACGACCACGTCAAGGCGTTCATCCGGGAGAGTCTCAAGGCGGGGCTCGAGGTCACGGCCAGTGTGGTCAACGTTCCCGAGGTTGATATCGAAGCGTCACGGAAGGTCGCGACGGAACTCGGTGCGAGCTTCCGTGTGCGGGGAGGCTGAGCGGTGGATGCGCGCTCTCCTGCGTCGATGCTGTCGAAGTATCGGCTTGCGCCATCGAAAGACCGCGGGCAGAATTTCCTCGACGACCAAAACGTCATACATAAGGTCGTCGAGTCCGCGGCCATCCGCCCCGACGATCTCGTTGTGGAGGTCGGCTCGGGGTTCGGAGCTCTGACGTTCGGTCTTGCCGAACGCGCCGGCCACGTTATCGCGGTTGAGCTGGACTCCGGCATCGTACGGGCGTTCACGGAGGAGTACGGTGAGCCAGCGGGAGTCACGCTTGTCGCCGGTGACATCCTCGACTTCGACCTCGCCGCGGCGTGCTCGGAGTTCAACAGGGAGAAGCTCGTCGTCGCGGGCAATATACCGTACAGTGTCACGAGCCCGCTCATCGCGCGCCTCATCGACGCCGGCGAGCACATCTCGCGGGCCGTGCTGATGGTCCAGGCCGAGGTCGGCGACCGACTCACGGCGGGACCGGGGACCAGCGACTACGGGAGGCTATCGGTCGTCGTTCAGTTCCACGCGGTCGTGCGGCAGCTCTTCACGATCAGGCGGACATGTTTCACGCCGAAGCCCAAGGTCGACTCGCGCGTCATCGAGATCGATTTCGAGTCCGCGCCTGTGCGCGACGCCGAGAGGACCACATTCGAGACCGTTGTGGCGGCCGCGTTCGGCAAGCGGCGCAAGATGCTCCGCGGAGCGCTGGCGGATCTGCTCGGCGAGCGGGGAGCAACGGTGGAGGGACTCCAGAGGGCATCGGGCATCGATCTCTCCCGTCGCGGGGAGACGCTTTCGGTCGAGGAGTTCGAGCGCATCGCGCTCGCCATAGGTACCGCGGAGACGCCGTGAAGACTTCCTCCCACATCGCGCTGCTGCTGGTTGTGCTCTTTGCTGTCGTTGTGACGATGGGGGGAGCAGCGTACGGGCAGACGGCTGAGCCACCACCCGTCGAAGACGGGGAGGCGTCGGATGGAGAGGGCGTCGGAGCGCCGGGCGACACACTCGGTGGGGGAGCGCCCGGCGACACCCTCGGAGCTCCGGCCGACAGCCTGGCAGGAAACGCGCCGGTCGCCATGAACGAGCACATGGAGTCGTTCCAGAACACGGGTCCCGGGACGCGCCCGCGCGTCGCCGAACTCGAGCCGGAGTTTCACCCGGTCTACAAGCTTACGTACAAACGCGATGAGGGGATCGGGACGTGGGGACATGATTTCACCATGAACTACCCTCTCTCGAAGAAGCTCAAGTTCAACTCGTCGGCCAGCATCACGACCAAAGAGGATGAGATCCTCAATCGCGAGAACCGCCAGGAGACCTGGAGGGCGGGGCTCAACTACAATCTCACCGGCGCCGTCGGCATGGGCGTGAAGTTCAATCGTTCCTATCAGATCGACACGCGCAATCCGGGGAGGCCGACCGAGGTCGAGACGTCTCGCGAGAAGGAAACGATGGACTTCTCGACCAGCTACAGCAAGACGCACTTCTCAGGGTTCTCGACGAGCCTCAGCGCGTCCGCCGGCATCGAGCGCAACGACTACGCCGACATCACCAGCAACGGCTCGACTCAGAATGTGTCCGCGACGCTGGGCTACGAGATCGTTGAGAACCTAGACTCAACTGTGAGCTACACGGGTCGACACTCGGTGCTGGACTCGAAACAGGGAGACTTCGAAAGCACCGACGAGTCGGTGAGTCACGCACTGAGTGCCGACTTCGACTACGAGTGGGCCGGGCACCTGTTCAAAGCCGACGCGCGCCGGTCGTACTCCGAGACCCAGTATCCCAAAGAGGGCCAGACGGAGCAGCGCGACCAGGAGAGTGAGGGCCTGGACTTCAGCACGGAGTTCCAGCCGCTTGCGAACCTCGGGATGGACTTCGGCTACACCTACACAAGGAACCAGACGTACTACATCGTCGAGACGACGAGGGACAGCGATATCCGCTCGCGAAGTGTCAACGGCAAGCTCGACTACTCGCTTGGAGCGACCACGTTCTCCGCCCAGCTCTCCTCCAAGAAGGACCGAAGCGACCAATTCAGCATCCAGACCGGCGACACGTACAGCGACAGCTTCGGCACCACGATCATGCACACGTTCAACTCCAAACTCAGCAGCACGTTCCGGGGGAGCGTCTCGCTCCTCTCATTTCACTACGACGATCCGGAGGAGAACGACCAGGACCGAGACCTTCTCAACCAGGAGGCGACGGTGACGCTCAGCTACAAGCCCCGGACCGATATCTCCGCCGATCTCTTGATGCGCGTGAAGGAGAGCCAACTCATCTACATCCGGACATCGAGGACCGGCGACAACAAGACGACGAACACCTACAGCATCCAGCCTTCCATCAGGAAGGTCTTCAGTCCGACCGTGAGCGTCGATCAGAAGTACGAGCTCTCGGCCGACTACTTCTTCTACACGTTCGACACGAGCTCGAATTCGCTCATCCGGAACTTCGGTGTCACAACAGATCTGACCTGGCGGATCATGGACCGCATCAACACGACGTTCACGCACCGCTACCGCGGACAGGATGAGGGGAGCTATGTCGAGGGTGACGACGGGATCGAGCGCTACGGGAAGAGCAGCGAACGGGATACGCACACGCTGACGATCCTCGTTCGGTACAACCTGTTTGGCCTGGTCGAACTTGAAGTCCAGCAGGACTACAACGTCTCAATGAAGTGGGTGCTCGAGGGAGACACGAGACGGCTCTCCTGGGAGAAGCACGATACGAGTCTCCAGGGTAAGGCGAGCATCAGTCACGACCTCGAGAACGGTACGAAGCTCCGTGCGTCGGTCTCGAGAACCCTCAGGGACGCGCCCAACATCAACGAGCGCCAGCAGGACGTCTGGAATGCGTCCATCTCGCTCGAAAGGACATTCTAGTGAACAGGCGAGCACACTTCATCCTGATAGGGCTTCTCGCACTCCTGCTGTCTTCGGCCGGCTGCCTGTTCAGTCCGCGAGACCCCGATGGACCCCCGGACGATGTCGCGGACAATTGGGAGACGCCGGTGACCACCACGATCCTCCGCGAGAATCTGAAGGCTGCACTCGAAGGCGAGAACATCGGGAACATCTCGGACTGCTTCACGGACGACTACGTGTTTGAAGTTGATCCGTCGGACTACATCGATGCCGGGGCTGAGGGCGATGTTCGATACGCCGACTGGGGCAAGGACGATGAGACCCAGGCGACCCAGGCGATCTTCGCCAGCGCATCCGATATCAATGTGACGTTCATCAATGTGGAGTCCACCGACGAGAGTGGAGATGACATGTACCGGCGCGAGGACTACGTGTTGACGATCTTCTGGCAGTCCGGACAGAACATCAACGAGGAGATCACCTACAAGGGCCAGGCAACGCTCCATATGCGCCGCGAACAGTCAAGCTGGGCCATCTACCGCTGGGTCGACAGCCGGACGGTGGAGCCATCCGAGAATGAGACCTGGGGTGTGCTCCGCGGTGACTACCGCCAGTAGTGCAGCGTGGCAAACAGACTCCGCGTGCGGGCGACTGCCGAATACTCGCCACTTCGATGCGTCCAATTACTCGTTGCCGGGTCCTGTCGGCACGAGGATTGCACTCATATCCATGGTTCAACGTGTCTCGGAACCTGTTGCCCTGCAGCGAGTTGCGGGCTCGGCCGGGCGACCAGGCATGGTGAAGACGTTGACAACGCGCCCGGTTCTTGATATGTTCCAGTAGTGTGAGTGAGGACACTGAGGAGGGATCTCACGATGATCAGACCATCCGCGCGGCCGACACTGGCCATCATCCTTCTTGCTGCCCTTGCACTGGGTCTTGCAGGCTGCTCGCTGTTCGCGCCCGAGGGCGGGGACCCGCCCGGTGGCGGTGGTGGCGGCTACAAGGAACGGACGACCCGCCCGAACGTCATCCACAATCTCATCAGGTCGTATCAGGAGATGGAGGCCGACGAGTATGACCTCCTCTTCGCCGAAGACTTCACGTTCTGGCTGAACCCGGACGACCTCAACGATCCGCAGAACCCTCTGCCGCAGTACTGGGGGAAGGCCGAGGACTCAGAGATCACCCACAATATGCTCGACGAGGGCACCAATGTCATCTCGATCGCGCTGACGCTGACACAGCTCGGGAGCGAGGAGGAGATCCCAGGGCCGAACCCTGAGGATCCGCCGATGTACAGGTCCGTGTATGATGTCGACCTCTTCGTGTATCTGCCGAACGACCTGACCCTCTGGGCCAATGCCGCCGCACAGTACACGTTCTCCGAGGATCCGATCGAGACCGGGCCGAACGGTGAGACGCTCTGGGAGATCTACAAGTGGGAGGATATTGACGATCCCGCGCGCCCGACGATCCCTGGCGACTTCGAGCTGGTCTCTATCACGGATCTCAAGGCGATGTTCCGGTAGCCGGACCACCGCCGCAGCGCGCTGAGCATGAGGAACAGACGATTCACGGGGGACGGGAGACCGTCCCCCGTTTTCTCTGTCCCTGGCCGGCGCTGTCTTCATCTGTCGCCGATCGCCTCCTGCTGTTGACTCCCATCTGCACCGGGCCTAGAATCCAGACGATCAGCGGAGTTCCACGCCGCGTCAGCACGGAGTCTCGCCTGTACCATGGATAGACCCTCACCGTGTCGTTCAGCCCACGATGCGGCTTCCAATGCGAAGGGACCGTTGTGGCCCGAACCAGAGCCCAGAAGAAGCGCGACGAGAGGATTCGGCGGGTGCTCTCCATTATCCGTCTCTGGCTGATCGTCATCGCGCTCGCGCTGATCGTGATGGTCGGCGTCGCCGAGCTGTTCTCGAGCGGCAGAGCGGGCATGGTCCGAGAGCGCATCTTCGGGAAGCGCGACATCACCGAGCGCGCCGAACGACTGGACGCGGCGCTCGATGACGCGCTGGCACGCCTCCACATCACCGCCGTGAGCTCCGAGCGCGCCGAACTCGACACACTCGGCTATCTGCTTCCGCACTGGGAGAAGACGGGACGTATCCCCGCGGGGACCAGTCTCTACGAGTGCAACCTCGCGTTGACCGAGGCCATGCGTGGTTCGGGCGGGAAGCTCATCCGTGTTCGAGAGACCGACGCCGACTGGAGAGGTCTCCAGTCACTCGATCTCCGCTTCGGACTCGGGAAGATCGAGACGCATCACATCGTGCTCAAGGAGACCGAACGGGGGGACGCGCCCATCGTCGCGAGGCGGGAGGATGCCGCCCCGCGAGTCGCCATCGTCATCGATGATTTCGGGTACAACCGGGCGAAGACGACGCTCGGGTTCCTCGCGCTCGAGGACCCCATCACGATCGCGGTGCTCCCGCAGTGCCCGTACACGAGGAGAATCGCGAACGAGGCGCATGAGGCGGGCAAACAGATCATCGCGCACATTCCGATGCAGCCCGAGAGCTATCCGGACGCCAACCCCGGTGACGGAGCGCTGCTGGAGCGTCACACAGCCGATGAACTCCGCTCCCTGACGCGCGCTGTGCTCGATGAGATCCCACACGCGCGGGGAGCCAACAACCACATGGGCTCCCGGTTGACGACCAGACAGCCGCACATGCGGGCGGTGATGGGGGAGCTCAAGGAGCGTGGCTTCTTCTTCGTTGACAGCGTGACGACCCCCAGCTCGGTGGCGTACGCGGAGGCACGACGCGCGGGGATCCCGGCGGGCCGGAATACTCTCTTCCTCGACAGCTATCTGGATGAGACCGGACGCCTCGATGTGCCGGGCCGACTCCGCGCGCTTGAGGAGGCGGCACGCAGGAACGGGTTTGCCATCGGTATCGGACACCCGAAGTCGGAGACGCTGGATGCGCTCAAGCGCGGTCTTCCCGAGATGCGGGCGCGCGGTATCGAGATCGTCTTCGTATCCGAGCTCGTGGAGTAGCTCCGCACACGCGGGTCGAAGCTCATGGAGAGATCCAACACACTGAACTGCGGGAGGCACCACATGAGACTGTCGGTCAACGTCGACCACATTGCGACGGTCCGTCAGGCGCGGATGGCGAGCGAGCCGGACCCGATATGGGGTGCGGTTCTCGCCGAGCTCACCGGCGCGTGCGGCATCACCATCCATCTTCGCGGCGATCGCCGGCACATTCAGGACCGTGATGTCAGGGTTCTGCGCGACACGGTGGCGGGCGTGCTGAATCTGGAGATGAGCACGTCCGACGAGATGCTCGACATCGCCTGCGAGCTTGTTCCCGACATGGTCACGCTCGTGCCGGAGGGCGAGGGCGAACTGACCACGCAGGGAGGGCTCGACATCATCGCCGACGAGGACCGTGTGCGGAACGCCGTGGAGCGTCTTAAGGGGCGGGGGATCGCCGTGAGCATCTTCATCGATCCGGACGTCGTTCAGGTCGGTCGAGCGAAGGCGGTCGGCGCCGACATCGTGGAGCTCCACACCGGTATCTACGCGGAGGCCGAGGACGCCGACGAGGTCGAACGCGAGTTCGAGAAGGTCCGCGTCGCGGCCATCGCAGCGAACGAGATGGGTCTCGCCGCCCACGGCGGCCACGGACTCACATATCTGAACATCGGCCCCATCGCATCGATTCCGGAGATCGAGGAGGTGAGCATCGGTCACAGCCTGATCGCTCGGGCCGTCATCGTCGGGATGGAGGCGGCCGTGGCGGAGATGTTGGCGCTTCTCGAGGCGGGGGAGTAGCCCCGCGGGCCTCATTGGGGGCCATTTGCCGTTGACCAGACCGCGCATAACCCGGTAGAATCAGAAGTTAACTTGCCACACGGGAACCTCGTTGAACGCTCCGGGGGAGTCGTCCCGGCGTGTTGTGGAGGAAGTGCATGACACCGAAAATGCGATGGAAGGTACTCCTGGTTTTTGTGGTCGTCATTCTGGCGGCCTGGAGAGCGTCGTACACGTTCCGGTTCCTCTCGATGAGCGAAGAGGACCTCGCGGCGCTGTCCACCGACCAGGTCGAGCAGCTCGAGGCGAACGCGATCCGGCTCGGTCTTGATCTGCAGGGCGGCATGCACATGGTGCTCGAGGTCGAGAAGGAGGGGCTGTCGGCGGACGAGTCGAAGGACGTCATGGCTCGGGCGCAGGAGGTCATCACCAATCGTATCGACCAGTTCGGCGTGGCCGAGCCGTCGATCCAGATCGAGGGTGACGACAGGATCATCGTCCAGCTCCCGGGTCTTCAGGACGAGCAGCGCGCCAAGCGTCTCATCGGGCGGACCGCTCTTCTCGAGTTCATGCCGGTCGCTGTCATGGAGGATACCGATATCGTCCTGCGGGCGATCGACCGCGCACTCTCCGAGCAGATGCTCGCCAGCGGCGAGATCTCGATGGAGACGGAGACGGGTCTTCCGCTCTCCGAGACCGAGCGGCTTGAGCGTGAGCGTCCGTTCTCCGTGAGGCTTCGGTTCCCCGGCGAGCTGCCGTTCATGGCGGAGAGCGACGTGGCGTGGGCCAAGGCGAAGCTGGCGGGTCTTGACCTCGCCGAGGTTCTTCCGACGTACCCGGACGATCCCACGAAGCCACGCTACCGTCTCGCCTGGCACGCGGATACCCGCGTGCTCTCGGATGACGGCGAGGACTACCGCGGGTTCTACGTCCTCGAGAACGAGCCCGTCATGCTCGGTTCGTCGGTGGTCTCGGCGGATGTCAGACCGGGGCTCGATCAGGACTACCCGAACGCTCCCGGCATATCGCTCAGGCTCTCGCGCTCGGGCGGCCGGACGTTCGCGGATTACACGGGCAGGAACATCGGCAACTACGTCACGCTGGTTCTCGACGACGTCGTCCAATCGGCCGCCGTCATCAAGTCGAGGATCCCGGCCGGGACGCCGGCGTCGCTGACGGGCAACTTCACGGACGAGGAGGCGAGCGACATCGCGATCGTGCTCCGCGCCGGCCGTCTGCCCGCTCCGATGACGGTCATCGAGGAGCGGACTGTCGGTCCGTCGCTCGGTCGCGACTCGATCAACCTCGGCGTCCGCGCGATGCTCATCGGGTTCCTGCTGGTCGTGCTGTTCATGCTCATCTACTACAAGGCCGCCGGCGCGATAGCGGTGTTGGCGCTCGTCGTCAACGTGCTCCTGATCATCGCGCTGATGTCGTCGCTCCCGGTCGACCCGAGGCCCGCGCTGACGCTGCCCGGTCTGGCGGGCATCATCCTGACGATCGGCATGGCGGTCGACGCGAACGTGCTCATCTTCGAGCGCATTCGCGAGGAGCTTCGCAATCAGAAGACCATCCGCGCAGCGATTCGCGACGGGTACGAGAGGGCGTTCCTGACCATCATGGACGCGAACGTGACGACCCTCATCGCCGCCGGTGTTCTGCTCTACTTCGGAACGGGGACGATCAAGGGGTTCGGGGTCACACTCTCGCTCGGCATCATCGCCAGTATGTTCACGGCGATCGTGGCGACGCGTGTCGTGTTCGATCTCTTCACATCACACTGGAACGTCAAGCACCTGAGCATCTAGCGAAGTCGGCCGGGCGCTCGTGACGCCCCGGCACTGGAGGTCACGAAGATGGAGTTTCTGGTCGGCACGCACATCAACTTCCTGGGTCACCGGAGGGCCGCGTTCATTCTCTCAGCGGTCGTCATCCTGATCGGTCTGATCTCGCTGGCCGTTCAGGGGGGTCCCAAGCTTGGTATCGACTTCGCGGGCGGCGTCCTGCTGCAGGTGAAGTTCGACCAGGCCATTACCGCGGAGAGTGTCCGTGAGTCGCTGGAGGCGGTCGGGGTTGAGGAGGCGGAGATCCAGCACTTCGGCGGCAACCGCGAGGCGATCATCAGGCTGATGGCGGAGGACGCCGAGGCCGACGATCTCGCCGGTCGCATCCTCGAGCGGCTCAATACCGATAACCCCGGGAACACCGCGTCGTTCATGCGCGAGGAGCTCGTGGGACCGAAGATCGGCGAGGAGCTCAGGGCCAAGGCGACGATGGCGATCATCTACGCACTCATCGGCATCCTGATCTACATCTCCCTGAGATTCGAGTTCAAGTTCGCCGCGGGCGCCGTCGCTGCGCTTGTGCACGATGTGCTCATCACGCTCGGGTTGTTCTCGCTCACCGGCCGCGCGATCACGCTTCCGGTCATCGCCGCGTTCCTCACCATCGTCGGATACTCACTGAATGATACGATCGTCATCTACGATCGTATTCGTGAGGACAGGCGGAAGCTCTACGGCAAGAGCTTCGTCGATATCGTCAACACGAGTCTCAACGAATCGCTGTCGCGGACGCTCGTCACCTCACTGACCACGCTGTTCGTGGTCGTCTGCCTGTTCATCTTCGGTGGCGAGGTCATCAAGGACTTCGCATTCGCGCTCATGGTCGGTGTGATCGTCGGTACGTACTCGTCGGTCTACGTGGCCAGCCCGCTCGTTGTCGAGTGGCAGATCAAGCAGGAGGCGCGCAGGCGCCGGAGGCACGGGTAGCCTCTCGGGCGGAGAGCCGTGCAGCGGAACGACAGACGTTCGGCCGGCGCGGCGGACGCCGGCAGTCAGAATGGAGGCGGCGCTCCCCGTGAGCGCCGTCTCTGCATTGCAGCAGTGGTGCGCGCGGCGGCGGATTCGCGGACGCGCGATGAACTTGAGCGGCCGGCACTGCGTCTAAGGGAAGTACCGGAGGGAGCTATGGAGCGGCGGTCGATGAGAACAGTGCGTGTGCTTGTGGCGGCGGTTCTGGTGGTCGCGCACGTGGGCGGCGGACCCGCGCGCGCGGCGCGCGCCTCAGAGGACGGTCGCGGTGTCACGATTGCGCAGCTGAAGTACCGCGGAGGCGGTGACTGGTATGCGAACCCGACGGCGCTCCCGAATCTGCTCGACGCTCTCGCCGAGCGGACCGACGTGGCGGTCGCGAGACGGCCGGCCTCGGTGGCGCCCGACCAGGAGGAGCTCTTCACCTATCCCATCATCCATATGACCGGACACGGACGAGTCCAGTTCGCGCCCGAGGATGTCGCGAACCTTCGTAAGTTCTTCGAGCGGGGCGGCTTCCTCTGGGCAGACGACAACTACGGGATGGACGCATCGTTCCGCGCGGAGCTGTCGAAGGTTCTGCCGGAGAGCCCGCTCGTCGAGCTGCCGTTCGACCACGAGATCTACACGTCGTTCTACGAGTTCCGTGAGGGCCTGCCGAAGATCCACGAGCACGACGGCGGGCCGCCGCACGGCTACGGGGCATACCTCAACGGCGAGCTCGTCGTGTTCTACAGCTTCAACACGGACATCGGCGACGGTCTCGAGGACGCCGAGGTCCATGATGACCCGCCCGAGAAGCACGAGGCGGCGCTGAAGATGGGCATCAACATCGTGGTGTACGCGCTGACGCACTAGAGCAGCGCGGCGATGGAGTGCCGATCCGGGCCCCGCGTCGGCGATCGCTCCATTACAGAGGCGGCAGAGAGATACCGCAGCTGAAAGGCACGAGATGAATCGCGCACCCGAGCAGGGACACGCCGAACTCCTCCGGCGGATCCACACCGTCGGTCGGCAGTGGAGGATGCGGGCGGTCACCGCCGGTCTGCTCCACGTGCTGGTCGTCGTGCTAGGCGGGTCGCTCCTGCTTCTCCTGCTCGAGAGCTTCCTTCCGATTCCACCGCTTCTGCGCATGATCCTCATGCTTGTCCTTCTGGGGGTCGTGGCCTACGCGCTGATCACACGCGTCGCTCGTCCGGTGGTCCGTCGGATCGATCCGGTCGCCATCGCCGCGCGCATCGAACGCGGCTACCCGGAGCTCGGCGAGAGTCTCGAGTCGGCGACCGAGCTGTGGGCAAAGCGCGGCTCAGGACGGCAAGGCTACTCGGTCGATCTCATCGACGGACTCATCGTCAGGACGGTCGAGCAGATCGCCGGGCTGGATCTCGGCTCCGCCGAGCGGTCGCGTGGGCTCGGGCGCTCGGGGGTCGCGCTCCTCGTGCTCGTCGCCGTCGGTGCGGCCGGCTTCTTCGCGATGGGCCAGCGGCTGGGACCGGCGCTCGACCGGCTGCGGCAGCCGCTGGACAGGGAGACGCGCCCCGGTGTCGCGCTGATCGTCTATCCCGGAGACGTGACCGTCGTCGCGGGAGACGACCTGGAGGTCGAGGCACAGCTCGTCCTCATGCCGGGTGCCGTGTACGCCGCGCCCGCGCTGATCGTCGACCGAGGCGGCGAGGTCCCGGTGACACGCGCGATGCAGGAAACGGAGCGGACGCTCGTGGAGCCCGACGGCGACGGCGCCGAGGTGGCGAGCCATCTGGAGACCATTCACGACATCCGGGCACCGCTCTCGTACTCCGTGGCGCTCGCCGGCGGCGCGAGCCTGTCGTTCGACGTGGCCGTCATCGACCCGCCGTTCATCACGGGACTCGACGTCGAACTCGCATTCCCCTCATACAGTGGACTCGTGCCCAGACGGAGCACCGACACCGGCGGCGATGTCACCGCGCTCCCCGGGACATCCGTGAGTGTGACCCTGAGCGCGAGCAAGCCGCTGGAGTCGGCGCGGCTCGGTCTGGTCTCCGGAGCGGACATCGAGATGGAGCGGCTCGGGCCGGACACGTTCACCGGTCGGTTCACCGTCTCAGGGGATGACGCCTACTCCATTCACGTGATCGACACGGACGGGCTGGCCAATGCGACCCCACCGACCTATACGATAGCCGCCATCCGGGACGAGCGTCCGCTCGTCCGCATCGTCGAACCGGGCGAGGACCGCGACGTTCCGCGTGAGATGATGCTTCCACTGTCGATCTCGGGCATCGACGATTACGGCGTGACTCGCATCGATATCCGGTACTCGCTCGAGGGCTCCGCTGAGGAGGTCGTCTCGACGCTCCAGCGCTATGGCTCCCGAGGGCAGCGCGAGGTCGTTCTCGAGACCGTGTGGGATCTCTCCGAGACCGGTCTCCTGCCGGGAGTGATGCTCGTCTACTATGCCGAGGTGTTCGACGGCGATCTCGTCAACGGTCCGAAGAGCTCGCGAAGCGAGAGCTATCTGCTTCGTTTCCCATCGATGGCCGAACTCTACAGCGACGCCGTCGGTGAGCAGGACGAGATCATCGACGATCTCGATGAGCTGATGGAGGAGCAGGAGGAGGTGCGCAAGGAGTTCGACGAACTCGAGGAGGAGGTCAGAAGCGATCCGGAGCTTGACTGGCAGGACGAAGAGCGGGTCGAGCAGGCGCTCGAGCGTCAGGAGCAGGTTGCGGAGCAGGTGTCCGAGATGGCCGAGCGGATGGCCGACCTCGGTGATCAGATGAGCGAGACCGACCGGGTCACACTGGAGACGCTCGAGAAGGTCGACCAGATAACGGAGCTTCTCGACGAGGTGGCGACCGACGAGATGCGCCGGCTCCTCGAGCAGATTCGCGAGGCGATGCGTGAGGTCAGCCCGGAACAGATGAGCTCCGCGATGGAGCAGATGACCTTCACGCAGGACGACTATCTCAGACGACTCGAGCAGACGCTCAATCTCCTCAAGCGCGCGAAGGCGGAGCAGAGCCTCGCCGATGTCGCAGACCGCGCCGAGGATCTGGCGGAGCGGCAGGAGCAGATGGCGCGCGAGAGCATGGGCATGGAGTCGCCCGACGCCGAGCAGAGCGCCGAGATGGCGGGTGCTCAGCAGGACATGACGGCGGAGCTCGAGCAGCTCAAGCGTGACCTCGAGAAGGCCATCGCGGAGATGCAGGAGGTCGACCCGGAGGCAGCCGCGGAGATGCAGCAGGCGCTCGATCAGCTCCAGCAGTCGGAGACCTCGCAGAAGATGCAGGACGCGGCACAGAAGCTCGGCGAGATGAAACCGCAGGAGGCCGCGGCGCAGTGCGAGTCCGCGTCGAGCGATCTCAAATCGCTCTTCTCGAGACTCTCCAACTGCAAGGGCTCGATGGCCTGCAGTCTCCAGGCACGCGACCGCGAGGCGACGCTCCGTGCCATCGACGAGCTCCTTGCGGTCTCGGTCGAACAGGAGGAGATACTCGAGGTCGTCTCGGATCGTCCAGGACTCGCGCGATCCGAACTCGTGCTGCTTGTCGCAAAGCAGACCGATCTTGCCGAATCACTCGCCCACATCGCGGAGCGGTTGTTCCGCGTGTCGAACGATTCGTTCGAGATCGACCCGGCCACCTACCGCAAGATCTCCATGGTGCGCGGCGACATGGTGCGGGCAGCACAGCACCTGGCCGCCGAGAGCGCGCGCGCGGCCGAGGCAAACGTGCAGGCTGCGCTCGAACGCGTGAACGGGCTGATCGTCGAGCTTCTCACGTCGAACCAGTCGAGCTCCTCCAGCGGCGGCTCGGGAGCGCTCCAGCAGATGATGCAGCAGCTCACGCAGATGGCGGAGCAGCAGGCGCAGCTCAATCAGATGACGGAGGCGCTCAGACAGCAGATGGGTGAGCAGGGGAGCATGTCACATCAGGAGCAGCTTGCACGGATGCGCGCGGAGCAGGAGCGGCTGATGGAGCAGGCACAGCGTCTGGCCGAGGAGTTCGGGAACCGTTCGGAGGTTCTGGGGCGCCTCGACGACACGGTCGAAGAGATGGAGGGCACGCTGGCTGAGATGGAGGAGCATGGCGCGTCGCAGGAAGCCGTCGATCGCCAGAAGCGCATCCTCTCGCGGCTCCTCGATGCGCAGCGCTCGCTCCGACGACGCGACTACACGCGGGAGCGCCGGTCGAGCGTCGGCGAAGCGTACCGCCGGAGCTCACCCGACGCGCTCACCGACGACATCACCCGGGCGCGGCGCGAACTTCGCGAGGATCTGTTGCGTGCGATGCAGCGTGAGTACCCGGCCGAGTACCGCGAACTCATCCGCGCGTACTTCGAGAGTCTCGCCCGCGATATGGAGGATGACTCGAGCGACGGTCTTGAAGGCACCAGCGCGCCCGATGCGACGGAAGATGGTGGTGGGAGCGAAGGGGGTGGTGAATGACGCGGAGCCGACAGAGCATCTCATCACGATCGGCAATCCGCCGGGTGGTCGCTGCCGCGATCCCGGCGCTGGTGGCCGGCACGCTTGTGCTGCTCCTGTCACTGGCGCCTGTGACGCCTCCTGCGTCGGCGCGGGAGATCCACGAGGACGAGACCATCGCGACGCGGATCACCGATGTCCGGCGGGCGCTCGCGCTCGAGGAGTATGAACGGGCCATCGGTCTGGCCGAGGAGCTCTTCGCCGAGTACCCTGAGGATCTTGCGGTCTTCTGGGCGCTGGCGCGAACCTACGCACAGGCCGGCCGAGACCGCGACGATCTCATCCCTCTGTTGACAGACTATCTGACGAGGAACCCGGGTGATCGGCGCGCGACGATGGAGCTTGGCTCCGCGCTGGCGCGGGAGGGTCGGGCCGACGAGGCTCACGCGATGTGGATCGAACCGATGCGGGAGCGGGAGGTGGATCTTGGTGGCTACTCCGAGGTCGGGTCGCTCGAGGTTCGACACCGCATGTTCGAGTACGCCATCGAGACGTACCTCGAGGGACGCGCGCGCGCGAGGCAGGACCACCTGTTCAGTCAGGAGCTCGCCCGGGCGTACGCCGCCACCGGGCAGAACGAAGAGGTGATCGCCGAGTGTCTCAACGCCGTGATCGCGAACCCCGGGATGGTCCAGTGGGGGATGAACATGGTTGAGGGCGTCCTCGAGACGAGCGGCGACCGGGCCCTCGTCGAGCGCTGGGCGACGTCCATCGCCGGGCGCGAGAACGCGCGACCGCAGGAGCTCAGCTTCGCGGGCAGCCTCTACGCGCTCGTGGGCAGGATGGACGAGGCGCTCGAGGCGCACACGCTCTCCGACCAGCTCGGCGGCAGGCGCGGCATGGAACTGCTCGAGTACGCCAGGCTGGTCCGCGACCGCGGCATGCTTGCCGAGGCCGAGCGCGCGCTTGCCGTGCTCTTCGAACTCTACCCGGCCGGCGCAGCGGCCGCCGCCGCAGGGAGTGAGCGCGCGGGCATCCTCGTCGAACTGGGCGACCCGGTCGGCGCCGTGTCTGAACTCAAGCGGTTGGCCGGCGTGTTCGCGGGTCGACCCGACAGCTACGCGGCGCTCATCGAGGCCGCCGAGATCGAGCTCCACGAGCTCGACGACCCCGCTGCGGCACTGACGACGCTCGAGGCGTTCCGGATCAATACGGGAGGGATCGCGCGGCCCACACTCCACAGGGCCGGACTGGTCGAGGTCGATGCCAGACTGGCGCGTGACGAACTCGATCTTGCCTACCGGAAGGCGGGCGCGATCGTCGCCGGAGGAGCCGAGGACGAGACCGCCGAGCGGGCGCGCTACGTCATGGGGCTGGTGTCGTTCCTCCGAGGAGAGCATGCGGCGGCGGTCACAGAGCTTCGCGAGATGGTCGAGAGTTTCGTAGGCGGGCGGCTCGCGAACGACGCCATCCGACTGATGCTCATCGTCTCGGATGCGATGGAGAGCGGCGATGAGGAGCAGGCCTCCCTCTATGCATCCGCGCTCAAAGCCGAGGTCACCGGCGACATCCGGACGGCGACGGAGATCCTCGACACCGTGGCGACGCGGTTCGCGGGGATGACGGTTGCCTCGGAGGCGCTTCTACGGCTCGGGTCGCTCACCGAGGCACGTGGCGAACTCCGTGAGGCGCTGGATGTCTACGCGCGCGCGCTGGGGGAGAGCGAGTCGATCGCCGTGAAGGCCGAGGCGCGGCTGCGGCGCGGCAGAATCATGAAAACCATGCGGGGACGCGAGGACGATGCCATACGGGAGTTCGGGGCGTTGCTGGAAGAGCTCCCACCGAACCATCTCTCCGGTGAGGCGCGACGCGAACTCGAGTCGCTGAGGCGGAAAGGGGCAAGCGAATGAGGATGACTCCGACGAGTAACGTTGCCAGGAGAGCCGCCCACAGCACGCGGCGACCGACACCGACTGGCCTCACACCGCCCGCTCTCACGTCGTCGTTCATCAGTTCATCGTTCATTCTGATGCCGTTCATCACGCTTCTGCTCACCGTGGCAATGGTCGCCGGGGCGGCGGCGTCCACACTCGTCCCGATGGACCTGACGCAGACCGATCATCTCAAGGCGTACGGTGTTGCGTACTGGGCGATCGAGAAGGGCTACCGCGTCGAGTGGCTTCTTAACTACCGAGGCGGTTCGTTCCACATTCTCGACGGCGGGACCGATGTAGAGAGCGAGTGCCACTACCGCGGCGTGCTCTTTGAACCGACCGGTGGCGCGGCGCTCCAGTCGATCTACACAACGATCGAGTCCGAGAACATGGAGGTCGTGCTTCTTGAGAAGGCGCCGGCCGTCGCGCTCTACGCTCCCGACATCAACATCCAGCAGTGGGACGACGCGGTGATGCTCGCGCTCGACTACGCCGAGATCCCCTACACCGTCATCTGGGACCGCGAGGTCCAGGCCGGAGACCTCGCCGACTACGACTGGGTCCATCTGCACCACGAGGATTTCACAGGGCAGTTCGGCAAATTCTACGGGAGCTACCGGAACGCGGAGTGGTACAAGCAGCGGCAGGCCGACTTCGAGCGTCTGGCGGCCGAGGCGGGGTTCCCGTCGGTCGCGGCCCACAAGAGTGCGACCGCGCAGGAGATCCGTGAGTACGTGGGCCGCGGCGGATTCCTCTTCGCCATGTGCTCGGCGACCGACAGCTACGATATCGCCATCAGCGCCATGGGCGTCGATATCGTCGCCGAACCGTTCGATGGCGACCCGCCGGAGCCCGGATACCAGGAGCGGCTCGACTTCTCGCGGTGCCTCGCGTTCACCGACTTCGAGCTGTTCACGAGTCCCATGGTCTACGAGTTCTCGGACATCGACATGACCGAGGAGGTCAAGACGCGATCGGAGGAGACGGACTACTTCACGTTGTTCGATTTCGCGGCGAAGTACGATCCGGTCCCCGCGATGCTCACGCAGTGCCACGTCGACATCGTGAAGGGCTTCATGGGACAGACGACGAGCTT
The DNA here is from genome assembly GCA_964597945.1 of uncultured bacterium. Lineage (GTDB taxonomy): Bacteria > Joyebacterota > Joyebacteria > Joyebacterales > Joyebacteraceae > JAPEKQ01. Next base: position 30,177 of record CAZRAD010000009.1, read on the forward strand.
CCGACGCAGCCTCGTGAAGCGGCACGTACAGATCCTCGGAGACTATCCCGGGCGCGACGAGGTGAAGTACATCCACGGCAACTTCGGCCGCGGCACCTTCACATTTCTCGGCGGGCACGATCCCGAGGACTACCGCCACATCGTCGGTGACCCGCCGACCATCCTCTCCATACATAAGAACTCACCCGGGTTTCGTCTTATTCTGAACAACGTCCTGTTCCCGGCCGCAAAGAAGAAGGAGCGCAAGACGTGATACCAGTCATCCAGCGAGGGAAGGCACTGATCGTCGCTGCGGCGCTCGGATTCGTCATGGTGTCGTGCGGGGAACTCGTCGATACCGCTCACTTCCGCTCCGATGAGGCTCGCACCGGAGCGTACCCGAACGGCGGGACGCCGACACTGGCGGAGCCGCTCTTCACGTATGATGCCGGGGCACCGATCTACTCATCACCCGTCGTCGCGAGCGGCCGCGTCGTCTTCGGAACGGCCGCCGGGGAGATTCTGTCCCTCGATGCGCGGACCGGCGAGCGTCTGTGGTCGTTCCAGACGCGCGGGCGGGTCAACTCCTCGGCCGCCATCGGAGGTGATACGGTATTCGTCGGCTCCTCTGACGGAAACGTATACGCGCTCGACGAGATGACCGGTCGATCGAACTGGCGGAAGCGCGTCGGCGCCCCTGTCAGCTCGTCCCCGCTGTTGTCGGACGGAATCGTCTACGTGGGCGGGACCGACGGAATGCTCCACGCTCTGAGTGCGGATTCCGGCGAGACGGTCTGGGATCGGCAGGTAGGCAACGCCGTGAGCTCATCTCCCGCGACGGCCAACGGGATGCTGTGCGTCGGGACGTGGGACGGGATGCTCGTCGCGCTCGATGCGTCGGACGGAGAGGAGATCTGGACGGTCGAGGTGGATGATGCGGTCGTCGCGACACCCGCGATAAGCGACAGCTTCATCTACTTCGGGAGTCAGGACCAGAACCTCTACGCCGTCTATCTCGATAGCGGCGGCTACGTGGGTCAGATTCCGGTCGACGGACCCGTGAGTGCATCACCCGCGGTCACAGATGATCGAATCTACTTCGCGAGCTGGGACCACGCCGTCTATTCGGTCGATCCCGGTTCCGGCGAGTTCAACTGGATCTTCCTGACCGGCGATGCCGTGCAGTCATCACCCTGCGTCTCCGGCGGGCGCGTCTATGTAGGGAGTGGTGACAGGTACATCTACTCGATCGACGCGGAGACCGGTGAGGAGGTCGCGCGGTTCGAGACGGGTGGACGAATCAACGGTTCACCCTGCGTCTGGCGGAACACGCTGTACATCGGCAGCGAGGACGGAACGCTGTACGCGCTCCGGTAGCCGGTGAGGGCGTTCGCGCCCGGCGAATCGCGGATCCCCCGGGATCTTGTCTCACACTGAGCGACGGCTGCTTCCCTGCCGCAAACAAGATGGAACGGAGGACGCAGCGAGGGTGTACAATCGGGCCAACGGTGTTGGATGTGTTCACCGGGGCACGAGAGCGGCGCCATCCCGCTAATCTGCGGGGACACCATCTACGGAGACAACACCGGCGCGCCATCCGTCGTTTCCGACTACGGTTGCGACTGCTGGTCGGCGGACGGCCCCGAGGTCGTCTACGAGTTCACGGTCTCCGGCGGCTGGTCGACCTTCTCGGCTGTGCTGCTCACCGCGGATCCTGATGTTGATCTGTATCTTCTTGACAGCTGCAACGAGGGCGACTGCATCGACTGCGGCGACAGCCCCGTATACGAGGCGGACCTCGCCCCGATGCCACCGCACGCCGATGTTGCCGCGCGCCGGTGACCGTCGCCGGGTCGAGCCGCGTCTACGCCTCCGGGACCCACGTCAGCAGCAGTTCGATCTCGGCCTGGAAATCGGCTTCGTCGCCCTCGCTGAATCCGACGTGGCGGTACATCAGTCGACCCTGGTGGTCGATGATCGCCGTCGTCGGGATGCCGCGTACGCCGTACGCGTCGAACGTATCACCACACATGAAGAACGTCTCGTACGTCACACCGGAGTCGGTGAGTACCTGTCGTGCCGCGTCGCTTTCCTCGCTCGACGTGATAGAGATGAACCTGACCGGCATGTCCTCGAAGGTGGCGCTGAGCTCTGCGAGGCGTGGCAACTCCACGCGGCAGGGTCCTCAGCCGGCCCCCCAGAAGTTGAGAACGAGAATCATGCCCTCGCAGTCGGCAAGATCAACGGTCGAGCCGTCGGCACCACTGAGTGTGAAGTCCGGCGCGTTCTGGACCCCTCCGTAGCGGTACTGCGTCACGATCGCATCGAGCGAGGCGGTGTCGCCGGCGCGCGCGACCCACTCCATCAGCACGTCGCCGCCGTTCTCCGTGGGGTTCGGCGAGCGCGCGACGATGGGCGCGAGAAGCTCGACGGCGCCCTCGGCGTCGTCGGAGGCATTGTAGATCTCGAGCAGATGCGTGACCATCACATCGTCAAGCCCCGGGCTGCCGGGTGTGATGGCGATGGCCCGGAGGATCGCGGACTTCGCCGCGTCGTAGTCGCCGAGCCTGTAGTGCGCCCAGCCGATGCTGTCGAGCACATTGGCGCTGTCGCTGGCAGAGGTCGCGAAGACCAGCGACTGCTGGCAGATCGACAGTCCGAGTTCCGGATCGAGACCGGTGTCGGCGAGCCCGTACCCCACAGTGTTCAGACTCGTTCCGTCACCGTGCTCGGCCATCAGCTCCGCCATGGCGTACGCGGATGGCATGGCCGCCTCGCCGTCCTCGTTGCGCAGGCGCATGAACCGATGGTAGTGAAGCGCGTACTCGTGGCCGGGGCCGGGTGAGGTCGCCAGAAGTGAGTCGATGAACGCGACCTCGGTTCCCTCGCCGCGGAGCAGCATGACCTCGCCGAGCATCGGGCGGTACGCGTTTATGAGCACCGGCTTGAACCACTCGGGGACGTCGCCCTCGAGTCCGAGACCGGCTTCGGCGAGTTCCAGAGTGAGACCCGTGTCGGGGAAGGGGGTCGGCCAGCGGTCCGTGAGCGCCGGATGAACGGCGCTTCGGATATAGGATGCGCCGAGCAGATGCTGCGCCGTGCCGTCGCCGCGGTCGAGGATCTCACGCGCGATGGTGTCGGCCTTCTCGACCAGAGCCGGCGACTCGCCGTAGTAGAGATTCACGAGCACCAGGTAGTGTTGCTCGGCCAGAAGCGGCGTGATGAGCTGGTCCGGAACGCCTCCTTCGAGCATCTTGTCGATGTAGCTCGCCATGTCCACATCGTCGCCGAGCTCGCCTATGGACTCCGTGATGGCGGCCGCCGCCTGGTCAACGTAGGCCTGCTCGAGATCCGGATGGTCGGCGGCGAACGCGAGGACGGCTTCGATCCGCCCCGTCGGCTCCTCGATCGCCGCGAACGCCTCGATCTGCTCCTCGATGCGCCCCTCCTGGAACTTCGCGAAGCCCCAGATGATGATGGCGCCGGCGATGGCGACCAGAACAATGAAGATACCTCTTCTCATGGACTCTCCTCGGTGGCGCGGGGCCGTCTGAGGGCCTCCGCGCGAAGCTCTCTCGTTCGTCCAGCGCAGGTCGCACAGGAGCTGGGGCGACACGCACGGGTCCGATGACCGGGGTCCAGTATACGGCTTGCCGGTTGACTTTCACAGAGTATTCACGTAGGCTATCTTGCCTAGACATGGGGAGATGCGGATGATGGTGGCTGGCG
>CAZRAD010000010.1:0-9378 GCA_964597945.1 uncultured bacterium
CGCACACCACCCGCGAACTCGTAGCGGATGTCCTGGAACCACTCGGCGTGCATGAGACCCACGTCGGTCCCCTCGACCGCCACCATCCCAGCCGGGTTCCAGTAGATGGACGACACGTCCCCGCCGACGGCCGTGTAGGCGTCACCGAGGGCGATCGGGCGTGCCCCGACACCCAGCTTGAGAAACGCGAGCCCCGCGGATCCATCCTCCGCGGCAGCCAGGGCGGGCAGCATCAGTACGATCATGAGTGCTACAAATGGGATTCGCTTCATCAGTACCTCCTCCGCTGGTAACTGACGATGTTTAGGCCAGTTTAATCAACGGAAAACGGAGGCGCAAGACACATTTGCACAGAACCCGCCGCAGGCGCACGCGTGCGCCCGTTTGCTTCGGCCGGTGCTGGGACGGAGAGGCTCTGCCCCTTTTCAGAACATCCCCGCCCAGCTCCGAACCTCGTCCAGCACAGGACGTAAGCGCTTGCCCCTCTGAGTAACAAGGCGCGTGCCACACCAGATCGCGCGGGTCCCAACTGTTCGCGCGTTACTCGTAAAGCACTATCACTGTGGCGCTTGAGCGACAGCGCCCATGTGGAATGCGAATCCTGACGGATCCATCAGGACACGATGGCTGTCAACTCCGTCGACACCGTCCGCCCGGCAGGCGGGGTCTCTCCTCTCTACGAGCAGCGGTTCGCCCCTCGGTGAGCAGCGCACAGACCTGCCGATTGACCTTCGGACGGCTGGTATGCGATACTGAGTCATGGAGTGTTATCGTTGTCAGTCTGTTCCTCGGTCCTGTGAAGCGAGCGTAGCTATGGAGTTCAACATGCGAGACCTACCTGTCGCGACTCGCCGGGTCGCGACCGTCACGGTCACTCTTCTCATCATCGCCGGGCTGATCACCGGGTGTTCGAACTCCGCGGGCCCCGGAAACGACGACGAGGCTCAGGCCGACCGCACGACGACGCAGGGCGTCATCGACCTCCTCGCGGAAGCGTACAACGGCAGGGACGCGACGGCCTTCGCATCGTGTCTCGCGGCCGACTTCGTCTTCTATCTGGAGCCGAGCACGATCGGCAGCGACCCGACGCTTCCGAGCTACTGGGGGAAAACCGCGGAACTGGAGCTCCACGAGATCGCGTTCGGGACTCGCTTCCCCGTCACGTCGCTCTCGCTCACGCTCGAAGAGGAGCGGGCGCCGCTCGAGATACCGGGCCCCGCACCGTCCGACCCGAGCGAGTGGGAGTTCTACCAGCGATATACCATCGAGACGGTCGTTGAGGGCACGACCTACGAGGTGAACGGCTATGCGAGCTTCCAGCTCGCGGGGGTCGCGGGTGATACGAGCGCGCAGGGCGACCAGCTCTGGAGCATCGTGGAGTGGACCGACACGGGCGAGGTCCCGTGTCGCGTCGACGCCACCAACTGGACCGAGATCAAGCTCCTCTTCGCCGAAGACCCGGACGACTACGTGCTCCCCGACTCGCCGACGGACGTCATCGAGAAGTTCCGGCAGGCCTACGTGGCGATGGACGCCATCGCGGTGCTCGACTGCTTCTCCGATACGTTCTCGTTCTGGCTGAACCCGAACGATGTCAACGACCCGGGCAACCAGCTCCCGGAGTCGTGGGACCTCGCTGACGAGTCGACCATCACGTGGAACATGTTCGGCCCGGACACGGACATCATTCACATCTCCCTCACGCTCACACAGCTCGGCGATCCAGTCGAGCTCCCGGCACCAGGCGGCGGCGATCCCGGTTGGGCGTACGTCTACGATGTCGACATGTTCGTCTACCTCCCGCACCAGCTGACTCTCTGGGCCAACGCGGCCGCGCGGTTCGAGCTGTTCGTCGACCCCGACGAGATCGGACCCGCCGGCGAGACGCTGTGGGAGATCGCGCGGTGGCACGACATCGACGACCCGGCTCGCGTCGAGGAGTCAAGCTGGGGCAGCATCAAGGCGATGTACCGGGAGTCGCGCGGCGAGCGAGTCGAGGAGTCGACCTGGGGCGGCATCAAGGCGCTGTACCGATGAGGCCCACACTTCGTCCAGACAGGCCGGGGAGCGTCCTGGCCGTTGCCGCTCTGCTGGTTCTCATCTCGAGCACGGCCTTCGTGGTCGGGTGCTCGAGCACGGCAGGCCCCGAGGAGGAAGAGGACGGCTACACGCGGCGCACATCACCCGCCAACCTTGTCGCGAAGCTGGTCGAGTCATACGAGGCGATGGACGCTGACGCGTTCGTCGACTGTCTCTCCGACACATTCGAGTTCTGGCTGAATCCGAACGACCTCAACGACCCGGGAGCGCCACTTCCGCAGTTCTGGAATCTCTCTGAGGAGTCGGCGATCGCGGGCAACATGCTAGGCACGGGGTCGGATGTCGAGAGCATCTCTCTGACGCTCACGCTGCTCGGCAATCCCGTCGAGATCCCCACACCCGGGGGCGGTGAGTCCAGCTGGCAGTGCGTGTACTCCACCGACCTCTGGGTCTATCTGCCCAACAACCTGATATTCTGGGCGAACGCCGCGGAGCGGTTCACCATCTCGGTCGACCCGGATGCGACCAGCCCTTCAGGCGGAACGCTCTGGGAGATCGTGAAGTGGGAGGACATCGACGATCCGGCCCGCGGCGAAAACACCACATGGGGAGTCATCAAGGCGCTGTGGCGATGACCACGACGGCGGAGCACGTCCGCATCCATCCCATCCTCGGTGTCGTGCTCTACTTCATCGGCTACATTCTGGCGCTCGTGGCGGTGTCAATCGTCGGCTCGATCGCGTTCGGATTCCTCACGGCTCTCGGTGTCGCGGCGGAGCCGACCATCGACCCGTCGATGACGACGATGGACGTCGAGGCGGTCCTCGCCGCGCTCGGTCCGTGGTTCTTCCCGCTCATCATCGCGGTCGGCCTCTTCACGATACTCTATACGTGGCTCTTCGTCCGGTTCATCGAGGGACGGAGGTTCGACGCGCTCGGCATGCCCTTCCACCGCGGCTGGGGTCTGAGCTTCTGGAAGGGCGCGGGCATCGCAGCCGCGCTTCTCTCCGTCGCGTTCGCGGTCTCGGTCTGGTCGGGTGAGATCGAGGTGATCGGTTTCGCGCGACCGGCACCCGCGGGGCAGTCCGTGTCGGCCTACATGATTCTCTCGCTCGTCGGGTTCTTCGTCGTGGGGATCTACGAGGAGCTGATGTTCAGAGGCTACGTACTCCAGCGGCTCGATGAAAAGGCCGGACGCATCGTCGCCATCATCGTCTCATCGTTCCTGTTCGCGGTGCTCCACTTCGCCAATCCCGGCGCGGGGTTCCTGAGCCTGTTCAACACCTGGATCATCGGCGTCCTGCTCTGCGCGCTCTACTATCGCGGGCGCTCGCTCTGGACGCCCATCGGGTTCCACTTCGCCTGGAACTTCCTGCTTGGGATGTTCTTCTCGATGCCGGTCAGCGGTCTGCCCATCCACGGCGTGCTCGAGATCGCTGAGACGTCGGAGGACGTGGCGGTCTCCGGCGCGATGTACGGTCCGGAGGGCGGACTCGCCTCCACGATCGCGCTCGGCCTCTTCGCCGCCTGGCTGCTGTGGCGTCGGACGAAGCCGCGGCCGGAGGCAATGCTCGGCGATGAACAGCTCCCGCCATCCGACGATCAGCTCTGACCGAGTCACGTCATGTCAGCGAACGACTTCGGCGAACGGTCGACCCCGGGACTAGCCCATGGCCGAGACATGCACCGTGCGGGTCCGCGGACCGTCGAACTCGCAGAAGAAGACGCCCTGCCACGTTCCCAGCATGAGCCTGCCGCCGCTGACGAGCACGACCTCGGAGCACCCGACCAGCGACGACTTGATGTGCGCATCCGAGTTGCCCTCGGCGTGATGGTAGTCACTCCGCTGAGGGAAGGTCTCGTCGAGCGTCGTGACGATGTCACGGACGACGGCCGGGTCGGCGCTCTCGTTAATGGTAATCCCCGCGGTCGTATGCGGCGTGTACACGGCCACGGCTCCATCGGTGACACCGAGCGACCGGACCGCGTCCGCAATCTCCCTCGTGATGCTGAGCATGCCGCTTCGACCTGGTGTTTTGACGCTGAAGCTCTCGATCATGACCTCTCCTCTGTGTCTCCGATGGGGGCTGATTCGCCCGAGCCGCCAGCCTGCTCGTCCGGCGTGCGACACCCGCATCCATTTCGCCAGCAGAGCATACTGCAGAGCATCCTAATGACGGGCACGAACCCGTGTCAAGGAACCCCCTTGACGCGCCCTGAATCCCGGCACTATAACTTGTCACAAAGAGATTCCCACAGGCAGGAGGAGCCGCAGGTTCGCACACGTCTCAGGCCTCGGCACCGAAGGAGGAACGTATGCTCATCCTCATAGCCGTCATTGTCGTTATCGTGCTCTACGTCATCGGCACATACAATTCGCTCATCCAACTCCGCAACCGCATCGAGAATGCGTGGTCGCAGATCGACGTGCAGCTCAAGCGTCGCGTCGACCTGGTCCCGAACCTGGTGAACACGGTCAAGGGATACGCTGCTCACGAGAAGGAAGTGTTCCAGAAAGTCACCGAGGCGCGGAGCGCGCTCATGAGCGCGCAGACCGTCAAGGACAACTCGGACGCAAACAACATGCTCACCGGCGCACTCAAGACCCTCTTCGCCGTCGCCGAGGCCTACCCGGAGCTCAAGGCCAACCAGAACTTCCTCATGCTCCAGGAGGAGCTCTCCGGTATTGAGAGCAAGATCGCGTACGCGCGGCAGTTCTACAACGACACCGTCCTCAAGTTCGACAACAAGCGCCAGATGTTCCCGTCGAACATCATCGCGGGGATGTTCGGATTCAAGGAGCGTGACTACTTCGAGGTCGAAGCGGGTTCGCGCGAGCCGGTAGAGGTCACGTTCTAGGGCAACGGACGAACGGTTCGCACCGGGAGGCACAGATGTTCGGCACTATCGTGAGAGTCATCCTCGCGCTTGTCTACCTGTTCGCCGGAGTCGCGTTGATCCTCGGCCGCAAGCGGTTCAAGGAGGAAGGCAAGGAACCCAACTTCATCATCCCCGCGGTGTTGCTCGTGCTCGCCTGTGTCACGACGCTCGTGAACTGGTAGCGACAACACGCAGGAGCACGTGCGATGTGGGAACAGATCAGCGCGAACAAAGCGAAGTCGATGGTGCTCGTCGTCCTCTTCGTCGTCTTCGTCGTCTTCCTCGGCTGGATCTTCGGTGAGACGACGACCCTCGGGTACGCGGGGCCGATCCTTGCCCTGGTCGTCGCCGGCGTCGGAGCGTTCGTCGGATACTACAACAGCGATCGTGTCGCGCTTGCCATCAGCAAGGCGAGACCCGCGAGGCTCGAGGATCACCCGCACCTCTACCACTCCGTCGAGGGACTGGCCATAGCAGCCGGCATCCCGACACCGAAGCTGTACATCATCGACGACAGCGCTCCGAACGCGTTCGCCACCGGACGGGACCCCGACCACGCGGCCATAGCCGTTACCACGGGGCTGCTCTCGAAGCTCAACCGTGTCGAACTCGAGGGGGTCGTCGCGCACGAGATGTCGCATGTCGCCAACTTCGACACGAGGCTGATGACCATCACCGTGGTCCTCGTCGGCACGGTGGCGCTGGTGAGCGACTGGATGCTCCGAACGTTCTTCTGGGGCGGCGGGAGGAGAAGGAGAAACTCGGGTAGCGGGAATGCCGGCATCGTTCTCCTGATCATCGCGATCGTATTGGCCATCCTCTCGCCCATCATCGCCCAGCTGATCAAGCTCGCCATCTCGAGGAAGCGCGAGTTCCTCGCGGATGCCAACGGCGCGCTGCTGACGCGGTACCCGGAGGGCCTGGCGAGTGCCCTCCTGAAGATCTCCGGCGACCGCGAGCCGCTTGAGGTCGCGAACAAGGCGACCGCGCATCTCTACATCGCCAATCCACTCAAGGGACAGAAGGGCGCGTTCAACAAGCTCTTCTCCACGCATCCGCCGGTGGAGGAACGCGTGGCCGCGCTTCGCGCGATGTAGGTCCAGGCGGACCGTTGCCGCGCCGGCGAAGCAAGTGAGACCGGCGAAGCAAGTGAGGCGGGCGATGCGGCGACGCCGGCGAAGCAAGCGATGCGGCGATGCGGGCGAATCCACAGCGCGGCGAACGCACGACACTGACGAACACGCGAAGAGGGGACGTCTACTGACGTCCCCTCTTTCATCGTTGTCCCTTGCATGCACGGAGCCTGTCGAGCCGGCTCGACACAGGCTGTTCTATGTCACCGGTAGAGAGCCTTGATCATGCCCCAGCGGTGCTCCTCGACCGGAGCCCAGGTGTTGCAATCTGGCATCGGACCGAAGTAGTCGCACTCGATGCAGAACTCGCCGGCCTTGATCACGATCGCGCCGTAGTACATCTCGTCGGCGATCGGCATGCCGTACGACAGGAACGTGAGCACGGCGCTCCCGGCCGTCGGCGGGTCACAGTCGAGCGTCAGTCCGCTGTTCTCCCAGGAGATGTGCAGCGTCGGAAGCCAGCAGTCCGGATCCTCCATCGCCATTCCGCCCAGCCACTGGATGTGATCCATCGGCTGCCCGGCGGCATTGATGCACTCGCCATCCGCCGGACTGAACGACTCCTGGGGAATGATGTACAGCTGCTGGATCGGATCGTTCGGGTTGTAGAACGGACAATCAACGAGGTGATCGAGGTTGAGCATGAACCGATCGGGCACCGCTCCTCCCTCGAAGTCCCAGTTCACGGTGATCGAGTACTCGTAGTAGTCCTCGCCCTGCGCGATCGCGACCTCGCCGGTCGCACCGCACGCGATGACGGCCATCGCCGGAAGAGCGAAGACAGCACTCAAGAGAATCGCCAGGACTCCCGCGCACATACGTCTGACCAGCTTCATGATGCACCTCGCGGTTGATTCCGATTGCCGATGAGGAAGCTCGGCTCGTCCAACACCGTACGCTTCCGACCCCATGACATAAGAATAACACAGACTACAACGGTTGTCAATAGGACAACCGCCTAAGTCGCTCTTCTTGTGTGCCGGTGTCATGCTCCATCATCCACCGGTTCATCATGATGATACCACAAGACATTATGTTCTGCAAGAACCTTGCCGGGGGCCTACGCGCTGCGGGACATGTGCTTGAGAAGGGCCTTCCTGCTCATCGTGTTGAGGATCGACTGCGGGGCCAGCCATGCCCGGCGGGCGGTGTGAACGCCGATGTCCATCATCCACGCCTGCGATGGGTCGTGCGAATCGGTCCCGAGTGAGAGCATCACGCCCATCTCGGCCGCACGTCGTGCATTGATGTCGTTCAGGTCGACGCGCTCGTCGTGGCAGTTGATCTCAAGCGCGGTCCCGGTCTCGACCGCCGCGCGCATGACGGCGTCGAGGTCGACGGCGTACGCCTCGCGACGCTCGATGAGTCGGCCGGTGGGATGCCCGATGATATCGACGTTGGGATTCTCCATCGCCGAGATGATGCGTCCGGTGATGCGCTCCTCAGACTGTTCGAACCCGGAGTGGATCGAAGCGATGACGATGTCGAGCCCCGCGAGGATCTCATCGGGGTAATCGACGGTCCCGTCCGACCTGATGTCCGCCTCGGTGCCCTTGAGGATCCTGATGCCGCGGAGCTTCTTGTTGATCCGACCGATCTCCTCCCCCTGTTCCAACAACCTCTCCTCCGAGAGACCGTTGGCGATGCTCAGAGACTGGGAGTGATCGCTGATGATGATGTACTCGTACCCGCGTCGCTTCGCCGCGCGTGCCACGTCCTCGATCGAGGCGAACCCGTCGCTCCAGCTCGTGTGATGATGAAGGTCGCCCCTGATGTCCTCCGAGGTGACGAGCGCGGGGAGATTCCTCGCGAGCGCCGCCTCGACCTCGCCGCGGTCCTCCCGAAGCTCCGGGGCGATCCAGGGCATCCCGAGCTTCCGATAGACGGCCTTCTCGGTCTTCGCCGCGACGCGATCCTCTCCCGAGAACAGGCCATACTCGCTGAGCTTGAGGTCTCGCTTCCGCGCGAGGGTGCGGAGCCTGACGTTGTGCTCCTTGGATCCCGTGAAATACATCAGCGCAGCGCCCCACTCCGCCGCAGCGATGACGCGCAGGTCGATCTGCAGCGCATCGCTCATGCGCACACTCGCCTTGGTCGGCCCCGACGCGAGAACCTCGGCGACGCCCTCCATACCGACGAACGCATCGACAACGGCTTCCGGATCGGAGCCTGTCACGAGGATGTCGAGGTCACCGATGGTCGAGCGCCACCGTCTCGCCGACCCGGCGAGACTGACGTCCTTCACACCCTTCACACCGCGGAGCAGTTCAACGATGTCGTCCGCCACAGGGAGCGCCGTCCCGAGAAGAGTACGGCCGCTCCGTGACTCGTACGCGCGGACGCCGTTCTGGATCTTCAGGACCTTCTTTGCGCCCATGCCCGGCAGTTCGAGGATTCTCTTGCTGCGGAGTGCGCGCTTGAGCTGTCGGAGCGTCCGGACGTTGAGCTCACGCCAGAGCATCCCTATCGTCTTCGGTCCGAGCCCCGGGATCTCCAGAAGTTCGGCGAGCTTCGGCGGGATCTCCTGCCTGACGGACTCGTACCCGGGCATCTTGCCGGTATCGAGATAGTCGACGATGGCGTCGGCCGTCCCCTGCCCGATCCCCGGAAGGCCCGTGAGCTCATCCGACGCGGCGAGCTCCGCGACATCGACCGTCAGGTCCTCGATGACGCGCGCCGCACGCCGGTACGCGTTGATGCGAAACCGGTTCGCATCGAGGATCTCGAGGATGTCGGCGGTCGCGTGGAAGATCCGCGCGATCTCTCTGTTCTTCATGAATGAGCCCAGTCTGTTCTTGCGTCACGCCGGCTCAGGCCGACTATCCCTTCACAACTCCAAGCGGTTTCAGCCGGGCGACCTTCGTTGCGATACCGGCCCCGTCGACGATGTCGACGACTGACGCCACGTCCTTGTATGCACGCGGCATCTCCTCGGCGAGCGTCGACTTGCCCCTCGCCATCACCACGACGCCCATCGCGTCGAGTTCGGAGCGCAGATCCCGGCGGCGCGCTTCCTTCTTCGCGCGCGAACGCGACATCACGCGCCCCGCGCCGTGACACGAGCTCCCGAACGTCTCCGCCATCGCTCGCTCGGTCCCCGCACAGACGAACGACTCGGTCCCCATATCACCGGGGATGAGCACCGGCTGCCCGGCCGCACGGTATCTCGAGGGCACGTCCGGATGCGCGCCGGGGAACGCTCGGGTCGCGCCCTTCCGATGGACACAGAGCGTACGTTCGCGTCCGTCGACCGTGTGACGTTCCATCTTCGCGATATTGTGACACACATCATAGACCAGCCGGAGCCCGAGCGCCGGCTCGGTCG
>CAZRAD010000010.1:9388-33507 GCA_964597945.1 uncultured bacterium
GCGTTGAACACCCTTGCGACCGCGCGTCGCGCAAGCGTCATGAGGATCTGGCGATTGGCCCACGCGTAGTTGGCGGCGCACGCCATGCCGGCGAGGTAGCGCTCGCCCTCCGGCGAAAGCACCGGGGCGCACGCGAGCTGCCGGTCGGGAAGCCGGATCTCGTATCTCTCCGCCGCGCGCTGCATGACATCGAGCGAATCGTCGCAGACCTGATACCCCAGTCCGCGCGAGCCCGAATGGACCATGAGCGTCATCGCCCCCGGCTCCAGTCCATATGCACGCGACGCCTCATCGTCGTAGATCTCGTCGACATAGCCAACCTCGAGGAAATGGTTGCCCGAGCCCAGCGTCCCGACCTGGTCCCGCCCGCGCTCGACCGCCCGCTTCCCTACAGCATCCGGATCAGCGGTCGCGAGCCTGCCCGACTCCTCGGTGTGCTCGAGATCGGTCGCGGTCCCGTATCCGTTCTCGACCGCCCATGCCGCGCCGTTTCGCATCACGGCGGCGACCTCGCGGGTGGAGAGCTTCCCGATGGCACCGCTTGAACCGACGCCGCACGGCACGTCGTGGAACATGGCCGACACGATGTCCCGGATCCGCAAGACGGCCTCGTCCTTCGGAACGGTGCTCGCGATCAGTCTCACTCCGCAGTTGATGTCGTAGCCGACGCCGCCCGGCGAGATGACGCCACCCCCGGCCGGATCGGTCGCCGCGACACCGCCGATCGGGAACCCATATCCCCAGTGGATGTCGGGCATCGCAAGCGAGTACCCGACGATACCCGGCAGATGCGCCACGTTGGACACCTGGAGCAGCCCGTTGTCCGCGAGGACAGCCGGAAGAAGCCGGTTGTCCGCATAGACGCGACCCGGCACGCGCATCCCGCCCGTGCGCGGAAGCTCCCAGATGAACTCCGCGACCTGTCTGATCTCGGGTGTCTTGTCCGTCTTGCCCATCAGGTTCCCCGGCGGAGTCCCGCCGCGCGATCCGGTGCGTCCCGTGATGCGCGCTACGTATCGAAGATGACGCGGACCGACCACCCGTCGCCCGCGCGTTCCACGGCGAGCTGGTGGTAGGTCGGCGCCTTCAGCTCAAGCTTCATCTGATGCCGGCGTGCATCGAACCGCTCACCGCCTGCACGAGCGGTCAGGAAGGAGCCTGCAGCAGGATCCTCACCGTCGCCTTGAACGCCGAACTGGAGTTCGAGAACATCGAACTCCGAGAGCAGGATGCCTTCGGAGTCGTAGAGATAGAGAAGCTCGGAGAGCCAGCGCACCATGAGGTGTTCGAGATCGTCCGGACGTCCCCCGACGCGGACCTCGAAGCTCGCGTCGGCCGCCACACTGTCGAGATCGCACATCATGTCGAAGGCCGCAGCCGCAGCTCTCTCGAACGCGGAGCGGATGTCCGGCGCGCGGAGCGCCATGCCGACATCGGCGGTATGTTCTATCTCGGTGTACTCGGGACGATCTACCATCTCGGATGCCCCCGCGTCTCTCTCCGTGCCCGGCGCGTGGGCCCGGGCAGCGGACTAGCCGGCCCCGCCGCCGCCACCGCCACCGCCGCCACCGCCGCCGCCACCAGTGCCTCCCCCGCCGGTGCCGCTCGCAGTGCTCATCGCGCTCCCGGCAACGGACACCATGCTCGACATCCCCTCGGCCAGGCCGGAGATGCCGCTCATGCCGTCACCGATGCTGCTCGCCGCGCCGACGTACCACCCCGCTGCGAAGGGTCGGCCCGCCGCCTGCTCCATCGCTGGCAGGATAGGCTCGAGTTGCTTGAGCACCTCCTTCGCGATGCCGAGCGAGGTCGCGTAGACGAGGAAGTGCTCCCAGAGCGTCAGCGACTGCGGCGGCGCCTCGTCAAGCGTTGAGAAGTGGAGCAGGAAGTTGCGGAGCGCCTTCCACTTCTTGAACTCGAGGCCGGCCTCCTTCGAGCGCCGCTTGATGAGCATCGACAGCGCGATGACGAGAACGCCCATGACCATCGTGCCCAGACCCAGCAGGTTCTGCGTGAACGCGGTGATGAACACGCCGGCGGCCAGTCCGAGGATCCCGATGACGAGCGCGAGGATCGCCATGTGCGTGCTCTTCGGCTCGAGGAGCCGTTGCTCGCGCGCGCCCTGGATGATGCGCTTCTTCCACTTGCTGAACCATGCGAGGAACCGCGACGAGTGTCTCTGCGCCTCGCGCTTGAACTCGTTGAGGGAGAGCCTGTTGCCCTCGACACATTCGGCGCCGAAGAGGAACATCAGCAGGCTCGACTCGTGCTCATCGAGATCCGCGAGGTCCTGGTTGACCCACTCCAGCACGTAGTCCTTGCCCCCACCGAGCATATTGAGGAACCCGTGTCGTTCCTCGATCCGCTCGGTGATGGTCATGTACCCTCGGCGCGCCATGTCGAGCATGGTCGCCACCATGTCGTCCGCGTTCACGTCACCGGACCGGACGAGATAGCCGACCTCGGCGGGCGAACGGTCGGAGGGCAGCTCTCGGAAGTAGTCGCCATCGAAGTCGACCCTGTGCTCGCGACCGAACACGAGGAAGAGACCGAGCCATGCGAGAAAGACCGCGAGACCCGCGCCGATGCTCAGGTATCCGCCCATACGATGGATGCGCTGACGGTTCGCCATGTAGTTCTGCGCGGCGACGCGGCGCGCGTTCGCCTCCTCGACCCACTCGCGCTCCTCCTCGAAGACCGTCGTCCAGATGTCACCGCTCCGGCGGCGCGAGGCGTCCGGGACGAGTTCGGGCGGGAAGAGCACTCTGAGCTCAACGTACTGCTGCGAGGGGACACGATCGACCCAGAACGAGATGGTCCGAGCGTCCTCGATGGTGTACTCGCTTGTCAGAGGCGCATGGAGCCACGCTCTGACGCGGTCGATGTCGGCGCCGGGAGGGAGATGGATAACACCCTCGACGCGCTGCGTGGGAACGGTCCAGTTGTCGCTGATGAACTTCCAGTAGAGAACCGCGAAGTCATCATACACCACGACCGCGTCATGAACCGTGTATGAGATGTCGAAGCGGCGACGCTCGTCCTCGGCCTGATAGAACCACTTGATGCGTGCGAAGCTGCCTTCGTAATCGTAGTCGACGTAGTACATGCCCTCTGGACGCTGGTCGTCGAGAACACGCGGAGCGCCGTGCACGTACGGAACACCGTTCTCGCTCACCAGCAGATCGGTGACCTCGACCCGATCGCCGGTCGATGAACGTTTCGCCACGTCGTAGTAGGCGAAGGTGAAGTCGTCCTCAAAGGCGAACGTCCGTGCCTCGCGGACATCGAACCCGCCGTCCTCGCGGACCGTGATGTCAAGCCGGACCTCGGGGAAGTAGTACTCCTTCGCGGCCACCGGCAGTGCGGCAGCCAGCACCACAAGCGTCAGGACAACCAGAATCGCGGATGCCGTCCGTCGTGTGCGCATTTTTCCCTCCCCGTATGAAACCGGTTGCCGTGCGCTCATCGCGCCGGAGGCTGCGGGCGCAGTTCCTGCTAGCCCTTTGCCGCGATCGAGACGTCCCGCAGAACGATGTGCGGATACCAGTGGCTCCCGATACCACCCATGATACCCGTGCGTTCGACCTCCTTCGAGAGGCCGACGAGGTTGTCACGGAACAGCTTGTAGACGTTGCCCGATATCATCGCGTCCTTCACACGCCCGACCGTCTTCCCGTTCTCGATCTTGAGCGCGTACATGAGATTCCCTGAGAAATCGCCCGCCGCCAGATTGGCCATAATGATGCCCATGATGCTGTCGACGAGCACACCGCTGCCGACCTCGCTGATGAGTTCGTCGCAGGACCTCTCTCCGCCGTCCATCACCCAGTTCGTGATCTCGGGTGACGGTGTCTTGCCCAGCTCCTTCGACATGATGAGTCTCTTCGCCTTGAGCCCGTTCCCGGTCGCCGGATGATCGAGCCTGGCGGACGTCCGACGGTCGGTCAGGTAGCTCCTGAGCGCACCGTTCTCGAAGACCGTCGTCTCCTGCATCGGCACGCCCTCGTCGTCGAAGGCCGCCGAGAAATATGCGCCGGAGCGGACCCCGTCGTCGCGAATGGTGATGCGCTCATCGAGGATGGTCTCGCCGAGCTTCCCGGCGAGCGGCGAGATCCGCTCGTCGACGTACAGGCCGTTCACACCCAGGTTGAGGGTGAGGAAGATGTCGGCGACCGCACGCGGAGTCAGCACGACCGTCGTCTCTCCCGGGCGGATGTCGACGTTGACGCGCCCGCGCTCGATATCCCTGATTGCGCTGTCCGCCAGAGCGGCGTGATCGGCCCCGAACTCGGTGCCGGCGTAGCTCGCGCCGGTGTGGAGCATGTTCGTCCCCTCGATGAGAAGACCACCTACGTAGAACTCGTACGCCGTGCGCTCGAACTCCGCCTCGAACCCGCGACAGGTTGCAACACCGATGCGCTGCAGCTGACGCGACGTCGCCGAATCGGCGTTGACGTTCTTCTCGTAGTCGAGAACCCGCGCGATGGCGTCCTCGGAGTGTTTCATCATCTCCTCGACCGTGAGCGATGCGATACGATCATCGGTGATGGACGGCGCCGGTCGTTCCGCCTCCGCCGAGAACTCGAACGTGATGGGCTCTCCCTCGGCCGCCGTTGCGAGCGCGTTGTCGACGAGCCCATCGACATCCTCGAGCTTGGTCGTGGTCGCGAACCCGAGCTTCCCATCCTTCACGAGTCTCAGTGCCGCCCCCATCTCCTCGGTATCGGAGATCGACTTCAGCGATCCGGCCTCGTACCGGACATCGGTCTCGATGTTCTCGAAGAGGAAGGCCTCGGCCCGCTCGACACCCTTCGCGAGAGCCTTCTCGATGATCTTCTTCATCTTACTCACCCCCGATCACGACGTTCTGTATCCTGACGTGTGGCGAACCGTGCGTCACGGGCAGCGGGAACTGCCCGGCCTTGCCGCATCCTCCACCCCCGTCGTGACACGCGAGGTCGTTGCCGATCGCATCGATGCTGTCAAGCGTCGTGAACACGTTCCCGGTGAGCATCACATCACGCACCTGCTCAGCCAGTTTGCCGTTTCGTATCATGTAAGCGTCGGCGGCGGTGAACGTGAACATCTCGCCGTTCGTCTGCCCGCCCGACGCCGAGATCGCATAGATACCAAGGTCGATGTCGGCGATCATCTCGTCGAACGTGGAGTCCCCGCTCTCGATAACTGTGTTCCGCATTCTCGGGACGGGCGGATGACGATAATCGATGAGCCGCGCGCTACCCGTGGGACGCTCGCCCATCTTCCCGGCGGTCTCGCGGGAGTGAAGCCGGCCGACCAGCTTGCCCTCGCGAATAAGGTCCGTCTTCTCGGTCGGGACGCCCTCGTCGTCGTAGACGAGATAACCGCGACACCCCTTGTCGAGCCCGGTGTCGTGGACGTTGAGAAACGGCTTGCCGAACCTGCGCCCGAGCACCATGACGTCCCTGAGGTTCTTGTTCTCGTAGACGTTGTCGCCCTCGGAGAGATGTCCGAACGCCTCGTGGATGAACACACCTCCGAGCATCGGGTCTACAACTACAGCGTACTCGCCCGCCTTGACCTTCGGGGCGTCGAGCTTGCCGAGCGCGACGCGACAGGCCTTGTCAACCCTGGCCTCGTTGCCGCGCGCGACGTTGAAGTCATCGCTCCCGCCGAATGACGCGCTGTACGATTGCGAACCCTCACCGCGCGACGCGACCGGCGTGACCCGTCCGCCGATGTCGACGCGCTCCTGATAGACCATCGCGCCCTCGCTGCTTCCGAACCAGAACCGGCGATAGCGGTCGAAGTAGAGGAGCGAACTGGTGATAATCTCGTCGTGAAAGGCGAGCACCTGTTCGTTGTATGCGCGCATCATCGCGACCTTGTCCGCCAGCGAGACGTCGCGCGGATCGTTGATCACGTCCAGCGCCACATCAGCAACGAGCGGCTCGACGGAAGCGAGCTGGCTTGTCCCGTGTCCCACAAGACGCGCCTGGTCGACGGCGTGCCCGGCGAACTCATCGATGCGGTCCAGGCTGTTGAACGAGGCAAACCCCCACCCGCCCTTGTAGAGCGCCCGGACGTTCCCGCCGAAGTCAACGCGACGACCGAGTTCCGAAAGCCTGCTCCCCGTGAAGCCGACGCGTGACTCCTCGGTGTCTTCGATGTGAACTTCGAGGTAGTCACAGCGGCCCGCGTACTTCGCAAGGACCTCTGAGATTCGGTTCTTCATGAGGTCTCCTCGATTGTGATCTTGTGTGTGACCGGCGTGGACCGCTTCAGTGCTCCGCTCACGGTGCAGTACTTATCCTCCGAGAGCCGCACGGCTCGCTCGATCTTCTCCTTGGACAGCCCCTTCCCCCGAATGATGTACTCGATCTCAACGCCGGCGAACCCCGGAGGGCCGTCCTTCTGCTTCTCGGCGGTCACGCGCAGCTCCAGGCTCTCGACCGGCTGGCGCATCTTCTGGATGATCTCGATCGTGTCGATGCCCGTGCACCCGGCCAGCCCCATCAGCGGGAGCTCCGCGGGTCGGAACCCGTCACCCTCGCCTCCGCCCTCGACGCTCGCATCCATCTTCATCTCGCGCCCGCCGCTGTCGGTACCGACGAACTTCCAGCCTCCCACCCACTTCGCTGTCACTTCAAGCATGCGCTTCCCCCAGACGATAAACAAGTTGGCGCCCGCCGATCCCCACTGCCGGACGTGGGCTCCCGTCGACCGGGAGTGGCGGGCGACTGTCGTCCGCTACTGCATGTATCCCAGCGACCGGAGTCGTTCCTGCGTCTCCTCCGGCATCTCGTCCATGGCCATGCTCTGACGCGGCACGCGGACCTCGGTCTCGTAGGTCTCGACCGTTGTCATCTCCGCGCGTGCATTGAACTCCTCGGTGAGCGCTTCTGTGAGGACGCGGCCATCCATGTCGTCGGCCACCGGAAGCCCGAGGGCCGCGAGCACCGTCGGTGTGATGTCGAGCACCGATGCGTCGGTGAGAGTCGCTCCCCGCCTGAACTGCGGTCCCACGAACACTCCGATCCCGAGCACGTCGTGCGCACCGGAGATGTCGAGCACGCTGAGGAACTCGGAGATCCTGACGCTCCGACCGTCACCAGTCAGCAGCATCGGATCCTCGGGCGCCGCGACCTGCAGCTCGGGGGTGACCGTCACCTCGACGTAGTCGTCACCGACACCTTCCTTATCGACATCCCTGACGTAGAACCCGGGTGAGTCACCGTCGGCGATCGTGAGCGAGCCGAACGTGCGCGCGAGGTCGTCGCGCAAGCGCGCGTTCTCCTCCGCGTCGAGCGTCAGTGGCTGGAGATAGAAGCTCCCGCCGAGATTGACGTAGCTGACGTCTGTGAGTGAGTACCCGAGTGCCTCGAGCAACACCTTCGTGCGGAACGAGACCATCTGCATTCCGAACCCGGTGTTCGCCTGAAACCCATGGTCCGACATGATGATCTCGACACCGTCGTCCGCGACGTAGCGTCGGATGCGGGCGAGCTCACTGTCGGCGAGCATGTAGACGTCCTCGATCACGCGACCGTACGCCTCGATGTCGGCCGCCTCGAGCTCGCCGAACGGCTCGGGGTCGAAGAATTTCCAGTACTTGTGAGAGACGGAGTCGGTTGCTTTGTAGACCATGGCGAGCATCTCGGGGCGCGCGCTCCGCAGACGGTGGCAGGTCGCGTCGCTGATGATCCTCACGAGCGCCTTCTGCTGGCGGTGGTAGAGCTCGAGCTGCGTGGCGCCGGGTCGGCGCTGTGCCACGGCGATCGAGGCGAGGTCGGTGAGCGTCGAGAGCCGCGCGCCGTTCCGGGCCGCGTCGAGCCCGATCCCGAGGTAGTATGCTCCACCTCGCGCACGGATGTCCTTCCCCTGACGTCTCAGCTTTTTGATGAACGAGAGGTCCGCGGGGATCGTGTCATCGGTCATGGCCAGGATGCCCGGCACGCAGAATCCGTTTGCGCTCGCCGCCGGCGGCCATGTGAGGTACCACTCGACGAGTCCGTAGTCCCAACCGAGCTGCTCCTCAAGGATCTCCCACACGCGCTTCACGAGCACCTGGTCGGAGCGCGTGTCCGAGAGCCCGCGGATGCCATGCTTGTCGGCTGTCTTCCCGGAGGCGACCGACGTGAAGATGCGAGTCGAATACATCGGTTTGAGGGACTCGAGCGTTCCGCCCGTCCCCTCCGACATCGCCGCCGCGATGGTCGGGAGGTCTCCGCGTTCAAGAAGCGGGTTCGCCACGCGCCACGTCATCCCGTCGAGCCCGACGATGAGAAGGCGGAGCGGCGGCTCGGATGGTCCGCGTTCCGCGTTCGCCTGGATGCCGAACGCCACGACGACTGCGATCAGCACGAGCGCGCCCGAGATGAGGCAGAACGAGTAGCGTCCCTCGGAGATGTCGTCGAACAACCAGAAGCCTCTGATACGCGTCCGGCTCCGCTTGGACCGGTCACGCGAGGCGACGGCCGCGACGATCCCGCCGACGAACATCCCGAGGATCCCGCCGATCGCGCCCGGGATCACGGCGAAGTAGAGAAGACCCAGCCAGATGTTGTCGACGAGGAAGGGGTTCTCGGCGACGAGCCAGACCAGCACGCCGAGCGAGATGAGAAGCGCGGCCCCTTTCCAGATGCACGCTGTGCGCCGGAACATGATGCCCGGCGTCGCGTTTCGGCGTCCCGCATTCCGTCTCGACGACATGGTCGCTCCTTACCAGATCGGTGCCCGAACGCGCCATCGCCAGATCGGCGCGCGAAGGCACCACTACCAGATCGGGGCCCGGTATCCAACCGACAGAGAGATCGCGATCGTGTCCGAGTCGATCGACTCGTCCAGATCGGCCTCATCGATGCCGAAAGAACCGTGCGTGAAGTCCATCAGGATGTAATCCGCCCGTATCGAGAACAGGAACTTCGAGCTCCGGAAGTAGTCGATGCCGATCGACGCATATCCTCCATGTCCGGAGAGACGCGTGAACTCCTCCAGCGGCGCGTCGACCGAGTCGGTCTCCATGAGCTGTCGGCAGTAGCCGCCGCTGACAAAGGGCTGAAAGGCGCTGTCGCCGACGATGCAGTACTTGACCCCGATGAACGTCTGGTCCAGGTCCCACTCCCCCCCGCCAATGCGGTGGTTCGACTGTACGGTACGCGCCTCAAGCCCGACGTTGTCGACAAGCCCGAGCATCAGGCCGAATCCGAATCCCCAACCCTCATCGATGTAGTAGTCACCGACGAGCCCGTCACCAACCGGAAAGATGTACCGCGGGATCTCGACACACACCTCAGCGCCGCGCCGGGAACGAGGGATGAACCCCCGGAGCTTCGCTGGTGCTGCGTCAGCGACGAGGACGATGAGAACGACGATGAGCGCGATCACTGTCTTCCGATGCATGAAACACCTCTGTGGTCACGGTCCCGGGATCTCCGGCGACATGAAGCTGGACGCATCCCTTGGACACGCCACCGGGCCCGGAGGATGACGGGGCGAGTGGGGACGCCCGCAGGCGTACCCATGGAGACCACTCGCTAAGGAATGGCCCTACAAGAATATATACCGCAGCACGAAGAGCCCGGCAAGGACGTAGACCAACCAATGCACCTCACGGCCTCGCCCGGACAGAAGCTTCAGCATCGGATAGCTTGTGAAACCGATGGCCAGCCCGTGTGAGATGCTGTAGGTGAACGGCATCACGATGAGCGTGAGAAACGCCGGAATCGCCTCGGAGAGGTCGTCCCAGTCGATCCTCGCCACGCTCTTCATCATCAGACAGCCGACGATGATGAGCGCGGGAGCCGTGATCGGGTGGAGAAGCACCCCGCCCGATCCCTGAATCCCGACCCCGAACATCTCGGCCAACGGCGAGAAGAACAGCGCGACCAGGAACAGCGCCGCCGTCACGACATTCGCCAGACCGGTCCGCGCGCCCGAGCTCACACCGGCGATACTCTCGATGAAGCTGGTCGTCGTGGATGTGCCGGCGACGGCGCCGGCCATGGTCGCGACCGAATCCGAGAGCAGCGCCTGCGTCGCGCGCGGGAGCTTCCCGTCCCTCATGTACCCCGCCTGCGTCCCCACGCCGACCAGCGTTCCCACTGTATCGAACATGTCGAAGAACAACAGCACGAAGATGGGGGCTATGTACTCGGCGCGAAGCGCCGCGAGCGGTCGCATCTTGAGGAAGGTCGGTGACATGTCGGGCATCGCGACGATACCCGTGAACTCGGTGATCCCCGCGACGATGCCGACAACACCCGTGGCGAGGATGCCCCAAAAGAGCGCGCCCCGTACGCGGGCGGCCATCAGCCCACCGGTGACGACAAGTCCGAGAAGAGCGACGAGCGTCGGCTGACTCCCGAGGTCGCCGAGGGTGACGAAGGTCGCCGGATCCGCCTTGATGATGCCGCCGTCGTGCATCCCGATGAACGCGATGAAGAGTCCGATGCCGCCCGCCGTTGCGAGTTTGAGCGTCATCGGTATGGCCGAGAGGATCATCTCCCGAACGCGCACGACCGCGAGGATCGTGAACACGACGCCGGAGATGAAGACGATGCCGAGTGCGATCTCCCATGGCACACCCATCTTGCCGCAGATGATGAAGCTGAAGTAGGCGTTGAGTCCCATGCCCGGCGCGAGCGCGATGGGGTACCTCGCCAGGAATCCCATCAACAGCGTTCCCAGGGCCGAGGCGATGCAGGTCGCCGCCATGACCGCGCGGAAGTCCATTCCGGCACCGGTCGGCGCCGACAGCATCCCGGGATTCACGAAGATGATGTACGCCATCGCCATGAAGGTCGTGGCCCCGCCGATGACCTCGGCGCGAACCGTCGTCCGGTTCTCCGAGAGCTTGAACAGCCGCTCGAGCATGCGCGCCTCCTCTTCCCGCGTGCACATCGGTCGTTCCCGTGATCGCTCAGCATCGGTCGTCTCGCGATGGCCGTCGCTGCGCAGTATAGGACCCGCCGCCAGGGCTCGACAAGCGGGAAGCGGGGTGGTCGGACGGAGAACCTCAAGGTGACTGGTCGCAGGGTCTTGCCGCGACCAGATGGGGGAAGCGGGCGGTCCCTTTCGGGACCGCCCGCTTGGGGGGAGCGGACCGGTTGTCGGTTGAGCCGCGCGGGCGACTCTGAGTTGATACAGCTTCCGATCCGCGCCGGAACAGCCTGTGGAGAGAGAGAGTGGTGCAATGCGCCTATCGAGTGCTGCTGGTCGTTCTGCTCGTACTACCGGTGCCGGAAACGCTGGTTTGCGTCAGCGTGTTGCTCCTGCGCTCGTGTCCTACTCTTCTTCCTCGACCTTGATGATGATCTCGCGTTCCGTTCCCATCTGGCCCGCGCCCATCATGCCGCCGCGACCCATCATGCCGCACTTCGCGGAACCGCGGCCTGATCTGCCGCCGCGACCCATCGGTCCACACTGAGCCGGTCCGCATTCCATCCCGCGGCGCATGCCGCCGTGGGCGCCGCGTGCGAGCATGCGGGAAATGCCTCTGTCGAAGAGCACGCGCTGGTCGTCGTCGAGGATCTCACGGATGGCACGGTGCTGCTTGAGTCTCAGCTTCATCATCTGAGCCTGAAGCTCCGCGCCATCGTCGATCATCCGCTCCAGCTTGCCGAAGTCCGGACTGTCGGCCTCAACCAGTTCCTGCATCTCGACGTGGAGGACCTTCAGCTTGTTCTGGAGCTCGACGCGCCGGTCTTCAAAGCCCGCACGGATCTCCTTCATCTCTTCCTTCTGCTCGGTCGTGAAGCTCGGGCGCATACCGCGGTCGCTCATACGACACTCGGCCATACCCATGCCGCCTGCCTTTGAGAAGCCGGGGTGACCCGAACGTCCGGCCAGCGACACGCTGCTCAGGACAGCGAGGGCCACAAGCGCCACGACCGCTGCTGTAATGATGGTCTTCCTGCTCATCGGTTTCTCCTTCTGGTGTCCGGGCGATTGCCCGGTCCGATACCTGCTCTGGGCCTTGCGCCCCTACCTTCTTGTTTCGATGCGCGTCGTGCTTCGGGTTTCGTCCGGCCGGCCAGCGCGGGCCGCTGCCTGGGAGTTAGCGGGGTGCGCCGGCCGGCGGACTGACCCCTTACAATGCAACCGAGGGGCCAGCTTGCGCCTGCCGCGTGCCAAACGAGGCACAAATCGTGAAAGAGCCCTTGCGCTGGTGCTTTTTCGCGCACTCCGCATACATTGAAACCGGCTCTGGGACGCGGATACGGGCTCCTGGGCGAGCAAGAGTTGCCCATTCAGGTGTGAACGACCTGCGCGGGTGCGCAGGTTCTTCACACCTCTACGACTCGATCTTGTACTCCTTGATCTTGTTCTGGAGGGTGCGGCGTGAGATGCCGAGGATCTTCGCAGCGTGGGTGCGGTTGCCGCCGGTCTGCCCGAGCGTCTTGATGATGATGTCCCGCTCCATTTCGCGGATGGTCGTCCCCGTAGGCTCGCCTGCCTCACCCGATGCCTCCGCAGGGCGGAGCTTGGCCGGAAGATGCTCGGGGAAGATGGTCTCGCCGCGAGAGAGCACGACGGCGCGGTGGATGGCGTTCTCGAGTTCGCGCACGTTGCCGGGCCAGTCGTGGTTCATCACCAGGTGCATCGTCTTCGGTGACATCTTCTTCGGCTTCGAACCGCGCTCGGCTCGGAGCTTGAGGAAGTGGTCGACCAGAAGCGGAATGTCCTCCTTGCGCTCCCTCAGCGGCGGGATCTCGATGGTCACGACGTTGAGACGGAAGAACAGATCCTCGCGGAAGCTGCCGTCGGCGACGGCGGCCTCGAGGTCGCGGTTCGTGGCTGCGACCACGCGAACGTCGACCGTGATCTCGACCGAGCCCCCGACGCGGTTGAACGTGCGATCCTGGAGAAATCTCAGGAGCTTCGCCTGAAGCTGCGGTGACATGTCGCCGATCTCATCGAGGAAGATCGTGCCGCTCGCCGCGAGTTCGAACCTCCCCCGCTTCTGCCGACCGGCGCCTGTGAACGCGCCCTTCTCATGCCCGAAGAGCTCGCTCTCGAGCAGTCCCTCGGGGATCGCAGAGCAGTTGACGGCGACGAACGGCTTCCTCTCTCGCGGACTCGCGCGATGCACTTCGTGCGCGACAAGCTCCTTGCCGGTCCCGCTCTCGCCGAGCACGAGTACGGTCGCATCGCTGTCGGCCACCCGTCGAGCCATTTCGACCACGTCGCGGATCACCACGCTCGCCCCGACGATCTCGGACGACGGCTCGTAGTGCGCCTCTTCCTCCACAGGCTCAGGAGAGGACTCGTCGACGAACCGGGCGATGACGCTGCGGACCTCCTCGATGTCGATCGGTTTGGTCACGTAGTCGAACGCCCCGAGCTTCATCGCACGGACGGCCGTCTCGACCGATGCATACGCCGTCATCATGAGGACGCCTGTGTCGGGGCTGATCGCCTTCATGCGCTCGAGCGCGGAGACGCCGTCGAGCTGAGGCATCCGGATGTCCATCACGACCAGGTCGTGGAATCCGGCCTCGAGCGCGTCGACTCCCTTCGCGCCGTCCGCTGCCGTCTCGACCGTGTGCCCGTCGCTCTCTAGCACGGCTTTGAGGAGCTCGCGAACGCTCGACTGGTCATCCACAATGAGGATCCTCAGTCCGCCCGATTCCATCGCTAATCCTCCGCGTTCGCGGGAAAGCTGATCGTGAAAGTCGTGCCCTCGCCGCGAGCGCTCTGTACACCGAGTCGGCCGCGGTTCTGCTCGACGAGGCGCGAGACGATCGTGAGTCCGAGCCCCGTGCCCTCCGGCTTGGTCGTGTAGAACGGCTCGAACAGCTTGTCCACCTCATCCTCACTCATCCCGACGCCTGCATCCGATACCTCAATGGCGACGGACGGGTTCTCGTCGGCCCTCAATCGCGTTCGGACGGTGAGACGGCCTCCGTCGCGCATCGCTTCGATACCGTTGAGCAGCACATTCAGGAGCACCTGCCGCAGCTGACGGGCATCGACCATCACATCGGGAAGTCCTTTCGCGAGGTCGCTGATGACCTCAACATCTCGGAACGCGGCATCCTCTGCAACGAGCGACAGGGCGTCATCAACGATGCTGTTGACGTCGTTGGCGTTCCGCTCAGCGGTAACCGGCTTCGCGAAGTCGAGAAGCTCCTGGACGACCCGGTCGAGCCGCTCGACCTCCTCGATCATGATGTCGGAGTATCGCTCCTCCTTGGAGCCCGGATTGAACTTGCTCCGGAGAAACTGCGCGAATCCCTTGAGCGAACTCAGCGGGTTCCTGACCTCGTGCGCGACTCCCGCGGCGAGTCGGCCGAGGGCGGCGAGGTGACGCTCTCGCTCGACCTCTTCCTTGAGTGCCTCGATCTCCCGGAGATCCTGGAACAGCAGGACCGCGCCGCTCCTCTCTCCGGCCTCGTCGCGCAGGATCGATGCTCTCACGTCGACCGGAACGCGGCCGTCCTCGGTCTCGATGCCGATCTCGGTCTCCACCGGCCGGGCGGCACCGGAGAGAACGGACTCGATCTCGTTGCGCTCGGCGCCGTCCTCGAATCGAACAACGTCCTCGATCGGAGTGCCGCGGATGTTGCGGTCGCCCAGACCGAAGAGCTCGCGCGCGTGCGAGTTCACGTGAACGACCCGCGACTCGGGGTCGACCGAGATGAGCCCGCTCGCCATGCTCTCGATGACGTTGTTGGTGTACGAGCGCATGTTCGCGAGAGCCGTCTGCGTCGAGCGATACGATGTTGAGACGAACAGGAAGTAGATGGCGGCGGCGCCGATGACGAGGAGCGCGCCGGAGAGCACGAACGCGCGGTCCCGCGAGGCAAGGTAGACGGATTCGAGGTCCTTCGGGTCGAGCGCGACGACGGCGTAGACCGCCAGTTCACTCGTTTCATCGACCGGACTGCCAAGAAGCTCCGCCAGTCTCTCTGCGACGGTGCCCGGCGAGCACCCGGCCGGCGGCATCATTCTGCTGCGGCGCCCCACGCGGACGGGTGAGGGCATGCAGAGCCGCACGGGGTTCACGTCGATCCTGGCGACATACTCCTCGACCCGGACCGAGCCCTCGGCGGCAAGCTCGACGGTTCTCTCCCTGCGATCGATGTGCGGTCGCTCCTCGGGGGCTCTCGGCGTATTCCAGTCATCGAAGACGACGCCGACCGCAGAGGGGTCGCTGTGTACCAAAACCTGTCCGCTCTCAGCGACGATCGCCACATAGGCCAGGTCCTCCCGGTTCGCCACCTGTTGCGCGAACATCTGGAGCCGCTCCGGCCGCCAGATCGGGGATACGAGCTCTGTGCGCATATCGAATCGCAGGAACGTCAGCATCCCCATCGCCTTGCGGTCGAGCGCATCGAGCACGTGAGCACGCCCGCGCTCGACGTCCCGCAACGTCATGACGACGAGGACGGCCGCCAGGACGCAGATCGCGACGACGATAGAGGTGACGGGCAGGTAGGCCGCCCGATGGGTTCTTCTGGTGCCGTTGGGCGCGCTCATGGATGTACCCTTCCGGTTCGGAGAGCGTGTCGCGCTCGAGACGGGCATGGATACTGGCCCGGAGACGAACACTGCTCCGAGGGTTCTCGCGCGGCTCATCGACGAGGCGCCCGGTCGGGCGCAGTGTGCCGGTGGATGGCACAGGTGTCGGCAGGACTCCCCATGTCCTGATGCTACACTGTCCATTAGACACCACACGCGCAACTCGAGCAAGCGATAACCCGACGGCGACCGGGCAGACGGCGCTGCGGTTCAGACCTCCGATACGGTGGGCAGTGTTCAGTAGCGGGAGAGCGTTCCGGCCCGGCGGGCGTGCGAAAGACCCAGGTGGAGAGCAGCAACCCCGAGGATGATGGCCGCAAGTGAGAAGACGGCAAGTGATACGGCCGCGCCCTCTGGAGGGGCCGTCCCGGCCAAGGCGGCCCGAACGAGGTCCAGCGCGTGCGTCGTCGGAAGAGAGCGCGCACAGGCGGCGAGCCAGTCCGGGAGGAGGAACTGCGGGAAACAGACACCTCCGAGAGCTGCGGAGAGAATCCCGAAAGCCCACGCGATCGGTTCGCCCTCCTTGGAGATGACAATGACCCCGGCTGACGCCAGACCGAGACCTGCCATACCGAGCGAGTACAGAGCCGCGGCGCGAAGCGCCGACACCGGCACGATCCCACCCCCGACGATCGCGACCGCTCCCAGCGCGAGCGCGCCGTAGGCAACGGCCTGCAGAGCGAGTTCCACTCCACCCGCGAGCGCAACGACTGCGACCGGGCTGCGTCCCGACGAGAGGAGCTGCTCGAACGTCCCCTGCAGCTGCTCCCTGCGGACGGCCCGTCGAAAGACGCCGAGGGCCGACATGCCGAACCCGTGGACGAGCGCGCCGGTCAGAGCGTACGAGGTGTACGGCATCCCGACCTGTTCCTCAAACCCCGGCCCCGCCAGGGCCACGACACGGCCGACGAGCACGAGCATGACAACGGAGACGGCGGCGGAGAGGATGCCGAGCGCGAGCTTCGCCCGGTAGCTCGCATGGTGTGCGACCGACCGCGTCAGGAACGCGGCAGGAAGCTCGAGCCACCCGACTCCCGCCGTGAGTACGTCAGCACGTCCCCCCACTCACTCGCCTCCTCCACACTGTGACCGCTCATCAGAACGCCTGCGCCCTGAAGCATCCTCGACTCGAGCGCAGCGCGCGCGCGGACCCGTCCGAATGCGTCGACCCCGCTCAGCGGCTCATCCAGGATGAGAAGCCGGGGCGATGCTATGAGAGCCCTCGCGAGCCCGAGCAACGACATCGCTCCACGCGAGAGCTCGGCGACGACGGCATCAAGACGGCGCTCCATCCCGAGTTCCGCTGCAACCCCGGCGACCGTCGCCCGAGACCGGCCGGCCGACACACCCGCGATGTGCGCGAAGAACTCCAGGTTGCGCCGGACGCTCAGTCGGAGATAGAACGAACGCTCCGTGCCCAGGGCCACACCCGGCCGCCGGGCGACCGGGGTCACCCGCCCCGACGTCGGCTCGAGGAGACCCGCGGCGATGCGAAGCGCCGTGCTCTTGCCGGACCCGTTCGGACCGACCAGAACGAGGCACGTGCCTGCGGCGACACGGATGTTCATCGAGTCGAGAACCACACGGCGGCGCCTGCCTCTCCCGAAGACCCGGGAGACGCTCTCGAACTCCAGCACAGGAACGCACCATCCCGACATCTGCATCACTCCGGATCCGTCGATCGAGCTGCGTCGTTCGCCTGCCGCGCGGTCCGGGGCACGTTGATTCGCCACACCTCCAGATTCCGGGCGATCCCGTCCGCCGTCGCGACCGTGACGTCACCGTCACTCCAACCGAGAACCGCGGCCGCCGCGATCGAGGGCCGCGGAAGTGTTGTGAGTTCGGCGCCCGTCGCCGCGTCGAGCACGTACAGACACTCCTCATCCCACAGAACGAGCCGTCCGGCGCCTCCTCGCTCGACGACGGGACGATCGTAGACATCGCTTCCCGGCTGAAACCGCCAGAGCCTCTCACCGTTTCGCGGACTGACGGCGTAGACGAACCCGTCACTGCAACCGAAGACGAGTTCGGCGCCGCCAACGTCGTCCAGTTCGACCGCAAGCAGCTCCCCGATCGGCTCGCCGGTGCTCGCGAGCGCCTCGCGGATGAATGACGAGAGGCGTCGTCTCTTGAGGTGCGCCTTGTGAGCCTCCGTCCCGAACTGGAGTCGGGCGATCTCATCGCCGAGTTCGCCATCGAGCACGACAACGGCACCCGCGAAGCAGCCGACGATGACATCGGTAATCCCGTCTCCCGTCACATCGGCGATGACCGGATCGGCACTGGCAACCCCGATCGGTTTGAACCGGCTCTTCTCGCCGAGGACGACGCGCCACAGCTCCTCCCCCCTGCTCGTGCGGCAGACAGCCTCGTTCATCCGCTCGATGACGACCAGCTCGTCCCTGCCGTCGCCATCCGTGTCGCCGAAGACAGGGCGAGAGAACCCGTCATCGAACGCCCTGTCGTGGTCTGCCAGCTCGCTCGACCATACCCGCTCGATCGAATGCCCGACCGCGCCGGGCCTCGGACGGCGCTCGAACACTGCGAGGCTGTCGGAGAACCCGGTCTCCGGGCGGCCGACACACACACATGCGCGACCTCCGCGAACCGCCGCCGAACGGAGCAGCCCGGGCAGACGCGCGGACGCGATCCCGGCCCCCTCCCGGTCCACGATCAGCAGCGTGCTCCCCGCCGCCACCACGCACTCCGTCGGCCCGGCCGAGGCGAACACGGACCCACCCGCCACGCCGCCCGGCAGACGACGCCAGATGAGCTCGCCGGTCCCTGCATCCCTCAGCTCGACCCGCGGCCGTGCCGTCCTGCTCTCGACAGCCACGAGTACGCCCGTCGGATCCCCGCCGACCGCGCTCTCGGTCTCCGCCGGATCGAGACAGGCGCGGTCGAGACGAATCGAGAAGATGTCCGGCACTGCGATACCGGCGCTCCAGAGCAGCTCGTGCTCCACCGCGGGTGGGCCGGCACCGGACGGGTGGCTGCCCCCTCCGGTCGCCTCGCTCGCGCTCCCCGCCACGATGTGCGCGGCGGCAAGAAGCACCGCCGCGCACACGCTCATCCTGCTAGTAGTCGACAAGGCAGACATCCCTCGTGGTGCAGTCGCCGATGTCGAAACCGCACTGATCGACCGACCCGCAGCTGCCCCAGTCGATGAAGATGTAGCAGAGGAGCGACGCGGGTGTCGCGTTCGCCGTCTCTGACGTCCTGTTCGCCACTCGAAGATGCTTCATGGATCCCTCCTCCCACGCCAACCGGCGCGCTGCCCGGCGCCTTCCGGTGCACATTGCTCCGTGCTGCACGATGCACATCGGCTCGCCCCCAACCGCTCCGCATGCGAATGAACTAACTCGTGTCGATGATGCAGTTGTCTCTGTTCTGACATCCGCAGGCGAGGTCGAACAACCAGCACAGATCGGATGTCGGACACTGCGAGTAGTCCACGAAGCACGCCTCGCTGTCCTCCGTCTTGCGCGGGCGCTCGCCCCCGCCGTTTGCCAGCCTGAGATGCGTCACGACGATTCCCCCCTTTCCACACCCTCCTTCGCGCAGTTTTCGACGACTCCACCATCGCTCCTCGATCCGTCGAACGACACCACCTCGTCTGCCGTCTCCAACCCTCCGGACGGCCCGCCCGTTCCCGACCGCGGGCCGGTCTCCCGCAGCCTCGTCCGCGTCTCCTCCGGCAGCGATGCGTAGAGCCACATCGCGATCTCAAGGCACCGTCTCCTCAACGCACAGCGCGAGGAACGGGGACCGACCGGCTCGCCACCGGGTCCTACATCGTGATAGCAGGGGCCACCGCACAGCGGAAACGCCCAGCACGCCTCGCAGTCCTTTGTCGCCGACGCGAACCGCTCACGCACGCGGAAGAGCTTCGCCCGGTCGACACCGGTGGCCACGTGGCCGACGTCGTACGCCGGGTCGCTCGCGAACCGGTGACAGAATGAGAGCGTTCCGTCGGTCGTCACACAGAGGTACCGCGTGCCTGCACCGCACGGCAGCGTCCGACGCCTGCCTGTCTCGAGCGTCAGCATCGGATCCATGAAATTGCCCACGAGCGGCGCGGCCCCGTCGACGAGTCTGTCCCGCTCGGCTGCGGCGAGCTCCTCGAACTCTCGGCCGAGCCGCGCCGCGAACGCGTCGCTCATCCCACCGCCGCTCTCGGGCGCAAGATGGACGACCGAGGCCCCAAGGCCCGCGAGGTGTTCGACGATCTCACCCATCGGTCCCGAGTCCTCGGTGAGCGTCACGCGGACGCCCGCGCGCATACCGTCCGGCAGGCGGCTCAGATTCGATGCCACGTCGTCGTACGACCCACGACCGTCCGGATAGCACCGGTGCGCGTCCTGCTCCCGACGCGTGCCGTCGATGCTCACGAGAACCGAGACCCCAAGCCGGTCGAGTTCGGACGCGGCAGACGGAGAGAGAAGCGTGCCGTTGGTCGTGATGTGCGAACTCAGACGCATGCCGGACTCCGAGGCCCGGTCGCGCGCATACTCCACGATGGGGCCGATCTGCTCGCGCGCGAGCAGGGGTTCTCCGCCGAAGAGAACGATCGAGACACGGCGTTCTCCGAAGGCCTCATGGATCAACAGGTCGGTCGCCCGGCGCGCGACCGTCACCGACATCGCACGCTCACCTTCGCGGAGACGCGCCGGCGTGCCGCCCGTCGTCGGTCGTCTCGCATCCCCGGCCGCTCCCCCTGAGAGATAGCAGTAGTCGCATGCCAGGTTGCATTCAGCGCTGACGTTGAGTGCGAGCGACGTGAGCGACGTCGCGTCACCGGGCCGCGGCGCGCCGGTCGCGGAGGTCAGCGGCTCCGTGAGCTCCCGCTCGTCGGTTGCGGATTCAAGCGCCGCGAGCTCGGTCAGCGCCGTCTCGATCACTGGTGCGCCGTGGTTCATCTCAAGGACCGCCCTGCCGGCGTTCCCAGCGCCATCCTCCAGCCACTCGATCACGTCGTAGACGGCCGCGTCGGCCTGAAAGAACAGCCCCGAACCCGCATCAAAGACGAACGAGTCCCCGTGAACCTGGAAGCGGTGCAGTCGGCGCGACGCCCGGGATGCTCGTGAGATCGCGGATCTTCCGGGCTCGGGCGCCAGCCCGACACACGCCCGGAGGCGCCGCATGAGCCACACGTTCTCACTCTGTGCCTTCACCGCGAGTTCACGGAGGTGCTCGGCCAGTGCTGTCGCTCCGCAGCGGTCCGCGGAGACTGCAGCGGCGCGGTACTGTCCGACCATCTCCTGGAGCACGAGCCGCAGCCCGCCATGCCGGACCGCGAGGCTCAGGAGCTCGTTCCATCCGCCAACATCCACAGCATCGGGGCGACCGGCCACCGCAGCGATGATACGAGCCGCGGCCGACGGGCGGCCGTGCTCGAGATCGCTCCTGAGGTCGGCGAGGTCATCAGCCAGCTGATAGGCCGTATGGTACGACTCGATCATTCGCTCCATGTCGCGGAGCGTCCCCTCGGCGACGCGGCTATCGTGTCCGAGCAGACAGACCGCTGCGGCCGTCACCTTGAGCGGCGAGAGCTTCCTTCCTGCAGTTGCGAGCACATCCTCGACTCTGAAGCGCGTGCTCTCCCGCTCCAGCTCCAGGCTGGTGAAGTACTCGTCCATGTAGCGGTCGAAGTGCTCCCAGAACTCGCGTCGGTCACCGACGAGTCGTGCATACTCGCGCGTGAACACGGACAGACATGTGTCCGAGAGGCGGCAGACGGCCGGGGTCAGCGCGGTCTCGGCGTCGACGACATCGTCCTGCGCAAGGAAATGCGCTGCGCCGAACGCGTTCGCCAGCGCCATCGTCCGACAGGCGGTCCGCGCGTCCGGCATGCGGACTGCCTCGGCGAGATAGTACGGGAGCGTCAGTGCCAGGTTCGCAGGACCGGCGCCGCGGTCCGGTGGAGCCCCACTGTGAATGCCGGCGCCGGCGAGCCTCTCCGAGAAGCCGGAGGCGATCACACGCAGCTCCTCACGGAGCGCGAGCGGGTCGCACGGAACGCTCGAACCCGCACACGGAGCGTCCGAGACCGTGCGTGGTGGAAGCGCGCGAGGCTCGCGCGATGTCGAATGGGTCACGTCGGATGATCTCGTCGGGGACGGAACAGTGACGGGGGCTGCGCGGTTGTCGTCAACTGACTGAAGCAAGCGCGCGGCCACACTCAACCGCCGCCTCGTCTGCGCGCCGTCGTCCCCGTGAGCAGGGCACAAACAGGTGAGGGCGCCGCGCGAGCGACGCCCTCCTGGGGAGATGGCTGTCAACTCCGCTGACAGCCACTAAGACGATCAGATCTTTGGTGATGTGACGGGAACGAACGTGCCGCAGGGTGAGATGAAGGCGTTACTTGAGATATCGTGGCTCGGGACCGGCGAGATCACGGCTCCGGAATGCGGAGCGGCCGGCAGGTCGATCGTGGAAGAGAGATCGTGACCTGCCGGCCTTCGTGGGCTGACCCCATCCGTGGGAGGAGAGATGTTCACAACTGACCAAGGTTGCCGGACTGGATGAGGTCGGGGTGGAGAGAACCTTTCGCTCTGCTGCCGTTGCTGCTCCTTGCTGCTGCCTGTGTGCTGCCCTCTATCTTTGACAGCTCCGGAGGTGCCAGGAGGTTCGGAGCTGTTTCATCATCAGCCGAGAAACGGCGAGGCTATTCCGATGAGCAGGATCACAACGATTACCTTTATGCTCGCCGTACTCGGCATGGCTACTCCCTCTGTTCTATGTAATCTCCCCGATGCTTCGGAGAGCCTGCCTGCATGGAAGAGGAAGGGGTCAAAGAGCGACCGGACTCGCCCCCCTGTTATTTCCACTCATGACCACGATCCTCTTCCAATTTTGAGTTCCCGTTGTCAAAGCACTGACCTCTATAAGGGCATGGGATGTGCCAGAAAGCGGTCGTAGGCCGCTCCATGAGAGGAAAATGTGAACGCCGTAAACGGCTGCCCTGTGACTAGTTATGGAGCACAGCGAATAATCGAGAGCTGGTCAGCCAATCGGAATGTGTGTCCCTGGCGACACAGATCGGACGGAACCGGCGCCGGGTCCTGCTAATCGACTGCAGGACTTATAGTTACCCG
Source organism: uncultured bacterium (assembly GCA_964597945.1). Taxonomy (GTDB): domain Bacteria; phylum Joyebacterota; class Joyebacteria; order Joyebacterales; family Joyebacteraceae; genus JAPEKQ01. Next base: position 31,990 of record CAZRAD010000010.1, read on the forward strand.
ACCGTCACGTTTACGACGCACTGTCAGGATTTCGACGGTTCGCTGGGAGTGCCAGGCCCGGCGGAATCGGTGGGCCGTACGCCGGAACGGGTCGGCCGGAACATGGCAAAGCCGGGTCATCGTCTGACCCGGCTTGAACTCCCTGCTGTCACACCTGTCAGGTGACCCGGCTATCCGAGACCGTACTTCTTCATCTTGGCGATGAGTCCGGTCCTGGAGAGACCGAGGTGATCGGAAGCCTGTTGCTTGTTCCATCCGGTCCGCTCGAGCGCCTCGAGGATGCGGCTGCGTTCCAGCGCGCCGACCTCATCCTTGAGCGATCTCGACCGCGTCTCGTCGCCCTCGGGCGCGAGCCCGACATCAGCGCGACGGCGCAGCTCGGGCCTCAGCTTGTCGAGGCCGATGACCTCCCCGTCCTTCGTCAGGGCGACGCCGCGCCGGATCTCGTTCTCCAGCTCGCGCACGTTGTTCTCGTGCCAGTCGTGGCGGATGAAAAACTCCTTCACCTCACGGCTGAATCCGGCGATCCGCTTCCCCTCGCGCTTCGAGTAGTACTCCAGGAAGTGCTCCATGAGCGCGGGCACGTCCTCGGGTCTGTCGCGGAGCGGCGGGATCTCTATAGTGACGGTGCAGAGCCGGTAGAACAGGTCGCGGCGGAAGCCATCCTGACGGACCTCCTCGCGCAGGTCCTTGTTCGTCGCGGAAAGCACACGCGCGTTGCTCTTCCTGGTAACACTCTCCCCGACCCGACGGTATTCGCCGCTCTGGAGGAACCGAAGGAGTTTGACCTGGAGCTCACGACTCATCTCCCCGACCTCGTCGAGGAACAGCGTGCCGTCGGCCGCCGCCTCGATGACACCCTCGCGGTCACGGTCGGCGTCGGTGAAGGCACCGCGGACGTGACCGAAGAGTTCGCTCTCCTGGAGATGCGGCGCGATGGCGCCGGCGTTAAGCGCGACGAACCGCCCGCTCGCGGAACGCCCTCCCGCATGGATGGCGCGCGCGATGAGTTCCTTGCCGACACCCGACTCGCCGCGGATGAGCACCGGAACCTGGCTGTCCTTGAGCTGCTCGACGGTCGCGAGGATTCCGAGCATCTGCGGGCTGCGTGTGATCATACCGACCTCGGACGCGGAGTCGACGAGCTTGTCGACCTCGTCACCGGAGGCCTGCCATGCGAGCGCGTCGCCGATGCGTGAGTGCGTCAGCCCGAGCAGCCGTCCCGCGGCACCGATGAACTCGACGTCGCTCTGCGTGAACGCCACTGAGCGGTCGGTTCTGGAGCGGTCCGCGTACACAAGATAGGTGCGTCCGCCCTCGAGCCCGATCTCAGCCGGGATGAGTGCGAGCGCGCCGACCCCGCCGGGGATGAACGCGTCATCGGAGTGTCCTGTGGTGACGACGAGAGGACGCGAGTGACCGCGCCGCGAGAGTGTCGTCTTCACGTACCGCGACACCTCGACCACGCCGCCGCCCGAGCGGTCGACCGATGTCGCCACCGAGGGTGAACCGCCCTCG
>CAZRAD010000011.1:0-13486 GCA_964597945.1 uncultured bacterium
GGAGGTCCTGTTCGCTGTCGAGACGGGAGAACGCCTCATACTGCGCGTCCCACCAGTCGAACTGGTTGACCTGGGTGTGACCGTAGGCGGTCAGCGTCGGGCGCGGACCGGACAGGATGTTCTCCACCATCCCCGGCGTCCAGCCGGTGATGTAGTCCTGCATGTCCGGGTGCCCGATCTCAAGGTTGTAGTAGGTGCCCAGCAGACTGGCCCCGGCGGTACCACACGCCAGCACCAGAATCGAGGCGACCATCACAGCTGTCGTCAATCGCGCCATCGCTCCACTCCTCACGTAACATCGTACGCCAAAACGCCGTTTCTTGTACTTATTACTGATTCTATCATGTTCTTGACATCTTGACAAGTGATAATAACAAGCGCCCAGCCGGGGATGTTCCCCACAACCGGGCGCCTGTTCAGGATTTGCGCTGATAGTGATGTCTGCTGGGCCCTTGTGACTCTCTCCCTGCATCCGCACTGGCACACGGGCACGCATCTCACTCCGCCAGCAGCGCCGCCCCCAGCGCTCCGACCAACTCGGGCCGATCCGGGACAAGCAGGCCACCCTCGAGTTCCCCACGGAGCAACGACCGGATGCACGCGTTGAGTGCCACGCCGCCGCAGAACGCCACGGGCTCGGTGAGACCCACACGTCGGATCATTGAGATCGAGCGCCGCACGATGGACTCGTGGAGCGCAAGCGCGATATCCTCCCCGCGCGTCCCGCGGGCCATGAGCGACGTCGCCTCGCTCTCCGCGAAGACCGTGCACATGCTGTTGATCTTCGTCCCCGGGATGCCCGCAAGCGCGTACTCCCCGAACTCCGGGAGCGGCACCTGCAGACCCGTCGCCATGAACTCAAGGAACTTCCCCGTCCCCGCCGCGCAGCGATCGTTCATCTCGAACTGGACGACACGGCCTTCCGGCGAGAGCGAGATGACCTTCGTGTCCTGTCCGCCGATGTCCAGCACGGTCCGAGCGTCAGGGAGCAGATGGTGAACACCGCGCGCGTAGGCGCGTATCTCCGTCAGCGATGTCGCGCCGAAGCGCTCGGCCGCGAGTCCGCGACCGTAGCCGGTCGCGGCCATCACATCCCACGCAACACCATCCAGAAGCTGCTCCATCTGGGACAACGGATCATAGGTCGTGTCGACGCGACGCTCGACCACGGCCTTCCCGTTCTCGAGGACGACGAGTTCGGTGCTCCTCGAACCGACATCGAGTCCTGCCTGTCGCAAGACTGCCTCCTCTCGAAGCTCACCGTACTACCTGAGCATCTCCACGAACGCCTCGACGCGCGTCTTGAGCTGCTCAGCATCCTCCTGGCTGTAGTCCGTCTCGATCCTGAGGGCCGGAATGCCCTCACTCTGAAGCGCCTCCGCAACGGAGTAGGACTCCATCTGGTAGGGCTGGCAGAAGTTCAGGCAGTAGTGGATGACGCCGTCGGCAGAGTAGGACTTGCTCATCTCCATGGCGTGCTCCAGCCGATCCGTGTTCGGTGTGAAGATGGCGCAATCGATGTCGAAGTACCGGTCAACGATGTTGCCGATCAGGTCCTCGAGCGTATCACCTTCGTCGCTGACAAGGCCGCGCGTCCCCCGTTCACCGACACACGACTCCTCTCCCACGATGACGGCCCCCATGCTCTCCACGATCCACGGCAGCTTCCAGTTCGGAACTGCCATCGGGCACCCGGACATGAGAATGCGCGGCGTTCCCTTGGGGAATACACCCTCTCCGGCGGCGACGCGCTCATCAAGTTCATCGCAGACCGCGTTGACCGACTGCGTGAACCGCTCGACGTCATCGTAGAAGCCGACCTGGTTGATCAGCAGCGCGTCCAGACCCGATATGGGTGCGGGATCGGCGGCCCGAAGCTTCGAGAGCCTGTGGAGCGCCGCCCGCTTTGCGTTGGCGAGCGCGATGCCGTGCTTCATCCGGGGAACATCGACGGTCACACCGGAGAGCTCCTCGACCTTCCGCAGGAACCGCACGTACTCGGCCTTGAGGAGCTCGCGCCCGCGCTCGTTCTTCACCTGGGGCAAGTCCATGACGTAGAGGTTCGGCACGAGCGTGTCGAGCGTCTCGTAGGCCTTCTTCTTCCCGTCGCACGTGTTCTCGCCGATGATCATGTCGACGGACTCGATGTACGGGCAGACCTTCCCGAGCTTGAATCCGAATGCGCTCTTGATGAGCGCGCACGTGTTCCGCGGAAGGTACTTCTCGACCGCGTCCGTCGCGAAGTCCGCCCCGGTGCACAGGCCGACGAGCGTGCCGTCGACGGACTTCACGATCTCCTCCGGCACGAACACACAGAACGAGCCGAACACCTTGCGGCCTGCGGCCTTCTCATCGAGGAGTTCCTTGACCCTGAGGCCATGAACCTCGGACATGACGAAGTTGAAGTAGTCCATCCCCTTGGGCCGGTTCTGCTGGCTCAGGAAGACGGCCTCGTACCCATGACCGAGGACCTCGAGCAGCGCGTCGTGCGCCTCGAGATCGAGACCAAGATTGGTCCACATCTGGCGATGGTCGGTTGACTCGGTAGGCATCGGAACCTCCCTCTCATGACCGGGCTTTCCAGCCCGGCCCGGGAGGTCCCGGAATCAGGAGGAAGCGCGGTCCGTCGAGAGACACCTGAATGAGCGCCGCACGGGCGCCCGGCAGGCGCCTCATATTGCGTGCGAGAACACTCCGTACAGATGTTCGAACATCCCGTCGCTCCTTCGTATGGTGACTTGACCTGTAGCTATTGTAGCAGGTTGCGCATCTCTTGTCAAACCGCGTCTACATCCGCTCGGGCGCGGTGATGCCAAGCAGCCTCAGCCCGTTTCCGAGCACCGTCTTCACCGCTTGCGAGAGGAACAGCCTCGGCCCGGTGGTCCCTGCATCGTCCGAGACGATCTGGTGACCGTGGTAGTACGAATGGAAGGCAGCCGAGAGCTCGCGGAGATAGGTCGTCAGCCGGTGGGGCTCTCGCGCATCCGCCGCGCCCGCGATGACCCGCGGGAAGTCGGCAAGCAGGAGCACGAGCGGTCGCGCGTCCTCCCCGCTCACATCAGTGAGGTCGACCGCATCCGCCGCGGGAACGCTCGCCCCCTTGTCCGCCGCGAACCGGATGAGACTCGAGACACGGGCGTGCGCGTACTGGACGTAGAACACCGGGTTCTCATCGGTCTGCTCGCACGCGAGGTCGAGGTCGAAGTCGAGGTGCGCAGACTGCTTCCGCATGAGGAAGAAGAACTTGGCGACATCGACACCGACATCCGCGACGAGCTCGCGGAGCGTGACGATGTTGCCCGTCCTCTTCGACATCTTGACCTGCTCGCCGCCTTCGATGAAGTTGACCTGCTGGATGATCTGGACCTCGAGACGCTCCTTCGGATACCCGAGGATCTCGAGCGCCGCGTGGGTCTCCGCGATGTGTGCGTGATGGTCGGGTCCCCAGAGGTCGATGACCGGATCATAGCCACGGTCGAACTTGTTGATGTGGTACGCCACGTCCGGGAGCAGATAGGTCGGCACGCCGTCGCTCTTGACGATGACCTTGTCGTCGTTCGTCCCGTGCGGTGTCGTCCGGAGCCACGTGGCCCCCTCCTTCTCGTAGGTCTCGCCCGAGGCTTTGAGCTTCTCGAGCACGTCCTCGACCGCGCCCGCCTCCGCCAGCTCCGTCTCGTGGAACCAGCGGTCGTGCGTCACGCCGAACGCCTCGAGGTCGGCCCGCTGCCCCGCGACGATGCTCGCGATGGCCGCTTCCTTCAGATAGGCGATGCGCTCCTCGTCGGGCATGGCGCCGAGGTCGGGCTTCGCTGCGAGCAGGCTCGCCGCGACGTCCTTGAGATACTCGCCGTGATACCCGCCCTCGGGAATCTCGAACGGCTCTCCCCGGAGCTCCTTGAGCCTCGCATCGACCGAGAGAGCCAGCTTGCCGACCTGCTGACCGGCATCATTCACGTAGTCCTCGCGCTGGACCGTCACGCCGGTCGCCTCGAGCAGCGTACCGATGGCGTCACCAACCGATGCGGCGCGCGCGCTGACGATGTTGAGCGGGCCGGTCGGATTGGCGCTGACGAACTCGATCTGAACGCTCTTCCCGCGTCCCGCATCACTGGTCCCGTACGCATCCCCCCCGCTCACGACATCGCGCAGCACGCCCTCGTACCACGCACGGCCGAAGCGGAAGTTGAGGAAGCCCGGTCCTGCAATGTCGGATGAGTCAATGTAGTTCTCGGGCAGCTCGAGTGCCTCGACCAGCTCAGCAGCGAGCTCGCGCGGGTTGCGACCGGCCTTCTTGGCGAGAATGAGCGCGGCGTTCGTCGACGCATCCCCATGCGAGGGGTCGCGCGGAGGCATCACCTCGATGCGGTCGATCTCGAGACCAAGCTTCGTGACGGCCTTCTCAAGCGCCGCTGTCAGTTCGTCGTAATACATGGGTGCTCCGGTTATGGCTCAAGCAGGAAGATGCGGGCGTCGCCCTGGCTGACCGTGAAGCTCGTGTCTACGGTCGCGTCGGCGGTGTCGCGGTACGGTTCATCGAATGATACGCCAATCGACCCTTCGAGCGCCACCACGACCCTGCCCGTGGCGAAGTCGCGCACGTAGCCCTCCGGAAGGACGATGGCCGGTCCCTCGGGCGCGCCCAGCTCGATGTCGTAGTAGTCGGCGAACCACCATCCGTTGACCCCACCGTGATCGCGGGGACCCGAGTCGAACGCGAAGTACGTGTGGTCCCGAAGCAGGCTTGCCGCCAGCCCCAGGCGGAATCGCTCCGGGTCGATGACGTCGGTGTCGTCCGTGTCCACGCTGTAGACCACCATGTGCGGGGACTGCGTGGTCGTACGCGCGCGATCGGCGGACTCGAGAAGCTCGTCGACCGTCTCGAGACCGAAGATCTCTCCGAGTGCGTTCTCGAGCAGGTATCCGTTGAGGTGCTGCGGGAACGGAGAGCCCGCGGGGAAGTCGCGCCCGGCGTTGGCGAAGACCCACTTCGCCGCGGGGACCGTGTCGCGGACGGCCTCGAGCAGTTCCGCCTGGGCATTCACCCACGCATCGGCGCTCAGCGACTCGGGCACGCCCTCGGACCAGGCGCCCTCGCAGAACGGATACGCGTCGACCATATCGATGACGACGCCATCGTGCTGCGGCTGCGCGCCGACGACGCCGTAGAACGAGAGCACGAGCTGCCGCCATCCCGTGTGTCTCGGGTCCATTGCCAGAATGTCGTCCCAGCCCGGCGGCGAGCAGTGCGTATCGAGCTCTCCGTCGTCATCCGAGTCAAACATCAGGTACATGTCATCGGTGATCTGCAGAGGACCGTCCGGGTCTCCCCCGTTCGCGACCGTGACGAGAAGTCCCTGCCACGCGGGATCATCCAGGATCCACGTGACCGTCAGCCCCGCGAGCAGCTTTGCGTTCGGGTTGCGGTCGAGGATGTCGTCGGCCTCGGACTGCTCGAACCACCCGGAGAGCACGAGGTCGAACTCGGCGTCCGCGTGCGCGATCAGCTCCGCCTTCTTCGCAAGCCAGAGCGCGAGCCGCGTGTCGCGGGTATCATCGTCCGTGATATCGGCCGGACCCGTCGTCGTCGAGGCGCACCCGGCAAGCAGCAGACACAGTACGAGAATCCCCGCGCTCGCGCACAGGGAAGCCGTTCGCTCACTATTCGCAGCACACGTCCGTCCTACCATCGAGCTTTCTCCAAAGGGAACACCCTCCGGCACCGATCGGCGCCCGCTAGCGCCGGTAGCAGACGTAGATGTCCGCCTCGATCATCTCCTCGTCCGCGTCCATGAAGTGGTGAGTGAAGTAGATGTTGCCGTCGTCGTCGACGCACGGTTCCGCCGCGTAGTTCGAGACGATCTCCTCGGCGGGTCCCCAGTTCACGCCCTGCTTGACGCACCGGTAGAGCGAAGGACCGTGGTACCCGAGCCCGCTGTTGCCCGTGAACCAGAGTTCGTCACCGTCGGATGTCACGAACGGGCGGCTCTGGTGCCCGGCGTCGTTGACGTTGGGACCGAGGTTCTCCGGGGTCGTCCACTCGCCCTCATTGTACGAGGTGCGCCAGAGGTCCATGTCGCCGTACCCGCCGGCGCGGTCCGAACCGAAGATGAGAGTGTAGCCGCCCGGCAGCGCGTGCCACTCGCCGATATCGTACGTGTCGTTGAGGGTCTCACCCGCGTTCTGCCAGTTGCTCCAGACACCGGGACTCTCGTAGTCGGCCAGCCACACGTCGTGCTCGCCGTAGTTCCCCGCGCGAATCGAGCAAAACCAGAGCGTGTGCCCGTCGAGCGTCGGGCAGCCCTCGAGCGAGGGCACGTCGGTCAGAGTCACGAACGTCGGCTCGTCCCACGCATCGGTCCGGGCGCCTGACACGCTGCCGGAGTACCAGATCCCCGTTCCACCATCGCCGACCTGCTGATCGGCGGGAACGCTCACGTCCGGCGTCCACCAGAACAGGAACATCGAGCCGTCGTGCGCGATGAACGGCGAGTCCTCGGCGCCCGCGGTGTTGATCGGCCCCGGCATGGCAACCGGGTCGGCCCACTCGGCCGAGTGCACGACGGGAACGAAGACGTCGGTGGCCGGTGTGACCTTCACGGCATCAGCAGGAATGAGCTCGGCGCGTGACTTGATATCGGCTGGACCGGTTGTGTTCCCGCATCCGAGCGAGAGAAGACCCAGCGCGAGCGCGACAAGCACGAGCGCGACCGTCGCGCACATCAGGGCGGCGGGAACGGCTCCGCCCGCGTCACTCGTGAACCACTGCGTTCTAATCCGGCGCATTCTCATCCGCTCCCATCCCCTCACCCATCCGGCGGAGCTCGAACCCGCACTTCTCGAGCTGCTCCAGAAGCGGTTCGGCGTCGTCGAGCCACTGTCCCCACTTGCGGCACATGTGCTCGGTCCAGCTGTAGTCGTCGAACGTGAATGTCTCCTCGCGCGCGTCGTCGAGCTTGATCTTCGCGCCGAGCGTGCGATAGTAGTCCTCCTCGAGGTAGCCGTCGTCCATCTGCTTCATGGCCGCCTCGATGTCGTCATCGGTGAAGTCCGGGTAGCGCTCCTCGAACAGATGGAACGAGAGCGGATAGCGCGGCCGCGGCGGCGGGTCCTCCGCCGGGTATCCCATCGTCAGCTGGACGACCGGGAACACGCGCTTCGGCAGCCCGTACTCCTCGATGATCCGCTCGGACCGAAAGGGCGCACCACCCAGGAAGCAGCTCCCCATACCCAAGCTCTCGGCAGCCATCACCATGTTCTCGGACATGAGGATGGCGTCCTGCACACCGAAGAGCAACATGTTGAGGTCGTGTGCTCTCGTCCGCCACCCGCGCTTCTCCATCACCAGCTCCATGCGGTGCATGTCGATGCAGATGGTGAAGAGCAGCGGTGCGTTCCAGGGAATACCGCTCGGCGGAGCCGACTGCTTTGGTGCCCTGGGCGCACCGGCCTCGCTCTCGTCCACGGGCGGGCGCCGCTTGAGAAGCACGCTCCCCAGCTGCCCCGCGAACGGCGCCTGCTGACCGGCCCGGACGACCGCCTCGATGACGTCGTCCTCGGGCATGCGCGTCTCGTACTTCCGGATGCTCCTTCGAGCGAGCATCTCGTTGATCGTCGCGTTCGTCTTCACCGCTTGCCTCCGCGTCGCGGCCCGCGCCCTCATCGCCGTGCGGCCGCGCGAACCGATGCCGCCTACCACCGTCCCCGGTGCACGCGCTCCTCATCGTACTGCGTGCGCGCTTCCTTCTCCTCGGCCGGGTGGCCGATCGAGAGGACGGTGACGGGCACGATGTTCGCCGGCACACCCACGATGCTCCGCACGGAGTCCATGCGCTCCGGTGTCGGGTGCGACCCGAGCCAGACGGCGCCCAGCCCCATCATCGACACGGCGATGAGGATGTTCTCCGTGGCCGCGACGGCGTCCTGGTCCCAGTACTTCTCCGAGATGGCCGGATCACCGCAGACGACGATCGCGAGCGGCGCCTCGGCCAGCATCTTCCAGTACGGCGCGGAGTCCGCCAGCGCGTCGAGCATCGCGCGGTCGGTCACGGTGACGAAGTGCCACGGCTTCCTGTTGCTCCCCGACGGCGCGGACATGCCCGCCTCGAGCAGCGTGCGGATGTCGGCGTCCGAGACCGGCTCGTCCGTGTAGCGTCTGATGCTCCGTCTTGCGAGAATGGCATCTATCATAACGAGTGCTCCTTCTCCGGGATCTCGATGATGACCTCGGCGATGTGATCGTCGTCGATCGGTATGGCGAGCACGAGATGCGGCTTGCCACCAAGCCGCTCGACGGCGCGTTCGAAGTGTCCGGTCCTGAAAGCGGTCTGAACCGCGCAGCCCGAATGCGGCTGCGTATCCCCCGCAAATGCTTCGTAGCACTTGCGACCCTGGAAGTCGCTCAGTGTGCCGAACTCCCTCGTCATGGACTCATTGAACCAGACGATCTCCTGCTTCCGATTGAGGATCGTGATAAGACACGCCCCGCTGTCGATCAGGGTGTGGCTGAGCTTGTCGTAGAGGTCGGTCATTCCGGCTCCTCATCTGTGAACTCGCGCCGCGGCGCGTCGCCCCACAACCTCTCGAGCTGGTAGTAGTCCCTGCGTTCAGCCTCGAAGACGTGCACGACGACGTCGATGTAATCCAGCAGGATCCACTGACGGGCCTCGTATCCCTCCGTGTGCCAGACGTGCTCCCCGTCATCCCTGATCCCGTCGCGGATCGCATCCGCGATGGCCCGAACCTGCACGTCGCTCTGGCCGTGACAGATGAGAAAGAAATCACAGCTCGACGAGAGTCCCCTCAAGTCGAGCGAGATGACGTCTGACGCTTTCTTCGTGAGCGCGAGCTCCGCCGCGCGTTCGACAAGAAGTTCTGCTTTGTCCTTCAAAGGCTACTCCCCCATGGTCACAGTTCGCACATGATGCTCGTGAGCCCGGACTTCGTCATCCGTCAGTACCCTGGTGATCCTGGCCTCGTGGCGCTCGACCCGACGGAGCTTCGCGTCGTAGACGGCGACGCTCACGAACGAAGCGATGAGGAACGAGACCGCGAGGATGATCGGGAGAACTGACTCGTCGTCGCCACCGGTCAGCCAGTGCCCGAACACGAATCCGGCGATCGTGAGAAAGACGGGTACCATGTAGATAATGAACGCCGCAGAGATCACGCGCCCAGCGCTGATCTCGATCTCGACGTGGTCGCCCTCAGCGGCTCCCGCGTCGTTCTTCGCGAGCAGGAGCACGTCGCGCCCGTCACCGGAGACCAGGCAGACGCCGCAGCGATCGCACGCTCCCGACATCGGCATACTCACCATGGCGGCGTCCTTCTTGACGGTCGATACGCGTCCGATCTCTATCACGCCTGTCCCTCCAGCCGGCCCGGCGCTCGGTCGAACCCGAGTTGCCCGAGCCTCTCAATAACCAGCGTTGCGATGAGCCCCGTGAGCAGCCCTGCCCCTGCCGCCATCAGCGTTGCGAGCGGAATGAGCCTGAGCGCGGGGCCTGCTCCTGCGAACAGCGCGGCGACGACCATGAGCTGACCGAGGTTGTGGAAGAGCGCGCCGACGAGACTGATTCCGACAACGCCAAGCGGCGGTGAGGCTGACCGCGCCGCGCCCATGGCGAGCGTCGCCGCCAGGCCCCCGCCTATCGAGAGAGCGAAGGTAGGCCCGAGGAACGTCCCGGTGATGAGAGACGCGATGGCCACCCTGAGCAGTGTGATGGCGAGTGCGTCAGCAAGTCCCATGGTGATGATAGCATAAACCGTCACGATGTTGGCGAGCCCGAGGCGAAGAAACGGTATCGGCATCGGGATGGCGCGCTCGGCGGCAGAAAGCCCCAGCGACACGGCCAGAAGTACGGCAAGATGCGCCGTTCTCCTTGTTCCGGTCATGGATCTGACGCTCGGATCGCTCACTGGCCTCTCCACGGTCTCGATGTGGCGGGGATCCCCGACGGCGACACGCCGAATCCCCTACCTCGTTATGGCGTCGGGTCCGCCCTCGCGCGCCCCGGTCACGACGACGGTCACGCCGTTCGGGACGCATGCGATGAGCTCGCCCGGAGCGCTGATCTGTCCCATGTTGACGCATATCTGGTGCTTGCAGTCCGATGATTCGACGAAAGCGACACCACCGTCCACGACGACCACGGTCTCCCCGACCGGTCCGGGAACGAGGAACCGCCCGTCGGATCCGGTGGTCACGATCTCTTCGAATCCCTCGGGTCCCCTGATCACGAATGCGCCGCCGCTGTCCGGCGAGACGGCCAGCACGTACATCCCCGCGGCTCCCCCGACGACCATGGTCGCGAGCAGCACCCGGTCGGCGAGGCTGAGCAGCCCGAGTCGACGCCGGCGTCTTCTAACGGTCGGGCCAGACAACGTCGGTCGTCCTCCCGCAGTTCGCGCATTCGCCGTCGTTGACTCCCGTGACCTTCGTGGTGTATCCGGAGCGCGTGATGAGCGTGTGCCCGCAGTCCGGACAAACCGTGTCCGTTGCGAACTCCCTGCCGACGTTACCCACGTACACGGAGTGCAGCTTCTCCCGTGCGATGTCATACGCGCGTCGGAGCGAGCCCTCGGATGTCGGCGGGTTCGCCATCTTGTACGTCGGGAAGTAGCGTGAGAGATGAAGCGGGATAGCCGGATCAACACCGGCGATGAAGCCCACGAGCTCCCGCACGTCGTCCTCGGAGTCGTTCTCGCCTGTGATGAGCAGGTTCGTCACCTCGAGGTGCACGCGGTGTCCGTCGCCGCGATCGCCGTCACTCGCGCCGCCGTGCGCCGCTGCCGTCACAATCGTCCGCTTCACCGCCTCGAGCCCGCCGCGGACGTGGCAGTTCCTCGTATAGAACTCATCGCGCATCGACTTGAGATCAACGTTCATCGCATCGACGAGGGGCAGCAACTCGCGGAGCGGCTCATCATTGATGATGCCGTTCGTCACCAGGATGTTCTTGAGCCCCGCCCCGTGCGCTCGTGCGCCGGCGTCGAGCAGGTACTCGAACCAGACCATCGGCTCAGTGTAGGTGTAGGCGATACCGAAGGAGCCGTTCTCGACGGCCAGCCGGACGAGGTCGTCCGGAAGAAGCGCGCTCGTCCGCGCCCGCTCCTGCGAGATCTGCCAGTTCTGACAGAAGTCGCACCTGAGGTTGCACCCGTTGCACGCGACTGAGAGCACGGGCATCCCCGGGCAGTAGTGATAGAGCGGCTTCTTCTCAATGGGGTCCATGGCGACCGAAACGCACTGCCCGTAGTTGGCGGCGTAGAGCGTACCGTTCTCATTGACGCGCCCCTGACAGATGCCGCGTCCGCCCTCCGGAATGAGGCACGCCTGCGGGCAGAGCTCGCAGGCGATGCGCCCGTCTTCAGAGGTCTTCCAGTACTTCGCTTCGACCATGGTGGCCTCCACGAGTGCGTGATTAGTACATGGGTGCGTCGGTCGGACGATATCGCCCCTCGAGCCCGGTCGAGAGAAGAACCTCGCCGACCTCGTCCTCACCCGTCACAATGACAGCCTCGACCCCGTCCTGGCTCTCCACGAGACGCATGCCGCGCCTCGCACCGAGCACGAACACGGCCGTTGCGAGCGCGTCGGCGTCCATGCACCGCTCGGTGAATACGGTCACGCTCATCAGACCGCGTGCGGGATACCCGGTCGCCGGATCCAGAATGTGATGATATCGGGTCCCGTCGATCTCGAAGTAGTGCTGGTAATCGCCCGAGGTCGCCACGCTCCCACCATCCGTCGTCACGACGCCGAGCAGCCCGTCGCTCCTGGGATGCTTGATACCGACGGTCCACGGGCCGCCACCGGGCGCCTCGCCGAGGAACCGGAGGTCTCCGCCGGCATCGAGGATCGCGCCCGTGAACGCGCCGCTCGTCCGCAGGTACCGGTGCGCCTTGTCGACCGCATAGCCCTTGGCGATACCGCCGAGGTCGATCTGCACCTCGAGCGGCAGGGTCATGTCGCCGCTCGTCGGATGGAGCCGGATCGCCTCGTACCCGATACGGGCAAGCGCCTGCTCGATGGCCGACGACGCAGGCGGCGTCGAGCCGTCATCGAACGTCCAGAGGTCGACCAGAGGAGCGACCGTGACGTCGAACGCCCCGCGGCTGACCTGCGAGATGTACTGCGACCGCGCGATGGCCTGCGAGACATCGAGATCGATGTAGAGCGTCTCCTCGCCCGGCCCTCTGGTGTTGATCCGCGACACGCCGCTCTCGGGCGAGTACCGAGTCGTCGCTTTCTCGATACGCTCGATCTCCGCGAACGCCTCCTCGACCGCCGCTCGAGCCGCAGGCTCGTCGCGAGTGTACGCGGTCACCGACACGAGCGTCCCCATCAGGATGCGGTGCTCGGCGAACTCGTCCGGGAGCGCATTGTCCAGACGCACGAAGTGGATGACCATCAGACCAACGATGAACAGGAGCGTTGTCACGCTCCAGAGAATGCGCCTCCTGTCCATGAGGGTGCCTCCGAGGGAGTGCGTTGCTCTAGCCGGCAAGTGCTGCGAGCGCCGACAGCCCGATGACCAGACCGATGATTAGATGCAGTCTGATGGCGGTCTCCTGCGCCTCGAACAGGTCGCGCGGGTCCGTGGGCATGGCCCAGCAGTCCACGACGACGGTGCGAATGAGCCCGAACGACAGAATGGTGACAAGCGTGAGCGGGATGAGCGAGCCGGTGAACACGGCCGCGAAGAGCGAACCGAACAGCAGGAGCGAGAGCGTGAGCACACCGCCGCGCGAGGCGGCACGTCGCCCCATCAGATTGACGAGTGTCCGCTTACCCGCGACCAGGTCGGGCTCGATGTCGGGGATCTCATTGACCCAGAGCACGAGCACGATCGCGAACGCGATGGGCAGCGATGCAAGCAGGACGGGCAGTGAGTATGAACCGGTCTGCACGTAGTACGCCCCGACCACCGGGAGCACGCCGAAGTTCAGCCCGATGATGATCTCGCCCAGCCCCCGGTACCCGAGCCTGAGTGGGGGCGCGGCGTAGCCGTACCCGAGCACGACTCCCGCGAGACCGAAGACGGCCACCAGCCACCCCGGCGTCACGATGCTCAGGTGTATCCCGAGCAGTGCGCCGACGACGAGGAAGACGAGCATGAAGTTCCGGAAGTACGATGCGGGAAGCACGCCGGACACCATCAGTCCGCTGCCGCCGTTGAACTGGCTCCGCGCGGGGTTGTCGGCGTCGACGCCGCTCCGGGAATCGAAGTACTCGTTGGCGAAGTTCGCGCCCGCGTGGAGGAACACCATCGCGGCGAGCGTTTCGATCGCGAGGAGGAGATCGAACTGGAATCCTTCGGGGCGAAGCCAGAACGGAAGCGTCGTGCCGATGAGCACCGGCATCACCGACGCGGTGAGGAAACGGAGCCGCCCGGCCGCGATGAACATCGCCAGCGGCCCGGCGGGGACCTTTCCGCCCGCGACCTTCGCCTTGGCAGCCTTCGGATGCCCGGCAGCCTTCGGATGC
>CAZRAD010000011.1:13586-33227 GCA_964597945.1 uncultured bacterium
GGCAGCCTTCGGATGCCCGGCAGCCTTCGGATGCTCGACCGTCGTCGCCCGGCTCATTGGCTTCCGTCTCTGGTCAGCCACGCTACCCCCGGTCTCTCTGATGTCCGAGCGCCCCCACCATGTTGATCGACTTCGTCGGACAGGCGTCCATGCAGAGGCCGCACCCGATGCACTTCTCGCGGTCGACCTCGTGTCGCTCGCCCGGTTCGCCGGAGATCGCTTTCACCGGACAGACCTCCACGCACTTCGCCTGCCCCGTACAGCTGGTCCCGATGACGGCCTTCGGCCGAGCCTTGACCTCGTCGACTATCGCGTTCGTCGGACAGACAGCGGCGCAGATGCCGCAGTTCTGACACTTGTCGTAGTCGATGACGGCGAGGTTGTTCTCCATATGAACGGCGTCGTACGGACACTTCTTGACGCACATCTGACATGCGATGCAGGCCACCTGACAGACGGACTTCGCCGCCTTGCCCTTGTCGTGGTTCGAGCAGCGAACGTGGACGCGCATGTCCTTCGCGACCAGGTCGATGATGCCGACCGGACAGGCGTCTACACAGGCCCCGCAGCCCGTACACTTGTCGCGGAGGATATGCACGATGCCCTCGTCGTCGATCTCGACGGCGTCGAACTGGCAGACGGTCTTGCAGGAGCCGAGGCTCAGGCATCCAAAGATACACGCCTTCGGCTTGCCGCCGACGAGGATGGCCGCGCGGCAGTCCTGGATGCCGTCGTACGCGGCCCGCTGGACGGCGTTCGACTTCCCGCCGATGCAGTGCACGACCGCGATCTTCGGCACGTGCTCCCCCGCCTCGGCGCCGAGGATGTCCGCGACCTTCTTGGCGACGTCCGAGCCGCCCGGGGGACATGCCGCCGGCGCGACACCAGCCGCGACCGCCGCTTCGGCGTACCCCTGACATCCGGGGAATCCACAGGCGCCGCAGTTCGCACCGGGCAGCGCATCGACGATGTCGAGGACCTTCGGATCGCGATGCACGGCGAAGACCTTTGACGCAATAGCGAGGACGGCGCCGAAGAGCGCCGCGAGGCTCGAGAGAGCCACCACCGATGTGACGACGACGGACTGCATCTCTTCCCCTTAGATCTTGAGCCCCGAGAATCCCTGGAACGCCATGGCCATGAGCCCCGCAACGATGAACGTGATAGGAATCCCGATCATCGCCTTCGGTACTCCGCCGAGCTGGAGCCGCTGGCGGATCGACGCCATGAGCACGAGCGCGAGCGTGAAGCCGAGGCCCGCCGAGAACCCGTGCACCACGGTGTAGATAAAGCTGGCGCCGAGAGGCAGCCCGGTCGCGATGAAGTCCTCCACGTTCACGACGGCGACGCCGAGCACGGCGCAGTTCGTCGTGATGAGCGGAAGGTAGATGCCGAGCGACCGGTGAAGCGCCGGTGATGTCTTCTCGATGACCATCTCCACGAACTGAACGAGCGTGGCGATCACGAGAATGAACGCGATGGTCCGCAGATATGTGATCCCGAACGGCTCGAGGATGAACACGTAGATAAACCACGTTACGAGCGAGGCCATCGTCATCACGAAGATGACGGCCATGCCCATGCCGAGCGCGGAGTCCGGGTCCTTCGAGACCCCGACGAACGGACAGAGCCCGAGGAACCGCATCAGGACGAAGTTGGAGACGAAGACCGCTCCGATAATGATCGCCAGAAACGTACCGACGTCCATCTAGCCCTTCCTCTGTCTGCGTTCGTCGATCACATTGAACATGCCCATCAGAAGCCCCATCGTGATGAAGGCCCCCGGAGCGAGGATCATCATGAGAACCGGCTTGAAGTTCGGTCCGAACACCATGTACCCCATCAGCTTCCCGTCGCCGAGAATCTCACGCAGCGCCGAGATGAGCACGAGCGCGAACGTGAAGCCGATGCCCATGCCGATGGCATCGAGTATCGAGCGGAAGATCCCGTTCTTCGATGCGAACGCCTCGGCCCGGCCGAGGATGATGCAGTTCACGACGATGAGCGGGATGAAGATGCCGAGCGACTTCGAGAGCTCGGGCAGGTAGGCGCCCATGACCAACTCGACGACGGTCACGAAGCTCGCGATGACAATGATGTAGCACGGGATACGGACCTTCGCGGGGATCGCCTTGCGGATGAGCGAGACGACGATGTTCGAGCCCAGAAGTACGAAGGTGGCCGCTGCGCCCATGCCGAGTCCGTTCTCGACCGACGTTGAGACGGCGAGCGCGGGACAGAGCCCGAGCGCGAGCCGGAAGACAGGGTTCTCCCTGTAGACGCCCTTGGTCAGCTCGGAGACGGCGTTCATCGGCCCTCCCCCTCCGCTGCCGGGTTCGCGCCGGTCGCGCCGGCGTCACCGACCGGCTCCATACCCTCGGGCGCCGCCTCACACGGCACGTCACCCTCACCGTTTACGATCGACGTGAGAAGCTCGAGCCCGCGGCGAATGGAGTTGGTCACGGCGTCGGAGCTGATGGTCGCGCCCGTGATGGCGAGGATGCCGTCCTCGGTCGGGTTCTTCACGACGACGAGTTCGTCCGCAGTCCGTCCCTCGAACTGCACCTGGAACCACGGCTTCACGTCGGTCTCGTCGACCGCGTTGCCGCCCACGACATCCCAGAGCGTGTTCTGCGAGGCGACCTCCATGACCTTGGCGCCCAGACCGGGGGTCTCCTGCTGAAACGTGATCTTGATGCCGCAGATAGTTCCGGTCAGGTCGACGCCGACGATGGTCTCGATCGTGCTCGAATAGCCCTTGCCGTAGGCTTTGAACGAGTATCCGATGACCTCGCCGTCGAGCATCGCCGTGTCGTACTCGAACGCACGGCCGTCGAGTTGACACTCGGTCACGGTGTGCTCGAAGGTGGCCTCCGGACTGCAAGCGAGCGCGGCCATCCGTGCACTCGCCTCCTCCTGGCGCTTGTACTCCTCGGTGATCTCGTGCGTCGAGTTGTAGACGGCCGAGAGACCGAAGCTGGCCAGCGCGGCGATGATCGTGAGTGTCGCTACGAGCCTGAAGAAATTACCCACTGTTCTTCACCTCCCCGAACTTCCTGGGCCTCGTGCGCCCGTCGATGAGCGGGGTCGCAACGTTCATGAGAAGGATGGAGTAGCTCACGCCCTCCGGGTATCCGCCGATGAGGCGGATGACGGACGTCAGCACGCCGCAGCCCACACCGAAGATGAGCATCCCCTTCGGTGTGACCGGCGATGTCACCATGTCGGTCGCCATGTAGAAGGCTCCGAGGATGAGCCCTCCCGCGAGAATGTGGAACAGCGCGTTGCCCGTGAAGAACCCGGAGGGTCCACCGAAGACCCACGTCAACGCGGCGACGGTCAGGATGTAACTCCCCGGAACGCGCCAGTCGATGAAGTGCTTGAACATGAGGTACGCTGCGCCTATGAGGAGCAGCAGCGCCGAGGTCTCACCGATACATCCGCCAACATTCCCGACGAACAGCTTCGCGATCATCTCATGCGAGCCGAGCTGCGTGAGCACCTCGCGTGCCTGCACGAGCTGGTGCGTCGTCGATGACGGGTCGGTGATGATCTCGCTCACGCTTCGCATGACGGCCAGCGGCGTCGCCTGCGAGACGACGTCGACACCGGAGAGCGACATTCCGGAGAGCGTGCCTCCCCTACCCGGCAGCCAGAGCGTGGTCATGTGCACGGGCCACGAGGCGAGTAGGAATGCGCGACCCAGGAGCGCCGGGTTCAACGGGTTGTACCCCAGACCGCCGAAGACCTGTTTGCCGATGGCGATGGCGAAGACCGCGCCGACGACGGGCATCCACCACGGAACGCCGGGCGGAATGTTGAAGGCCAGCAGGATGCCGGTGACGAGCGCGCTTCCGTCGGCGACTGTCACCGGTACGCCGCGCATCTTCTGGATGGCCGCCTCGGTGAGCATCGCTGCGGCGCACGCCAGAAGCGTCAGGATGAGCGCCCGCGGACCGTAGAAGTACACGGACCCGACGATGGCCGGCACCATCGCCACAACGACGCTGTACATGACCTTCCGTACGGAGACGTCCTGGCGGATGTGTGGTGAGGCGGAGATGAGCAGGTGGTCCTGCATGCTAACTGGTCTCCTTCGTGGCGGCCTCTCGATCTGCCTCTTTCTTCCTCGCCTGCGCGGCGAGGTACTTCCCGTACTTGAAGTAGTGGACGAGCCTGCGCTTCGACGGACAGACGTACGCGCAGGACCCACACTCGATGCAGTCGTGCAGACCCAGTTTGATCGCCATCGGGATCTTCTCGTTCATCACGAGCTTCTCGATCATGACCGGGACGATCTTCATGGGGCAGACGTGCACGCAGGCCCCGCATCGGAGACACGGCTCGGGCTGCCGGTCGTCGACCTGGTCCGGCGCGAGGAAGAGCATCCCCGACATACCCTTTACGACCGGGATGTCGAACGTGAACTGCGCGATGCCCATCATCGGTCCACCGGAGATGACCTTGCCGACGTCGCCCTTGATGCCGCCGGCCTCGTCGACAAGCTCCGTCAGGAGCGTACCGACGCGCGCCATGTAGTTCGCGGGGTTGACCAGGGGCGTCCCGGTGAGCGTCATCACGCGCTTGACGAGCGGACGACCGAAGCGGCACGCCTCGTAGACGGCCAGTGACGTCCCCACGTTCTGGACGACGACACCGACATCCATAGGAAGCCCTCCGGCCGGGACCTTCCGGCGGAGAAGCGAATCGATGAGCTGCTTCTCGGCTCCCTGAGGGTACTTCACCTGGACGGCCGTGACCTCGATGGTCGCGCCGTCGGGGACCTTCTCCCCCATCTTCTTCGCGGTCTCCCGCATCACCTTGACGGCGTCGGGCTTGTTCGATTCGATACCGACGATGCCGCGCGTGGCACCCACGGTCTTCATGATGAGGATGAGCCCTTCGAGGATCTCCTCGGGACGCTCAAGCATCAGGCGGTGATCGGCCGTGAGCCACGGCTCGCACTCGGCGCCGTTAAGAACAATGGCGTCGATCGGCTTGGCCTCCGGCGGCGACAGCTTGACGTGTGTCGGGAAGGCTGCGCCACCGAGACCGACCAGACCGGCCTCCTTGACGGCTTCCCGGATCTCGTCGGGCGTCATCGACGCGAAGTCCGACCGTTCGTTCAGACTCTCGTCCCACGCATCGGCGCCGTCGCCCTCGATGACGACAGCCATGTCCTCGCCCCCGGACGGGTGCGGGAACCTGCCGATCGCTGCGACCTTGCCGGAGATCGATGCATGCACCGGAACGGAAACGAACCCTCCCGGCTCACCGATCTTCGTCCCAACCTTCACCTCGTCGCCGACTGCGACGCACGGCGTAGCGGGAGCGCCGAGCGACTGACGAAGCGGGATGACAACTCGCTCCGGAAGACGCGCTTCAACGATCTTCGCATCCTTCGTCAGCGCCTTCGACGTCGGGGGATGCACCCCGCCTGAGAAAGTCCTGAGTCCCAGTGTCGACTCTCCGGTCTGCGGACGCACTCGCGCGCCCGGTGAACCGGACGCGCGAGCGCTTCCCGAATCAGCTACTCACCCAACTCGATCTTCATGCTGGCAACGAGACCCATCTCGACAACGTCGGATGCCGCAGCGCCCGCGACCGACGATCCCTCACCCATGAGAGTGAGATTCATCTCGGCCGAACTGTAGACGAGCATGCCGTCCTCGAGCGCGAGGTAGGAATCACCCTCGACCGAACCGTCACCGTCCATGAGCCAGATCTGGCCCTCCTGCTCGGCGCGTCCCTCGAACGTGAAATCGGTGACACGGTGGACGACAACGCAATCCGTGAGGAACTTCCTCTTGAAACCCGTCACGGTGAACGTGGTCTCACCCGTGAAATCGCGATCGACCGATGCGGAGAGATCGGGAACGTCGTAGTCCACGGTCCAGGTCGTGCCGATGTCCAGCGGCTCGTCCGGGAAAGGCGGGAAGACGTCATACAGCAGCACGGCCAGCTGGCCGGCACCCGCCTCAAGGTACTCGGAGTTCCCGAGCCCGCTCCACGAGGTGATCTCACCGTCCGGAGCGATGGTGAACGAGAGCTCCTCACCCCGGAGGTCCGAGACCGTCTCATCGACCATCACGTTGTCGCCGACAGACATGCTTCCGGCCGCGTGGTTGATGAGCATCTGCATCGTTATCTCTTCGGGCGTCACCGAGGTGAACGTGTTCTGCGTCCGGAGCTCCGTCTGCGTGTAGACGGTCTGCTCGTACGCGGTGAGCTTGACACCGGACTGACTGCCGAGCTTGAAGTCGTACTTGATGGTCCGGCCTTCCGTGAAGGTGCGATTCAACGTAACCGGTCCATCGACGGTGATGTCGACACCGCCGCCGCCACCACAGCCCGTGCCGAGCGCCGTGATGATGAGTGCGGCCGTGACGGCCGCGAAAATGGTCCTGCGAGCGTGCATCAAATGGCCTCCTTCCAACATGAGTATCCGCCCGGAGGTGCCGTCCTGGGGGCGGTGTCCGAGCGGAGGATAGTATAGCATGAGCCTTCAGACCGCACACGCGTTTTTCGGCAACCGCGCATCGCCGGAAGGAGTGTCATTTCAGCGCTTTCGTCGTGGCAGGCTTCGGCGGCAGCGTCAGGCCGCGACTCCCAGCTTCTCCCGGAGTTCGTCCGAGAGCGGCGCCTTCTTGATCCAGCGACCGAGTTCCTCGCCGTCGTTCTCGAGGATGATGGTCGGGATGTCACCGACACCCCGCATCGCCGCCTCGACAAGCCCGTCCTCGGTACCGACGTCGACCGCCTGGATCTCGAGGGAGTCAGTCATCCCCCACTTCTCGAGGAAGAACCCGACCTTCTGCTTGGCGTTCTCGCATGCCGAGCAGTCCTGCTTCACGAAATAGACGAGCTTCACGAGACCTTGCTCCTGTATCTGTCGTCGAACCGCACCTACTCGCCCTTGCCCCAACCACCGGGCGTCGACGTGGAATCGACTACGGGCCTGATCCCCTCGATTGTCGGCGCGCTGCAGTACGGACACACATCAACGAGCCCGCGCGAGACCTTCTGACAGCTGTTGCACGTGGTGAACTCCGGGGAGAACGCGATCTGCGCACTCCGGGTATGCATGAACGTGCTCTTCACGAAACTCGCTACGGAGCGCTTGTCAGGATGGCTGTCCGCGATCCAGACATGCGACAGCGCGCCGGCCTCGATCATATCGTGGAACATGCCTTCCTTCTTGATGCGCTCGATCGGCCCCATGTGCTCGGCGACGTTGATGAAGGTCGAGTTCGTGTAGTAGACCTCGCCGGCTCCAAGATTGCC
The DNA here is from genome assembly GCA_964597945.1 of uncultured bacterium. GTDB lineage: Bacteria > Joyebacterota > Joyebacteria > Joyebacterales > Joyebacteraceae > JAPEKQ01. The sequence continues at coordinate 20,871 of CAZRAD010000011.1, forward strand.
CTTCACGACTGCCTCGGCAGCCGTTGGGAAGTGCTCGAGATCGAGCTTGGCCATCCGGTAAGCGGTCGACTCGGCAGGCGTCTGCTCGAGCACGAAACGCATCCCCACCTTCTTCGACCAACGCTCGCACAGGAGCTTCAGGTGCGCGATGACCTTGAGGCCGAGACGGAACGCCCTGTCGGAATCGTGAATCTCATCACCGATGTGCGCCTGCACGAGTTCGTTGAGACCGAGCAGACCGATGAGATAGGTCACGCGATGCATCCGCAGGTATTCCTGGCCATCGAGCTTCATCGTCAGGAGCGCCAGCGGTCCCTTGTTCCGGAGCGCGAGGAGGTTCCGGATGACATCGCGCTTCTCTTCGTGCGCTCTGACAGCCAGCTCGAACATGTCATCGAGTTTGCGGAACATCTCGCCGGTGTCGCCCTTGCCGTAGTACGCGGCGCGCGGAAGATTCAGCGTGACGTTCTGAAGCGCCGAATAGCGCATGCGCCACGGCTCCTTTGCGTCATCAAGATCCGACTGGTCGAGCTTGAACGAGAGACGGCAGCACTCTGAGATCTTGGCCGTCTCACCGCGGTCGAACACGAAGTAGGTGTTGCCCTTGTCGGCGGCCACATCACTGATATGCGTCAGAAACTCCTCGTGGCCGGGCGTTTTGAAGAACTCATCGGTGATATGGACCAGCGGCTTCGGGAAGAAGAACGGCCTCCCCGTCCCGTCGCCCTCCTTGTAGACATCGAAGAGCGCGAAGGCGAAGCGCTGAGCGTCCGACTGGTAGTCCTGGTACGTGCGGCCGGTGAACGCGCCGCCCGGGCCGATCGCCATGACGTTGCGGAAGTGCTTCGGCGTCTCCCAGTAGATGTTGATGTCACTGAAGATCGCCTGACCACCGCGCGCGACGCTCTGCTGTGAGTACTCGAAAATGAGCATCTGCGCGAGCTGATGAACGTCGCGGTCCGACAGCCCGTCGAGGAACGGAGCGAAGAACACGTTGACCGCATCCCAACCGATAGCGCCGGCGAAGTGACCCTGGAGTGCGGCCGAGAACTTCACCATGTGCGCCAGTAGAATGTCGGGGTGCTTCGCGGGCTTCGCGATCGACAACGCGTTCGGAAGCGACAGTCCGAACTTCTTCACGTACTCGAGCGACTGACCTGAGCAGTACGGCCGGTCGAAGAAGCCGAGATCGTGAAGATGGATGTCGCCTCGAGCGTGCGCGTCGGCCACGTCCTGGCTGAACACATCGAGAAGCGCGTACTGCTTCTTGATCGATTCGGCCAGCGTCATGTTGGTCGCTTCCGGATTGTGCGGGATGTTCGCGTTCTCTTTGTTCGGCTCGAGAATGATACGCGTCGCATCGTAGAGCGGAACACCGAGTCGCGTGTGCTTGCGACGCGCGGCCTCAAGACCGTGCTCGATGAGCTTCGCGTCAACGAGCTCGCGGATGAGCGGCGCGGTGATGACGGTCGTGTTCGCAAGCGCGATCTGATCCTCGACCTCGCGACTGATCTTCTCAGCCTTCTCGACCGGAACGTCCGCTTCGCGAACCAGCGTCTCGATGATGCGTTCGCGGTCCCACGCGACCATGTCGTCGCCGGAGGTGCGAACGAAGAGCGAGAGGTCGGTCGAGTCGAGTGTGTTCTTCCCGGTCCCCTTCTCGAGACCTGCGAGCTGTGTGTTGATCTCCCTGCGTCTGACGCGCTGGCGCTTGTCTCTATAGATAATGAAGGCCTTGGCCGTCTTCGCGTGCCCCCGCTCGACCAACACCTTCTCGATGGCGTCCTGTATCTCCTCCACCTGAGGCAGTTTATCGCCCTTCTCGGAGTACAGGAACAGCAGGACCTCGTCAGTGAGCCGTTCAGCTGTCTCGATGTCCCTGCCACCGACCTCCTCGGCAGCCTTGAAGATCGCACTCGTGATCTTCTTCCTGTCGAAGGGAACGATCTGACCGCTGCGCTTGCGAACGAGCCGGAACAGCTTGCTCGCAAGTCTGCGATGGAGACCGAGGAGTTCGTCGTCGTCCATATAGATGCGAAGGCGCCCGTTCGAGTCGGGCGTCTCAGTCATCACCGCGGTGTCCGCAACGGACTCCTCTGTCTTCGTCGCTGCGATCACAGAATCGTCCGCTGTGATCCCATCGACGGATGCTACGTCGTCATTCAGTCTCGACATGAATGCTCCACCGATCCTCTCGTGATCAGATTCAAGCGTCGTCAACGATGGCATCGACGTGATGCGACACTGTCGAAGCCATTCGACTGCGTGTATGGTCAGAAAAATGTTGGAGTGTCTGAAAGTGTGGAAGGCTGCTGTCTCTCTCCACCCGTCGCCTGCACCACCACCCTAGCGGTCTTCCTCCTTCGGCGACCGCAATCTAGCAACCGCCATAGGAGGTGTCAAGCGGTATCAATCGTGAAGCGGATTTTTCTTCCGGGAGGTGCCTCGCGTCCGGTCGACATGACGTTTGGACCGAATTCGGAGGACGCGTTTACCTCTCCGGCTCCTTGAGCACGGCAACCCCGATCCCCGAGTCTCGGAGCATCTCGGCGGCCAGATCGTCGGGGTAGTCGTCGGCCGATACTACCCGGACTATGCCCGCGTTGATGATCATCTTCGCGCACACCGAGCAGGGGGTGTGCGTCGTGTAGATGGTGGAGCCGCTGATGCCCGTCCCGTAGTTGGCGGACTGGATGATCGCGTTCTGCTCCGCGTGGATGCCGCGACAGAGTTCGTGCCGCTCGCCCGACGGAACGTTGAGTTCGTTCCGGATGCAGCCGGTCTCGTCGCAGTGCGCCAGGCCTCGCGGCGGGCCGTTGTATCCTGTAGCCAGGATGTGCCGGTCCTTGACGATCACGGCGCCGACATGACGCCTCATGCACGTCGACCGCTCCGCCACGAGGTCGGCGATGCTCATGAAGTACTCGTCCCAGCTCGGTCTCGTGTCCACGAAGCGACTCCTCGCGGGCCCGCGGGCCGGAATGCACCGGCCCACGGACCCCTTGTCCGTATCTAGACGGGCCTCTCCTCGCCCACGACGAGCGGGAAGTCCCTGCAGAGCTCCATCACGTCATTCTTGACAGCTTCAAGCGTCTGCTCGTTCTCGATGTCCGACAGCGCCCGGTCGAGAAGCTCCACGACCTTGTCGATCTCGCCCGCGCCCATCCCACGCGTTGTGAGCGCGGGCGTGCCGACGCGGATGCCGCTGGCGATGAACGGCTTCTCCGGATCGAACGGAATCGTGTTCTTGTTCACGGTGATGCCGGCCTTCTCGAGCCCGTTCTCCGCCGCCTTGCCGGTGACGCCCTTCGACCTGAGATCGACGAGCATCAGATGCGTGTCGGTCCCATCCGAGACGAGGCGGTAGCCGCGCTTCTTGAACGACTGCGCCATGTGCTGCGCATTGTCGAGGATGCCCTGCTGATACTCCTTGAAGGACGGCTGCAGCGCCTCGTGGAAGCAGACGGCCTTGCCGGCGATGACATGCTCGAGCGGCCCGCCCTGGATGCCGGGGAAGACCGTCTTGTCGATGGCGCGCGCGTGCTTCTCTTTGCACAGCACCATGCCGCCGCGCGGACCGCGCAGCGTCTTGTGCGTCGTGGTCGTCACAACATCAGCATGCGGCACCGGGCTCGGATGAAGGCCGGCGGCGATGAGACCGGCGATGTGCGCCATGTCGACAGAGAGGTACGCCCCCACCTCGTCGGCGATCTCGCGGAACTTCGTGAAGTCGAGGGTGCGAGGGTACGCGGATGCGCCGGTCATGATGAGCTTCGGCTTGTGCTCGAGCGCCATCTTCCTCAGCACGGCGTAGTCGAGGACCTCGGTCTTCTGGTCGACGCCGTAGTGGACGACGTTGTAGAACATCCCGGAGAAGCTGATGGGGTGTCCGTGCGTCAGGTGACCGCCGTGTGACAGCTCGAGACCGAAGTACGTGTCACCGACATCCAGCAGCGCGAAGTAGAGCGCCATGTTCGCCTGGCTGCCGGAGTGCGGCTGCACGTTCGCGTGGTCGGCACCGAAGAGCTTCTTCGCACGCTCGATGGCCAGACCCTCGGTCTTGTCGACGAACTCGCAGCCTCCGTAGTAACGGCCGTTGCGCTTCCAGTTGAGCGTGTCGTCCTTACGACGGAAGTAGGGATACCCCTCCGCATACTTGTTCGTCATGCAGGACCCGACCGCCTCCCGGACCGCCGTGCTCGTGAAGTTCTCCGATGCGATGAGCTCGAGCTTCTCGGTCTGGCGGTGGAGTTCCGCCTGGATGATCTCGTAGACCTCTGGATCCGTCTGCTTGAGTCCCGCCATTTTACTCCTCCTCCAGCTGCATCATCTTGGTGACGCGCCGCTCGTGTCTGCCGCCCTCGTACCCCTCGACCAGCCAGTCATCGACGATGTTGATGGCATCGTCGGGCGCGACGAAGCGCCCCGGAAGGCAGAGTACGTTCGCGTTGTTGTGCGCCCTCGACAGACGCGCTATCTCGCGGTCCCAAACGAGCGCCGCGCGCACGCCATGGACCTTGTTGGCGACCATGCACATCCCCTGCCCGGAGCCGCAGAAGAGGATGGCGCGATCCGCCTCGCCGGACACGACCGCCCGCGCCGCGGGCGCGCCGTGGTCCGGGTAGTCGGTCGACTCATCGCTGTTCGCGCCGAAGTCGATGATCTCGAAGCCCTTCCCGAGCAGATGCTCGGCGACGAGCTGTTTGAGATCGTATCCGGCGTGGTCGGTTCCCAGTGCGATCTTCATCGTATCCCTCATGCCGCGCGACCGCGGTCGTCCAGCCGCGCTCTCAGGAGTTCGCCTCTCCCTCATCATCGCGGGACATCGCGACGATCTTCGGGAGAGCGCTCGCAAGATACCCTTCGATCATCCTGTAGGCGCTCTCGTACTCCTCCACCGGTCCGCCGATGGGATCCGGCACGTCCGTGTCGCTGCCGTCCGCGAAGAGCGAAAGCAGGTGCGTCCGGTCCGCGGCGTCCGGGAATCTCTGTGCCAGTTCATCCACGTGCAGTTCGGTCATCGCGAGAACCAGGTCGAAGCCCTGCATCAGCTCGGCCGTCAGAGCGCTCGACGCGTGCCCCGAGATGTCCACACCGTGCGACCGCGCAACCTGGATCGCCTCGTCGGTCGCCGGCGCACCGACGATCCCGAGTGTTCCCGCGGACGCCACGACGATCCCGGCTTCCGGGGTGCGCAGCGCGAGCTCGCGGAGAGTCCCCTCTCCCATCGCGCTCCGGCACGTGTTGCCGGAACAGACGAGGAGAACACGGACAGGCACAGGAGCCTCCATGAAGCGGACCGAACGAACACGTGAGTGGCAGAAAGAGAGTCTACGGCAGGCCGGCACGGGGGTCAAGAATCCACCGGCAGCCAGGACGCCGGTGGCGCATCTGGCGGCGCCCGCGGTGCATCAGGCAGCGCCGGCGCGTCAGGCGGCGCCGACGACTTTCGCGACATCCGCGGCGGACACGGTCCCCTCGCGGAGCACGGTCGGGACGTCGCAGGTGAGATCGACGAGCGTCGTGGGGGCCGTCGCGGATGAGGGATACCAGCGGACGGCGATCTCGATCCAGTCGCGGAGCGGCCGAATGGCCTCGTCCACGGTCCGCGGAGGAGCCTCACCCTCCCGATTCGCGCTGGGCGCGGTCAGCGGTTGACCGACCAGCGTGAGGATCTCCTGGATGACCTCATTGCGCTCCAGCCTGACGGCGATCGTGTCGCCGCCGGCCGTCAGCTCCGACGGAAGTCGGTCCGACGCCTTGAGCACATACGTCAGACCCTTCGCTCCCAGACGCCACTCAAGCTCGCGGGCCATCGGTGGGACATCCTCCACGAGCGGCCTGAGCATCTCGAAGGAGTCAACGAGGACGATGAGCGGCTTCGACGGGTCACGTCTCTTCGCCTTGAACACGCGCCCCACGGCATCCGGGTTGAGCGCGTCGGCGCACAGACCGTAGTAGGTCATCGTCGGGAGAATGGCGAGGTCACCGTTCTTGATGGCGAGCGCGACCGGCCGCAGCAGGTCGCGCGTCGGTTCGTCGGAGCGTTCGGTGAGATCGATGATCTTCATGGTGTGCCGCCTCCATCCGGATCAGGCCGACTTCAGCCGCGCAAGCGCGCGGTGGCCGATGTCCCGTCGGTACTGTACGTCCTCGAACGTGATCAGTCCAACCGCTTCGTACGCCCGGTCGATCGCTGCCGGCAGCGCGCCGGCCGTCGCCGTGACGCCGAGCACGCGTCCTCCCGATGTCACGACGTTGCCATCTGCCAGCGCCGTTCCCGCGTGGAACACGGTCACACCATCAAGGGCGGCGGCGGCATCGAGCCCATCGATCGTCTTGTCCTTTGCGTAGCTGCCAGGGTATCCGCCCGACGCCATGACGATGCATGCGGCGGAACGCCCGCTGGCGCGCACCCTGGCGGGATCGAGTTCGCCTCGCGCGACCGCCATCATGATCTCCGCCAGGTCTCCATCAAGAAGCGGCAGCACGACCTGCGTCTCCGGATCGCCGAACCTGCAGTTGAACTCGAGAACCTTCGGACCGTCGTCGGTCAGCATCAACCCGGCATAGAGCACGCCGCGGTAGTCGATGCCCATTGCTCGCAGCGTCTCCACGGTCGGTCGGAGGACGTCGCGGACGATCCCGGCCGTCATCGCGGCGTCGACGACGGGCGCCGGCGCGTACGCACCCATGCCGCCGGTGTTGAGACCGAGATCTCCGTCGAGCGCCCGTTTGTGGTCCTGGGAGACGACGAGCGGTGCGAACCGTTCACCGTCGGTGAGCGCGAGGATCGACGCCTCCTCACCCACCAGGAACTCCTCGATGACGACCGTCGCACCGGCGTCGCCGAACTGCCGCCGCGTCATGATGTCGTCCACGGCCGCGACGGCCTCTTCGTGTGTCTCAGCGATGATGACGCCCTTGCCGGCTGCAAGCCCGTCCGCCTTGACCACGACCGGGGCTCCCGCCTCATCGAACGCCGCGAGCGCATCCTCACGCGTCGTGGCGCGCCACGCCCGGGCCGTCGGGACACCGGCCCGCTCCATAACCTCCTTGGCGAACCACTTGCTGCCCTCGAGCCGTGCGCCGTCGGCGGATGGTCCGAACACAGCGCCGCCGGTCTCCCGGATGCGGTCGGCCAGCCCCAGCGTCAGCGGAACCTCCGGTCCCACGACGGTCAACTCGCACCGCTCTTCCGAAGCAAGCCGTGCCAGAGATTCGACATCGTCTGCGGCGATGGGTACGCACCGCGCGAGCGCGGCGATCCCCGCGTTCCCCGGTGCGGCGATGAGCTCCGGCGCGAGCGAGCTCTGCGCGAGCTTCCACGCGAGCGCGTGCTCGCGCCCGCCGCCACCGACGATCAGTATCTTCATGTCCTGCAGCAGCCTCCGAATGATCTCACATGACCTCGCTCGATCTCACCACTACCTGTACAGGCTCTTGATCAGTCCCCAGCTTCTGTCCTCCACCGGCGTCGTGTACCCGTCGACACTGAAGATATAGCGCCTGCCGCACGGATAGATCGCTGAGAAGTCCGGCGCGATGAACACCCAGTGAGTGCCCGGATCGAGCACGGCTGTGATGCACTCCTCCTCACAGACAGCGATGAGAACGGAGTCGTCGATGATGATATTGCTGCAGTCGGGTTCACCGTGAGCAAGGATGAGCGAAGCAGGGAACTCGCCCGCCGCGCAGATCTCGATCTCACGCGGCTCATCGAGAGTGATTTCGTACCAATCGGTGTCGCGATAGCAAGGACCACCACCGGTATCATACCACCCGGCCGTCCCGCACCGAACGATCCTCGACTGACTTGGAACGATCTCCTGGAAGACCTCGGGTGTCGAGTTGCAGCCGCCGTTGTGGTGATCGACGTAGCCCACCACGCACTCGGGTTCATCCTCGGTCGGGACGCCGCCCGGACAGTCAAGCACGCACTCGAAGTCGTAGCCGTGGATGGTCAGGAGGTAGTCGGCATCGTTCGGCCACCCACTGAACTCACTGGCTCCGACCCAGACCCACCACGTGCCGGGCGTACAGACGTATGTCACGCTGGCTTCGACACACTCGGGCTGTAAGTCGTCCGCTACCGTCGGGAAGCTCGAGCAGCCGCCGTTTCCGTCGAGTATATAGAGGGCTACGGGGAACTCCGCAGTGCACGTCGCCGTGATCTCTCGAGACTCCGTGAGCGTCAACTCATACCAATCCGTGTCGCGGTAGGACTGGCCGTAGTAGTCATAGTTGCCACCCTGCCCGCAGATGGTGATCGGCCCGTAGGATGGCGAGACGCTCCAGAACGCCTCGGGGACCGAGTTGCATCCGCCATTGAAATTGTCGACGTAGTCGTCGGGAGTCGGGCCCTCGCCTTCCGCCTGCCAACAGGCCTCGCAGTACAAGTCGCACGGAGGATCGCGCCGGACAGCCGGCTCCGCTCCCGGCACTCCCCTGCTTGACAAGCGCGGATCGAGATTCGCGCGCTCGGCGGCCGTCAGTGAACAGCCTCCGGTGCGAGTGACGGGCTCCCAGCCCGAGTCTCCGGTGAGTCTCACCGCGGACGTCGACGGATCCGCGTATGATGAGGCAGCCAGGACGGCGACCAGAAGCAGACAGAACAGAGCAGTTCCTCTCATGGTCCTCTCCTCACCCGCGACACACTTCGCCGCGACTTGCGTGCACAGTTGCACCCTCTCGTTCAAGCCAACCTACGTGACCGTACTAGTAGCAGACTTTGATAGCCTTGAACAACAAGAAACAGCCCCGGTGCGTCTGCACCGGGGCCGTGGAGTGTTCGTATTGCGAGTCATGTCGTCGTATGGACGCGTCGCCGGACGGCCAGACCACCCGATCGATCAGAATCAGTCGCGGTACCCCTCGCTCGAGAGCCGCTCCTCCATCTCCTCCTGCGAGCGGTCCGATCGGGCCAGGATGAACTGCGGACCCTCGGTCGGCTCGGCGAACGAGCTTGGTCGGAGCGTATCCGAGTAGTCGGCGAACTCGATGACGCCCTCGCCGCTCATCACATGCTGCCTGCTCGCCAGCGAGATCACGGATTCGTTTCCGCTGTCTGCGACACCCGCCTCACCGGCACCACCAAGACCGATCAGCTGTCCGGCGCCGACGGTGAAACCGACAACGAAGAGCACGGCCGCGATGGCGATGGGGACGAGCCGCGGCGTCGCCGCAGGATGCCACGAGAGGAGCGACGGACGATGGAGGCGCTGCATGAGTCGTGCGTTGAAGCGGGTCCAGTAGAAGGGGGACGGCTCAACGTAGCCGTCGTCGAGAAGGAGTTCACGGACGCCCGCGAAGGCCTCGATCTCGGATCTGCACTCGGGGCACTCTTCGATGTGCTCTTCGACGAAGCGCGCCTGCTCCGGAGAGAGGTCTCCGTCGAGGTACTCGATCAGTTGATCTCTGATGAGTTCGCAGTCCATTATCTCAAGTCCTCCAACATGACCCTCAGCTTCCTGATCGCGTGAAAGTAGTTGGCCTTCGACGTCCCCTCCGAACACCCCACGATATCGGCGATCTCCCTGTGACTCAGCCCCTCGAAGAACTTCAGGGTGAAGACCGCCCTCTGCTTCTCCGGCAACTGTCTGACCGCTTCGTCGATCCGCTCAGCCACCTCGCTGCTCAGCGCCGCCCGGAGTGGATTCGTCGAGGCGCGCGTGTCTCTCCGGGGGAGATCGCCCAGCGGGACCATCTGTCGGAACCTGTCCCGCTTGAGCTTGTTGAGCGCGATATTGACCGTGATGCGGTAGAGCCAGGTGTAGAGACTCGAGCGTCCTTCAAAGCGACCGATGTGCCGGAATACCTTAATGAAGGCCTCCTGCGCACAGTCCTCGGCCGCCTCATCTTCCCGAAGGACGCGCCAGGCAACGCGATAAACACGTTCCCTGTATTCGGTTACGAACTCCTCGAAGGCCTGTTCATCACCTGCCTTGAGTCGTTCGATGAGCCGCGCGGTTGTGTTGTCCGTGGGCCCCCCCGCCTTCTTGGTCACTTCATCTGACACGGGCCGCCACCAGGTGGTTGAAGCGTTAGTCGCTGGACGATCGCCCTGTCCGTATCCTGCGCACGGGTCGAGAGCGGGGCTCCGAAACCTGCCCACGCTATGACAAAGTGCGGCCCGCTGTCAACAATGCAGAAGGGCCGGGTGAAGCTCATGCTCCCCCCGGCCCCGATCTTGGCGAGTGAGACCCGTGCGTGCAGCGCAAGGTGTCGTAGGGACGGGTCTCGTCACGCCAAAGCCTGTCGCTCGTCCTGCGCCCACGCGCGATGCGGGCCGGACATCGGACGAGTCCGTCTGCTTACCGGTACAACGCCTTGATCTCACCCCACGAGCGCTCCTGGATCAGCTGCGTCTCCGGGACCGTCGTGATGGTATCGCACCAATCCCAGAGCTCCATGAGCTCCATCGGACCGACGCGTGTCGGCATGCAGCCGTCGACGTCGTCGAGCTCGAGCCCCCTGTTCGGGTACGTGTCGCACTCGAAGATGCCGTTGATGGCGTACTTGTACTCGAGGAACCTGTAGGTCCCGGTCGGGAATGTCAGGAGGACGGAGTAGACTCCATCGTCCGCCGTCAGGTCGCCGTTCGTGCCGTCATCGAAGAGCGTCGTGCCGACCACCCAGTCCAGTGGGGCCGACGAACCGTAGACCTCGATGGTGTCGGTCAGAATGTCGAACGTGTCGGGAAGCTCCGTGACCTGGAACCGGACACCGACGTCGCACGTGATGTTGTCCGACGGAGCAACGTCGTTCCACCACACGTTCTGCGTCTGGCTTGCCGCGTTCGGGTCGAGCGTGACGAAGTGACCGAAGTCGAAGTCGCCCTCCCACGTGGCGCAGTCAGCGATGTACTTGTACTTCGCCTCGAGCGACTCGGCGGACGCGCCGCAGATGTAGCCCATCGTGAAGTACTGGTCGACCGAGTAGATCGAGTCGGCATCGGCATCGAACGTCTCAGCGCCGCCACACTGGTCCCACGTGAGCGGATGCGTGTCGCCCTGGACGTGGACGGACGTCGGAACGCCGTTCGCGTCGATGTAGAGGTGCATGTTCAGCTCGAGCGTGACCAGGTGGATGTAGAAGCAATCGGTGTTGCTTCCCGGAGCGACCGGGGTGCCTCCGACATTGGTGACACCAGTCACCGTCACCTGGTAGTCGTACCCCTCGGCGAGTGCAGGACTCACGGTGAGGTGCACGAGGCTCGCATCGGCGTCTTGAACTGCACTCGTGACCACGGCTCCACCGCCACCGCCACCGGTGATGACGTAGTTCGAGGGTGTCTCGGCCGTCGTCTGGTCCATGTCCTCTGAGAACTGGACAAGATAAGCCGCCGCGTCGGTGCCGTCGCCATCGATGCGCACGTCGATCACGGCCGGCGGCGCGCTGGTCTGCACGTCAACCGTGTTGTTCGACATGTCGTACGTGAACGTCACCGGCGTGGTGCCATCGGAGACGAAGACGACATTGCCCGCGGTCGTATTCTGGTCCCAGTTGTTGTTGAGCACGATCTTGAAAGCGTAGTTGCCTGCCGGGATGACGGACTGGAAGACCCAGATGCCGTCGCCGTCGCCATCCTCCATGACCGTGGTGCTCATGTCCGTCTGATCCCAATCGACACCGCCAAGCTCGCTCATGAAGTCGCCGCAGACGATGGGCGGATGCAGGCTGTCGAAGACGTACTCGTCGCCTTCCTTCGCACCGACTGTCGCGCCGAGATTGACGTAGAATGTCACGTCGCCATCGGCCGCCAGCGTGATCGGCTGGTTGGCGCCGGGGAAATCCTGACCCCAGGCATCACCGTCGACTGCCTTGTAGACGTAGCTGCCGGCCGTGAACGAATGCGTGTAGACGTAGATCCCGTTCCCGTCGACCGTCAGCTCGGTTCCCGGGTCTGCCGGGTCCCAGCCCTGGAAGTCGCCGACGATGCTCGGCGCTGCGAGCGCCGACGTGGCGACCACGAGCAGGGTCGCTATCACTGCAAGTGTTCTCATCGCTCTCCCCCTTCTCGCCGAAGCGAGGGAACTCGCATCAGCAAATGCTCTCGCATCGGCGAGGGATTCCTCTTGCCGGTTGCCTGCCCATGGATGTCCACGGGAGCCCCGTTCGCCGTGTGCGACGTGCGTCACTTCTGAGTCAGACCGGGCCCCGACGAATGACGCCGGGGCCCGGGGAAACTACATGGTGCCTATCCCTTGAACGATGAGGCCCCGACTACCTGTAGATAGCCTTGATGGTGCCCCACGTCGTCTCGTCGACCGGGCTCGAGCAGTCCGGGCAGTCCGGCGTGTTCCATTCCCAACCGTCGATCACGAGGTCCATGGTCGGCATGGAGTCGTCGATCGT
>CAZRAD010000012.1:0-32618 GCA_964597945.1 uncultured bacterium
TCAACGGCGTGTTCCTCGCGAAGTTCGACGAGAAGCAGAACACGATCGATCTTCTGGACCCGCTCGATAAGCCCGAGTTCTTCTTCAGGCAGAACCTGAAGGAGATCGAGGATGCGCTCGTGAAGGCGCTCGAGGGACGGAAGTTCGCGAAGGTCGAGTCGTAGGCCGGTCGCGTCACGGGCTGAGTCGCTCTCGGAGTGATCCCAGTCCCAAACCCGCATCGCAAGAGGGACGATGATCGACAAACAGGTGGCATCGGTCGCCGAAGCCGTCGGCGACATCCACGACGGCGCGACGGTTCTCATCGGTGGGTTCGGCGAGGCCGGGAGCCCGATCGAGCTGATCCATGCTCTGATCGATCTCGGTGTGAAGAACCTCACGGTCGCGAGCAACAACACGGGAAGCGGCGAGGTCGGACTCGCTGCGCTGATCCGCAACGAGCAGGTCAGGAAGATGATCTGTTCCTTCCCGCGAACGGCGGGCTCGACCGTCTTCCCCGAGCTCTACCGCGCCGGGAAGATCGAGCTGGAGCTCGTTCCGCAGGGAACGCTGGCCGAGCGCATCCGCGCCGGCGGCGCCGGGATCCCCGCCTTCTACACGCCCTCGTCCATCGGGACGGTCCTCCAGGAGGGCAAGGAGGTTCGGGAGTTCGACGGGCAGGAGTACGTGATGGAGTACGGCCTGAAGGCGGACTTCGCACTGGTGAGGGCGAAGAAGGCCGACCGGTACGGCAACCTCATCTACAACAAGACGGCGCGCAACTTCGGTCCGATCATGTGCACCGCCGCGGCGACCACGATCGTTCAGGTCGAGGAGATCGTTCCCGCCGGGAAGATCGACCCCGAGTGCGTGGTCACGCCGGGCATTTTCGTCAGCCGTGTCGTTGTCGTGCCCGAGCCCGCGCAGGAGTCGGTGCTCGTGCGAGAAGGGCAGGTCTACCCATGACGAACGAATCCAGGATCCCGAAGGGATGGAGCAAAGAGGACATGGCCAGGCGACTGGCCCTCGACATCCCGGACGGCTCTTACGTCAATCTCGGTATCGGCATGCCCGAGCTCGTCGCCCGGTTCGTTCCCGAGGGACGCGAGCTCGTGTATCACACCGAGAACGGTCTTCTTGGGATGGGACCGACGCCGGAAGAGGGCAAGGAGAACCCCGAGCTCATCAACGCGGGCAAGAAGCCGGTGACCGCTATTCCGGGTGCCGCGTACTTCCACCACGCCGACAGCTTCACGATGATCCGTGGCGGTCACATCGACCTCTGCGTGCTCGGGACCATGCAGGTCTCGGCGGCCGGTGACCTGGCCAACTGGTCGACCGGCGCGCCCGACGCCATTCCGGCCGTCGGCGGAGCCATGGACCTGGTCCAGGGCGTGAAGACGATCTACGTCATCACGCGACACACGACGAAGACGGGCGACCCGAAGATCGTTTCGTCCTGCACCTATCCGCTGACCGGCAAGGCCTGCGTGGACCGCATCTACACGGACCTCGCTGTGATGGACGTGCGCCCCGAGGGTCTGGTCGTGACCGAACTCGCTCCGGGCGTCACGTTCGAGTACGTGCAGGAGAGAACCGGTACGGAACTCATCGCCGGAGCGGAACTCCAGGCATCCTAGAACCCACAGGGCTGACACTCATGACAGAGACGAAGAGCAGGAGCGAGCAGCTCTACGAGCGCGCTCTGAAAGTCATGCCGGGCGGCGCGAGCCGCAACACGATCCTCAGGAAGCCGCATCCGCTGTACGTCGTCCGCGGGGAAGGCTCCCGCGTCCTCGACGTCGAGGGCGTGGAGCGGATCGACTTCGCGAACAACATGGCCTCGCTCATCCACGGGCACGCCCACCCGGCGATCGTGGAGGCCGTGTCCGCACAGCTGGCACGCGGCACCGCATTCACGCTTGGGACCGAGGCTGAGATCGACTACGCGGAGCACATGGTCGGCCGCGCGGAGTCCTTCGAGAAGATCCGGTTCGTCAACTCCGGGACCGAGGCGGTCATGGGGTGTCTGAAGGCCGCGCGCGCGTTCACCGGCCGGCCGAAGATCGCGAAGGTCGAGGGCGCCTACCACGGCCAGTATGACTTCGCCGAGATCAGCCAGACCGCGAAGCCGGCGACGTGGGGAGACGCACAGCACCCCGCGAGCGTGCCGGTTGCATACGGTACCCCGCAGGGCGTGCTCGACGACGTCATCATCATCCCGTTCAATGACGCCGAGCGCGCGGTCGCGCTGCTCGACGAACACGCGGACGAGCTGGCCTGCGTTCTGGTCGATCCCGTTCCGCATCGCGTCGGTCTCATCCCGGTCGAGACGGAGTTTCTCAAGACGCTCCGCGAGTGGACCGAGAAGAACGGCTCGCTGCTTGTGATGGACGAGGTCATCACCTTCCGCGTCGGCTACGGCGGGGCGCAGGAGGGGCACGGCGTCCGTCCGGACCTGACGGCCATGGGCAAGATGATCGGCGGCGGGTTCCCGGTCGGGGCGCTCGCAGGACGCCGCGAGGTCATGGACGTGATGGATCCGCTTGCGGACAACGTTCTCTTCCCGCACTCGGGCACGTTCTCCGCCAACCCGGTCACGATGACGGCCGGCCTCACCGCGATGAAGCTCTTCGACCGAGAGGCCGTGGAGTACGTCAACACGCTCGCAGACCGTGCGAGGCGTCAGATCACCGACGCGATCGGCGTCGCCGGGATCCCGGCGTGCGTGACGGGGCAGGGCTCGATGCTGCGCGTGCACTTCAAGCCCGAGCCTCCGAACGACTATCGCTCGGCCTTCATGACACCGACCGAGACGGCGCTGCTCACGGTCTTCCTGGATCACCTCTTCGACAGCGGCGTCATTATGATCAACACCGGTTCGGTCATGCTCTCAACAGTGATGACCGAGCAGGATATCGATACGCTCAGTGAGGCGATGCTTGGTGGGTTCCGGAAGGCCAAGGACCTGCTCGCCTGACGCGCTGCACGCATGCCCGATGCAACGCGATCACACCCGGACAGGAAGGTGCGAACGTGCGCGACGTATTTATCTGTGACGCCATTCGGACGCCGGTCGGCCGGTACGGCGGAAGCCTCTCGTCGGTGCGCGCCGACGACCTCGCGGTCATCCCCATCAAGGCGCTGTTGGAGCGCAACCCGAGCATGGACGCCGGGTCCGTCGACGAGGTGATCCTCGGCTGCGCGAACCAGGCGGGAGAGGACAACCGCAACGTGGCCCGCATGGCGCTTCTGCTCGCGGGTCTGCCGGACTCCGTTCCGGGCATCACGGTCAACCGCCTGTGCGCCTCGGGGCTGTCAGCCGTCGGCATGGCCGCCAACGCCATTCAGGTCGGCGAGGGTGACCTCATGATCGCCGGTGGCGTCGAGAGCATGTCCCGTGCGCCGCTCGTTCTGGCGAAGGCGACGAAGGCGTTCGACCGGAACGCCGAGATCTACGACACGAGCATCGGCTGGCGTTTCGTCAACAAGAAGCTCCACGAGCAGTACGGCACCGACGGGATGCCGATCACCGCTGAGAACCTCGCGGCGGAACACAACATCAGTCGTGAGGACCAGGACACGTTCGCCTACTGGAGTCAGACGAAGGCGGCCGCGGCGATGGCCGACGGCCGGCTGCGCGAGGAGATCACGCCTGTGACGGTGCCGCAGCGGAAGGGCGACCCGATCATCGTTGATACCGATGAGCACCCGCGCGAGACGTCGCTCGAGAAGCTCGCGAAGCTTCGGACGCTCTTCGCGGACCCCGGTACCGTCACGGCCGGGAACGCGTCCGGTGTGAACGACGGCGCCGCGGCGCTTCTGGTCGCCTCGAAGGAGGCGGCCGACGAGCACGGTCTGACACCCATCGTCCGCATTCACGGCACGGCGTCGGCCGGTGTGCCGCCGCGGATCATGGGTTTCGGCCCGGTGCCCGCGACGCGCAAGCTCCTCAAGCGTCTCGATATGTCGCTCGACGACATGAACATCATTGAACTCAACGAGGCGTTCGCCGCGCAGTCGCTGGCGTGCACTCGCGAGCTCGGTCTCGCCGATGACGACCCTCGACTCAACCCACTGGGCGGCGCCATCGCGCTGGGGCATCCGCTCGGTATGAGCGGCGCGCGCATACTCACGTCCGCCGTGCACCAGCTCAGGCGCACCGGCGGCCGCTATGCGCTCTGCGCGCTGTGCGTCGGAGTGGGGCAGGGCGTCGCCATGGTCATCGAGAGAGTTGACTCATGAGTGCGATCGACCACGTAGCCGACCTCGGTCTGGTCCCGGTTGGATTCGTCGACGACGAGTACGTCGTCGAGCTCAAGATCGAGCCGCGGCACATCAACATCGGCGGCATCGTGCACGGCGGCGTCTACTGCAGCCTGCTCGATACCGCGATGGCGCGCTCGTACATCAAGGCAGTGTCGGACGAAGGGCTCCCCGCGGTCACGCTTGAGATGAAGGTCAACTTCCTCGGCGCGGCACGCGAGGGAGTGCTGAGGGCGCGCGGGAAGGTCGTTGCGGAGACGCGGCGGACGGTGCTTGTCGAGGGTCGCGTTGAGGACGAGAGCGGCCGGCTGCTGGCACGCGGCACAGCGACAATGATGATCGTAGAGAAGACCGGCTGAGCGCCTCGATGCATCCGTTTCCGTGAACTCGAGGGGGCGCGAGCGCGCCCCCTTCTTCGTTCAGTAGGCGGAACCCTCGTCCAGGCGAGGCGCACCGGATGCAGTGCCGACACCCGGAGGACCGAGGCTTGGCGTCGAACATCGAGATCAAGGCGAGGATGGCGGGCGGCGTTGATGCGGCCCACGCGCGAGCGATGGACCTTGCCGACTCGGGTCCGACGATCATCGTGCAGGAGGATACGTTCTTCGTAGTCCCGCGCGGTCGGCTCAAGCTCCGCGAATTTCGTGCCGCCGCTGCGGCCGAGCTCATCTTCTACGAACGGCCCGATACGAAGGACCCGACGGCGTCGAGCTACTCACTTGTCGCCGTGCAGGATCCCGCGGCGCTCAAGGCCGCGCTGTCCGCGGCACTGGGTGTGCGCGGGGTTGTGTCGAAGCGACGGACGCTCTATCGTGCGGGCGAGACGCGCATTCACATCGACGAGGTCGATGGCCTTGGCTCTTTCCTCGAACTCGAGGTTGTGCTTGGGACCGCCGGAGCAGTGACATCGCAGGAAGATGGCGTCGCGCGATGCCGCGAGCTCATGAACGCGCTCGGCGTCAGCACGCGTGACCTGGTCGACAGAGCGTACATCGATCTTCTGGAGGAGGCACACGGATGACGATTCTCTCGGCGGCTCTGCTGCTCTTCCTGGTCATGGACCCGTTCGGGAACATCCCGCTCTTCGTGTCGGCGCTCTCGGGCGTCGACCGCAAGCGGCACATGCGCGTCATCGTTCGGGAGCTGTTCATCGCGCTCGGGATCCTCATTGCGTTCCTCTTCGGAGGTCAGACCCTGATCGGTGCGCTCGGCATCGGCGAACCGGCGCTCTCGGCGGCCGGCGGCACGGTGCTCCTGCTCATCGCCATCAAGATGATCTTCCCGGGGCAGGGGAGTCTCATGGAGGACATAGACGGCGAACCGTTCATCGTCCCGCTCGCCGTCCCGTACGTCGCCGGACCCTCGGCGCTCGTGTCCACGCTCCTGATCATGAACGGGGATCCGAGCCGCTGGCCCGAGTGGCTCGCCGCCGTCGGCATCGCCTGGCTCGCCACCGGCGTCATCATCGTGCTCTCCGGTCTCCTGCTCCAGCGTATCGGGCGGCGCGCGCTCGTCGCGATCGAGCGGCTCATGGGAATGCTCCTCGTCGCCATCGCCATTCAGATGCTCATGACGGGCGTCGCGCACTTCATGACCCGATCCTCGTAGTCACCGCGCTCGGGCCAAGCTGGCTCCCTCGGTCTCTCCCGGTCGGTGAAGGAGTGCGCCCGGACCATCAGCGCCGCAGGACTTCGCCTGCGGGGTTGTCCGTCAGGTTGTGCGGCCGCAGTACAGGCAATAGTGGCCAGAGCACGGCAATACCTCTATAATGGCCCTTGAGACCGGATCTCAGCGGTCACGCCGCCCGGCCGCTGTACTGGACACCCACGCGTTCCTCCCGAGGGAGTGTCGATCGATGCCCCAGCGGCTTCACACCTTCCACGTGCGATGGCGATCGCGGCTCGCCGGTGCCCTGCTCCTCATCCTCGCGGCAGTCGTTCTCGTCGTCGCCGTGCGGTCCACGGACACCGTCCACTCGCTCCCCGAGGATCTCGAATACATGCCGTATCGATTTGCTCACGCGTCTCCCTTCGACGAGGCGCGGCTCCAGGTCAGAGCGGCCGATCTGGACGGCGACGGGATCGACGAGATCGTCACGCTCTCACGGAATCGTCGCCACGCCGAGCGGTTCATGGCGGCGGCCTTCGTCGAGGAATCGCAGAGATACAGCATTACGCAGATGAACATGAGCTCCGCGTGTGAACTGATGGGCGTCATGGACCTCACCGGCGACGGTCAGCACGAGATCATCTGGTCGGAACAGCGCCCCGAGAGTGTCGTCGAGTTCGCGGTCACCGAGTTCGACACCATCACGGTCGATTCCGGGCGTCGCCGGATCGGATCCCTTCTCTGGGACGCGACAGGCAGCACGATGGACGACGGGGTCTGGGGCGGCGGCGCGTATCTGATCTCCGCGTTCGACCTGGATGGGAACGGCACGCGTGAGACGGTGCTTCTGGGTATGAACACCGGTGTTCGGCGGACGCCTCGGGGGCTCTGGCTCATCGATTGGGAGACGAGCCGACTCGTTGGGAAGCGCGAGACGGCCGCGACGCCGCGGGGCGGCCTTATCGTTGATGTCGACGGTGACGGTACGGACGAGATCGTCATCGCACTCGAGTCGCCGGGGAACGGCGCGGTCAGCGAACCGTTCGACGATGGGCACTCCTACATCGCGGTCTTCGAGATGGACCTGTCACTCACGTGGTGGCGCGAGCTGGCCGGATACACCTCGCTCGTCTCATACGCTGTCAGCGACCTCGATGGTGATGGGGCGATGGAGGTTGTCACCGGGGTCAGCGGCCACCATCGCGATCTTGAGGATGACTTCGCTGTCGGCCTGTGGAGTGGAGCGACCGGGGAGCCTCTGACATCGCTGCCGTGCGATCGCCCGGTCAACGACCTGACGACATTCTCCTCGAGGGACGGCGAGCGGCTCTATATCGGATTGGCCGACGGCCGAGTGTTTCGATTCGAGTATGCAGGCGGAACGCTGGTTGAGGACGCGGCGTTTCGGGACACCGATGGGGTCCGCCTCGTTCGCGCCATGGACTTCGGCGTTCAGGGGGCGGCGCAGACTCTCATCGTGATGACCGTGAACGGGACGATCGTTCTTGTTGACGATCAGCTTGCACCCCTGGCTGCCTGGCGGACGACCGAGGCGATCGATCTCAAGAGCCAGGTCGCGCCCGCGCGGTTCAGCGTGGGGGGCGAGGTCGTGCCCGGCATGATCTTCCAGACCGGCAAGCACCTCTATTACACGTACGCGGAGCGTGTTCCGCTTCCGCCGTGGCTCCGACGCGCCATCGACTGGCTCAGGAGTATCGCGTCGTTCCTCATCGTGGCCGTCGCAACGCTCGTTGTCGCGGGCGCCGTTCTCCCTCGCTACCGGCGGCGGGCCTTCGGAGCGGTCCGAAGGCGCCTCCTCCCGCGGCGGAGACGCGAGGCAGAGCTCGACGAGTTTCTCGAGCAGCTTAAGACCGGCGGGCACGGGATGCTCTCCGCCACGAAGACACTGCGTCGCCTGGCAGGGCAGTACACGATGCTCGCGCAGCACGAAGGTACGCCGCCCGCCGCATTCACCGAGCGCTATCGTGAGGCGGTCGCGAACGCGCAGGAGGTCGGTCTGCCGATGGTTCGCGAGATCGTCGATGCTGCGAGGCGGCTTGGTCTGGCGCCGCTCGAGACACCGGCGCTGTCACGCGCGCTCGCGGACATGGCGAGGGCGATCGATCAAACCCCCGCAGCGCCACCCGGGGCTGAGGTCGCCTCGGCGATGCACTCTCGACTGGAGGAGGATCTGAGGCTCATCGAGCGCGGCATCGGTGCGGCAAGGCGCGAGGCCCAGCGTGAGCGCTCCACTGCGCTCTCGGGAGAGCTCGCTCGCGTCCTGTCGGCGCGTGCCGTGGAGCTCGGACACCCCGGGATGACCATCGATGCCGCAGGGCTTGGGCCGCTCGAGGACGTCCGCGTCGTCGGAACACCGGCGGAACTCACGTTCGTGTTCGACAACCTCGTCGAGAACGCGCTGCGCGCGACACGCGGAGTCGACGGCGCGGAGATCCGTCTGACGGCGGAAGTCGACCGGGACGATGTGACCGTGCGTGTGCGGGACACCGGGCGCGGCATCGACCCGGCCGAGCACGACCGGATCTTTCATCGGGGCGTGAGCGAGCGCGATGGAGGCGGTCACGGGTTGCCGAGGAGCCGCGAGATCCTCGAGCGCCGCGGCGGTTCGATCGAACTGGTCCGCTCCGCGCCGGGCGAGGGAGCCGTGTTCAAGGTGAAGATGAAGGCGGTGTCGGATGATGCATAGCGAGGATCACGCCGGTGAGAGGCGGCGCGGGCGCCGTGCTGCTGCACGCGCGGTTCTTGCCGTGGTCGTGGTTGCGCTCGCGCTCTCCGGATGCGGCGAGGGGCTGCCGGATGATGCGAGCGGGCTTCCGTATCGTATTGAGAAGCACGGGGCGCCCATCACCGGCTTCATGAGCATCGAGGCCGCGGATCTCGACGGCGACGGCATCGAGGAGTTCGTCACCTTCAGTCGTGCTCCCAACGACGCCTACTACTACCTGGCCCTTCGGCGGCAGGTCGGCGAGACGATTCAGGTTGCGGATCAGCGAAACAACGACGAGGCGTGGCTCTACGAGCACGCGGGAATGCTGGAGATCGACGGCGACCCGTTCCCGGAGATCCTCACCAGCACGCACTACGGCGACTCGTGGGCGGAACTCGGGTTCGTTGATGTGCTCGTCGACTCGACGTCTCTGGTCGCGGACAGCCTCGCCGGAGCGACCCCGGTGCTGTTCGAACTGGCGGAGAAGCGGCTTGCCAGAGGTGTCTGGGACGGGAGGTTCATCGCGGCGGATGCATCGGACGAGGACGGGGACGGATGGCGGGAGACCATCACCTTCGCGGTCAAGACGGGCCTCGCGCGGTACCCGCGCGGGGTGGGGCGAGCCAACGCGCGCACCGGAGAGCTGCTGTGGTTCACTCCGTTCGCAGGCATCGTCACCCGGCACGTTCTCGCGGAGGACTTCGACTCGGACGGCGAGAACGAGTACGTTGCGGTCTTCACCGCCCCGGGCAACCGCGTCCGCGTCGGCGACATGACCGATTCGGAGGTCTGGGTCGCTGCGATCGACGGAGACGGCACGGTGATGTGGAGGCACCAGACCGGCGCGCCGTCGGGGGGCGGGTGGCCATACAGTGTCGACCTCAACGCGGACGGGCGACTCGAGGTCCTGAGCTGGGAGTCGTACAGTGTCAGCTCCCGACCCGACACCGCCCGACTCCGGCTTTGGGATGGCGAGACCGGCGAGCTCCTGTCGTGCTACTCCAACACGGGATGGATCAACGGGGTCGAGCCGGGAGGAGCCGCGGCGCCGCGGTCGGTCTATCTCGGCGGAGAGGACGGCTTCGTCCGTCGCATCACGTGGGACGGCGAGAAGCTCGTCAACGACCGGAGCTTCGATTGCGGCGAGGTGGTGCACGGCGTCGGGGTGCTGACGGTCGACCCGATTCCGGACCCTGTCGTTGTCGTGCTCACGGCAGAGGGGGCGGTCTGCGCGCTCGATCTCGAGTTGTCCCTCCTCTCGGTGTTCAGGGTGGACGAGGTTCACGACCGCCTCGCTCCGATCCTCCCCGTGACGTTCGCGGACGGAACACGGGGTGCGAGCGTCGGGATCGGGCCGAAGTCGGGCCTGATGATGCTCGAATTCTCTCGCTCGCCGGTGTCCACCTGGATCGTTGTGTTGGTGCCGATCGGCCTTCTGGTGCTGTTCTGCGCAGCCGTGCCGTCCATCCGGCGCCGGGTGCTGAGGCTCCTGCGACGTGCCCTGATCCCGCGCGCCGATCGTGAGAAGGCGCTCGACGAACTCCTCGGAGCGCTCGTACGCGCCGGACACGGCAAGCTCGCCGCGACCACGACGCTCCGGCGTCTCACGAAGCAACTCACGATGCTCGGAGGGCTCGAATCGGAACCGCCCGGGCAGTTCATCGAGCGCTATCGCGAGGCGCTGACCGACGTGCGCGAGATTGGGATGCCGGGCATCGAGGCCATCCATCGCGAGGCCGCGCGGATCGGTCTGAAGGCGTCGCTTGTCTCGACGCTGCGGCGACGACTGACGTCTACACGGTCGCTCCTTCGTGGGATCCCCGCGAGACCGCCGGCCGCCGCGGAGTCCGCGCGTCTGGCGGATCTGCTTGACGCGGGGACGGCCTCCCTCGATGATGCCCTGAACGGGGTGCTCGACGGGTGCCGGCTCGAGCTCTCGTCGAATCTCATGAACGAGATACGCCGCGCCGCCGGAGCGCGCCGTGTTGATTTCCTCGAGATCGATGCCGAACTCACGGTGCCGACGATCTCGAAGGCCGAGACGGTGCGCGTTCTGGGTACACGGGGCGAGGTCAGTTTCGTCATCGAGAATCTGCTCGGAAACTCGCTCGCCGCCGTCGAGCGGAGCGACGAACAGCGCGTGGAGGTCACGGTTGAGCAGGATGATCGCGAGGCGGTCATGCTGGTCTCCGACACGGGCACGGGGATCCCTCCGGACATGCACGAGCGGATCTTCGACGATGGTGTGACCGGAACGCATGGCGGCAGCGGACACGGCCTGGCCGAGTCGCGCCGGATCCTCGCGAAGCGCGGCGGGTCGATCGCGGTCGCGAGATCGGAGCCGGGACAGGGAACGACATTCGAGGTGCGATTCCAGATCGTTGACGGAGGCGTATCGTGACACACGACATCAAGCCGAAGGTGCTCTACGTCGATGACGAGACGGCGCAGGCGGAGGACATGATCGCGCTGATGCCGGACACCATGGACATTGAACTCGTGGCCGACCCGGTGACGGCGGAGAAGCAGATCAGGGAGAACTCGTACGATCTCATCCTCATGGACATCGATCTTCAGGCAGAGATCAACGGGATCGAACTCCTCCGCCGCGTGAAGGAGCTCGATCCGGAGATCCCGGTCGTGATGCTCACCAAGTACGAGGACCCGAGCCGCATCATCGAGAGCATCAAGGAGGGAGCGTTCTACTACGTCACGAAGGGGAAGGTCCCCTCCATCCCACAGATCGACCACGTGGCGCGTCTCGCGCTCGAAGACGCCCACAACCGCCGCGCCGCGCAGATGCTCGCCGACATTGAGACCGGGAGCGCGATGGACGCGATGATCGGTGAGAGCCCGGCGATGCAGCACCTCCGCAAGGAGATCCTCCGTGTTGCCCGCGCAGAGTTCACGGTTCTCATCACCGGTGATTCCGGGACCGGCAAGGAACTCGTCGCGACCGCGATCCACCAGGAGAGCGGGAGGAACGCGCTCGGGAGCCGTCTCGTCGCGATGAACTGTGCGGGGATCAGTCCCCAGCTTGCCGAGTCGACACTCTTCGGACACGTTCGGGGCGCGTTCACGGACGCGGTCCAGGATCGCGTCGGGAAGATCCAGTACGCGGGGAGGGGAACGGTCTTCCTCGATGAGGTGGCCGACATGCCTCTGGAGGTGCAGGCGAAGCTCCTGCGCGCGCTTCAGGACCACGTCTTTGAGAAGCTCGGCGCGAACAAGTCGATCCACTTCTCAGCGCGCATCATCGCGGCGACCGCGAAGAAACTCGACCGGCTGGTCGCGTCGGGAGGTTTCCGGGAGGACCTCTACTTCCGGCTGAAGCGGTACACGATCCACGTGCCCCCGCTCCGTGAGCGGAGAAGCGATGTTCCGCTCATCGCGAGGAGTCTCGTGACGAAGCTCGCCCCCCGGAGCGGGAAGCCCGAACTCGGGATCTCCAACGGCGCGCTGGACGTTCTCGCCTCCCGCGACTGGAAGAGAAACAACGTCCGGGAACTCGAGAACGTCATCATCGGTGCCATACTCCGGTGCGATGACGACGTGATTCAGGCGGAGCACATCGAGCCGGAGGGGTTCACCTTCTCGGAGACACCGCTGCCCTACGAGGAGGCGAGCCGCGTCGCGCGCGAGCAGTTCAAGACCGCCTACTGCACCCACCTCCTGAGGATCGCGCGCGGCAACGTCGCTGATGCCGCCGAGATGGCGGGTCTCAACCCTCCCGCGTTCCGCAGACATATCAAGGAAGTCGGCCTGGACCCGAGGAAGTTCAGGGACTGAGGCGACTTACGCGGGTTCGGGCGGGCTGTCTTGCCCGCCTGCCGGTTCCGTGTTATAATGATAACTATAGACATATCGGTAACTTACGCTCTTCGGAGGGTGGTGTGATGCGTATGCGCGCTCTCATGAGAACTGTTCGACGTGCTGTGCCGGGAACCGCTGTCCCGGTGCTGGCTGCGCTGCTCATCCTGAGCGTGTTGGTGACCAGCGCCATCGCTGACACCCGCGCATCGTTTGACGCCGCAGAGCGGGCCTCCGGCAGCGACCGGCTCTGGGTCTTCTTCTCAGACAAGGGTCTGGACCGTGCTGGCGAGGAGCTGGCGATCGCGCAGTTTCGCGGCGAGCTGAGCGAGCGGGCGCTCCGGCGTCGCGCGAAGGCGGGGCTTGACGTCAACGTGAACGATCTGCCCGTGGCTGCCAGGTACATTGCGCAGGTGAGGGAGACGGGGGCGGAGGTTGTGACGGTCAGCCGCTGGATGAACGCGGTGTCGGTACGCGCCGACGACGCCTCGGTTGCGTCTATCGCGCGGCTGCCGTTCGTCCGGGAGGTGCGCCCGGTGGCGGGCGCGACGAAGCCGATGCCGAGGATCGAACCCGCCTCGATGGACGACGTCGACCGTGGCGGAGCCCGTCCGCAGGCCGGTGGAACCTCCCGCAGCGGGCCGCGGCGCAGCGGCTCGCGCTCGCTCGACTACGGCGAGTCGTGGGGACAGAACGATCAGGTACAGATCATCGATCTGCACGACGACGGGTTCGACGGCGACGGCGTTGTCATCGCGATGCTCGACACCGGATTCGATACGGACCATCAGGCGTATCGCCATCTCGACATCCTCGGCGAGCGCGATTTCATCAACGACGACACGGAGACGGCGAACGAGCCGGGTGACCCGGGCGGACAGGACTCGCACGGGACGGCGACGCTGTCGAATGTGGGCGCGGCCTACGCCGGCGAGATCTACGGCGGTTCCTATGAAGCGACCTTCATCCTCTGCAAGACCGAGATCGTCGACGATGAGATCCAGGTCGAGGAGGACTACTGGGTCGAGGCCGTGGAGTACGCCGACAGCCTCGGGGCCGACCTCATCTCGAGCTCACTCGGCTACTTCTACTGGTACGACTATTCCGACATGGATGGGAACACCTGTGTGACGACCATCGCCGCGGACATGGCGGCGGCGCGCGGCATCACCGTGATCACATCGATGGGCAACGAGGGTGGGAACGACTGGAAGTACATGATCGCGCCGTCCGATGGTGACAGCGTGCTGGGGATAGGCGCTGTCGATATTGACGGCGACCGCGTCTCGTTCAGTTCGGTCGGTCCGACCTACGACGGCCGGATCAAACCCGATGTCATGGCGCTCGGCGCCAGCGCGTACGTCGCGACGACGTCCGACACAGCCAGCTACGGATACAGCAGCGGTACGTCGTTCTCCTGCCCGATCACGGCAGGCGCAGTCGGCCTCCTCCTTCAGGGACATCCTGAGTGGCTTCCAGAGGACGTCATCGAGGCGGTCCACACGACAGCCACGCAGTCGAGCTCCCCTGACACGCTCATGGGATGGGGGATCCTGCGGGCATCGGATGCCATGTACTCGTCTCCGCTCGGCGTGCAGGACGAACCGGCTGTCGTGACGTCGGTCGTCTGGAGCGCGCCAAACCCGTTCACGCCGGGCACATCGCTCCACTTCGTGATGCCCGAGGCGGGCCACGCCCGCCTTGCGGTCTACGATGTCTCCGGACGCCTCGTCAGGCGGCTGCTCGAAGGCGCGATGTCCGCCGGGCCTCACGAGACATCGTGGGACGGCACGGACGACGGCGGTCGCGAGGTCGCGAGCGGTGTCTATTTCGCTCGGCTCGAGACCGAGGCGCTCTCGGCATCGACGAAGATGGTTCTCGTGCGCTAGAGCGTCCGTAGCAACGCAAACGCCGCCTGGAGCGTTCATGGCGACGCGAACGCCGCCATGCGGGCGTCGGCGCGGCGCTTGGGTCTACCCACACCCGCTCCCCGGTGCTACACTGCCGGCTGAACCCTTCCATCAGCCGAGGTAGAGCGTATGCCGGGTCCCCACGAGACGCCCAGAGTCTCTGCCATCATCCCGTGCTACAACGGTGAGCGATACGTCGTCGACGCTGTCGAGAGCGTACTCGCGCAGACGGAGTCTCGCGTCGAGGCGATCGTCGTCGACGACTGTTCGTCTGATCGCTCGGTCGCGCGCCTCGAGCCACTGTTGTCCGACCCCCGCCTCCGCATTCTCCGTCACAGCGGCAACCGCGGCATCGCCGCCGCGAGGAACACCGGGATTCGAGCATCTGACGCAGAGTTCGTGGGGCTGCTCGACCAGGACGATCTCTGGCTTCCGGAGAAGACCGCGCGACAGCTCGCCGCGTTCGATGAGGGACCGTCGGACCTCGGACTGGTGTTCTCTCCGGTCGAGACTCGTGACGCCGCGGGACGGCCGATCAAGATCATCAAGGGAATCCAGCCGCCCGAGAACCTCGCGGAGATGCCGAGGACCGATGCGCTCCGAGCGCTCTATCGCGGCAATTTCATACAGACCGCATCGACTCTCATTCGCAGGAGCTGTCTTGCGGAGATAGGGCTGTTCGACGAGTCGATCCGCGGAGGGGCCGACGACTTCGAACTCTGGCTTCGCCTGGCGGTGCGATACAGGATGCATCGGTTGAACGAGACGGTGGCGTTGCGCCGCATTCACGACGAGAACTACTCAGCAGACGCCTCGAGGATGTACGGCGAATCGCTGGCATACGTGGAGCGCTTCGGACATGAGCACGAGGAGCTGGCCGACCTCGTGCAGCCGAAGCTGGCGTGGATGCACGCGCGGCTGGGGAGCCACTATCGCAACAACGGGGAGTACTCACGGGCGCGGGCATCGTACCGCCGGTCGCTGGGGCACGCCTTCGCATGGCGGACGGCCTTCCTGCTCGCCATGGCGGGGCTGGGGCCGCTCGGGGGCATGCTGTTCAGAGCGCGTCGGGCGCGGATGACGGGCGGTTGACCTTGATTCCATGCCGGCGCTGCGCTAGCCTGACGAGCCAGACGGACCATTCGAACCGAATCTCCCGGGGAGGTATCCATGATCGCATCACCGCGGCGGCACCTGCTGCGCCGGACTGCGGTCTCGCTGATGACTCTCGCGCTCATCGCTGCTTCAGCGCCGGTGGTTGCGCAGACCATCTCGCCTGAGGACATCGAGCTGTTCAGGAGCCTGCCGAAAGCGGAGCGCGACCGCATTCTGAGCGAGTACGGGCTGGCGCCGGACACGGCTGCGGTCGGCGGCGAGCGGGACGTGAGCACGCCCGAGACCGTCCTGCCTCGAGAGCAGGAGACGAGCGCGCTCGAGCGAGGGCGTCACAGCGGCGGGCCGATGGCGACCGGCCGGCAGGCGGGTGCGTTTCTTGCCGCTGCGGCGGAGGGTGCGGAGGATGGAGTTCCCGACTCGCTGGACGCGGAGGGACTCGACTATCCGTGGTCGAGACCCTTCGCGGGCTACATCGGTGGACCCGGTCCGACGGACGCCTTCCGCGACCAGGCCGCGCAGCCGCTTGTCGTGGATGACGATCTCCTTCAGTTCGGCTACGAGCTCTTCGCCGGTGCACCGACGACGTTCGCGCCTGCGACCGACATTCCGGTCAGCGACGATTACATCATCGGTCCGGGCGACGAAGTGCACGTTCAGCTCTACGGGAAGACGAGCCTGGCCGCCGACATCGTGGTCGACCGCGACGGGCAGCTTTCGTTCCCGGAGCTCGGCCCGATCACGGTGGCCGGTCTGACGTTCCGTGAGATGAAGGACCACGTAGCTCGCGAGGTCGAGAACCGGATGATCGGCGTGAATCTGAGCGTCTCGATGGGGCGCCTCCGCTCGATCCACATCTTCATTCTCGGCGAGGTCTTCCAGCCCGGCCGCTACACCGTCAGCGGCCTGTCGACGATGAGCAACGCGCTCTTCGTCAGCGGTGGGGTCAAGAAGGTCGGAAGCCTCAGGAACGTCCAGCTCAAGAGAGACGGCCGCGTCGTGCAGGTGATGGATCTCTACGACCTCCTGCTCGGCGGCGACACGTCGTCGGACCAGCGGCTCATGCCGGGAGACGTCATCTTCATCCCGCCGGTCGGTCCGGTCGCGGGTGTGGCGGGCGAGGTGCTCAGACCGGCGCTCTACGAGCTCTCCGACAGGATGACGGCCCGGGGTCTCATCGACCTGGCCGGCGGTCTCCGGGCGACGGCTCACACCGGGCTCATCCAACTCGAGCGCATCGAGGACGGGCGGCGCGTGACCTACGACATGAGTCTCGAGGGTTGCGATGAGTGGACGATTCACGACGGTGATGTCGTGAAGGTCTATCCGATCCTCTCGCGGGATGAGGATGTCGTCTTCCTCGAGGGCAATGTCCTGCGTCCCGGCAAGCGACAGCACTTCGACGGGATGCGGCTGGGTGATCTCATCGCCTCTCCCGAAGAGCTTCTTCCCGAGACCTTCTTCGACTACGCGCTCGTGGAGCGCGAGAACGACGTGACCCGCGAACCCGAGTATCTTGCCGTCGACCTCGGCGGCGTGCTGCTCGACGGCCGCGCGGAGGATGATGTTGCGCTGCTTCCTCGAGACCGGGTCTACGTGTTCCACCGCGGACACTTCGTGGATGTGCCGACCGTCTCCGTCCGCGGCGAGGTGCGGGCGCCGGGCGAGTACGTGTTCCGGAAGGAGATGAGCGTCCTCGATCTCGTGCTCGCCGCCGGGGGGCTGACGCGCGACGCGTGGGCCGGCGGCGCAGAGGTGTTCCGGACCGACGCCGAGACGCACGAGGTGACGCACATCGATATCGATCTCAGCGCGGTGTTGACGAACGACCCGGATCACAACATCGTGCTCCAGGATCAGGACGAGCTCGCCGTGCACTCGGTCTGGGAGTTTCGCGACCGGGCCAGCGTCCGGATCCTCGGCGAGGTCAACAACCCGGGCGAGTATCCGCTGTCCGACGGGATGCGTGTGAGCGATCTCATCTTTTCGGGTGGAAACCTGACGGAGAGCGCCTACCGACAGGAGGCGGAACTCACGCGGTACGAGATCGTCGACGGGGAGCGACGCGAACTTCATCATGTCGTCCTCGATCTCGAAGCGATCCTGGAGGGTTCGGCCGAGCAGGACATCGACCTCACGCCGTACGATCGCGTGCTCATCCGACGGATCACGAACTGGCGCGGCGACGAGATCGTCCATGTGACCGGCGAGGTGGCGTTCCCGGGGAGCTACCCGGTCGAGGAGGGTGAGCGTCTGAGCCACGTCATCGACCGATTCGGCGGCTTCCTCGACGATGCATACCTTCGCGCAGCCGTGTTTACCAGGGAGCAGGTCCGGGGACTGCAGGCGGAGCAGCTCGACCGTCTGGCCGACGCCCTCGAGGCGGATCTCGCGCGGCTCTCCGTCTCGAACCCGCGGAGCACCAGCGGCACCGACATGGCTCGTCAGCAGCTTGCGCTCGAGGCGGGAGCCCAGCTCCTGACGGAGCTGAGAAACGCACAGGCGACCGGTCGGCTCGTCATCAGTCTCGACACGGCCGAGCGGCTGGTCGGGACGCAGTACGATATCGTGCTCGAGGACGGCGACAGGCTCCACGTGCCGAAGCGCCCGGACTTCGTGATGGTGATGGGGCAGGTCAACAATCAGACCGCGTTCCAGTACGAGCGAGGGAAGCGGGCCGGCTACTATCTCCGTCTCGCCGGTGGAACGACCAGATTCGCCGACCGCGGCCACATGTACGTCGTCAAGGCCGACGGCTCCGTCGAGCGGTCCCGGAGCGCGCGCATCAACCCCGGCGACGTCATCATCGTCCCCGAGAAGCTGGAGCGCTTCACGGCCATGCAGTTCATGCTCGACGTGAGTCAGGTGCTCTACCAGCTTGGTCTCGCCGCGGCCAGCGCGTACACGGTCGGACTCTTCTAGGAGGACCTGATGGAGAGGATTCCGATGATCAAGGACTTCCTCGCGTTGGCCTGGAGCATGCGGGTTCGGCTCGTGCTCATATGGGGCGTGGTCGTCCTCATTGTGCTCATCCGCGTTCTGACGATGCAGGGGCTCTACACGAGTAGCTGTCTCCTCGTTCCGACACCGCTCGAACAGGTCGATGAGCCGGGACAGTCCGGTCTCGGTGTGGCGTCCGCACGGAGGCTGCTCTCCGGAAGTGCGTCGCGCGACGACTACACGCTGGTTGTTTTTTTCGAGGCGCGAGAGCTCACCGAGAAGGTCATCGAGGAGATGGAGCTCAAGCGCGAGCTCTTCCCGGACCGGTGGGACGCTGATGAGGACGAGTGGATCGAACGCGCCGGCGGGGAGCCGACGATGCAGCAGGCTCGCCGCATCATGGCGCCGCGGGTCGACATCTCCTACGATGAGTACACGACGCTGCTGACGCTCAGCGTTCACTGGCCGTCCGCATCCCGTGCGAAGGAGGTGGCCGACGGCTACATCGAGATCGGTGACCGGCTGCTTCGGGATGTCGCCATCGCCGAGGGCGAGCGACGCGTCGAGGAGCTCAGACGTGAGATGTCACAGACGTCGGTGAGCGACGTGAGCGTCTACCTCGCTGAGGAGATGACCCGAGCGATCTCGGCGCTGACGTCGATACGCGCCCGCTCGCAGTACGGGTTCCGCGTCATCGACCCGCCGTCCACGCCGGACATGCGTTCGTGGCCGCCGCGGACGATGTTCATGATCCTCGCGGGGCTCATCACCGGCCTCGTCGAACTGGGCGTCCTTGCCGGGCTCTATCTCCGGGGAGCCATGAATCCTCCCGCCGGCGGTGTGCCCGATCGCACTTGATACCTGCAAGCTTGAGGTGATCCGTGTCCAGCACCGGCGCCAGGGATACTGCCGTCTCTCTCGGCAGCAGGATTGCCGTCCTGCTGATCGGGCTCGCCATCCAGAGCACGCTCGCGTGGCTTCTCGGCCCCGACGGCCGCGGGGCCTACGCCGTGTGCCTCCTCTTCGCCACACTGCTCGGGACCTGCTTCGCCTTCGGCATGGACACCGCGGGGCAGTACTTCGTCGCGTCGAAGCGGATGACCGTGAGCGAGGGCGTCTGGGCGACCATCGGAAGCCTCGTCGCCGCGTCGCTCGTGGCCGTGGTCTTCGGCCGCATCCTGATGGAGTTCGACCTCGCGTTCCTGACGAAGGCATCCCGGTCCTCATTCTACGTGGCGCTCGTCGTTGTTCCGTTCCACGTCGTGGGGCAGGGGTGCATCCTGCTGCTCGTCGGACTCGGCCGCATCACCTGGATGGCCATCACCGCGATCGTGAACTCGTTCGTGCAGCTCCTCTTCGCATTTGTGCTCATCCGCGTGTTCGATCTGGGTGTCAACGGTGCGCTTCTCGCCATCGTCGCGGCAGGCACGATCAACATCATCTTCGGCTTGATCGCGTTCCGGCAGGAGGGAGCGTTCGAGAGCATGCGCGCCGGCATCCTCCACAGGAAGGGTCTGACGGCGTCCGGTCACATGAAGCGTCTGGCCGCGTACGGCGCGAGGTTCTACGTCGCCCGACTGAGCAGCACCGTGAACTTCCGCATCGGTACGATGGTCCTCGCGTTCTTCGCGCCGACGCGCGAGATCGGCATCTTCGCGGCGGCGTCCGGTCTGGTCTCGCGGATCCTCCTGGTGCCGACCTCGATCGAGACGGCGCTCTTCTCGCGAGTCGCCGCCGACGCGAGAGGACGACCGGAGACCGTTGCGCAGGCTGCGCGCGCATCGGGCCTCGTGTCCGGTGCGATGCTCCTGGTGCTCGGCCTCCTGAGTCGTCCCGTGGTCCTCGTGCTGCTCTCGCCCGAGTTCGAGCCGGCGATCAAACTCATCTGGATCATGATACCCGGCATCTTCGTGCGTGCCGCATCGAAGGTTCTCATGCCGTACTTCACCGGTACGGACCGACCGGCCGTGTGTTCGTGGGCGGTGGGTGTGGGAATGGCCGCGAACATCGCGGGCATTCTGATTCTGCTGCCGGTCATGGGTCTCGAGGGCGCAGCATGGGCCATGACGATCGGGTTTCTCGTGAGCAGCATCGTGCTGGTCGCAGTGTTTCGGAGAGCAACGGGTCTCTCGCTGGCGCGGACGTGGATTCCGCGGCGCGAGGACATACGGGCCATCATCGGAATGGTGCGTTCGGTGCTCGTACGCTTCGGCGCGGGCCAGCGCGCCTGATGGGCGGGGAGTGAGCGGGCATGACGGAGGCACTGGCACAGAGGATCTCCACGGCGTCGCCGGAGGCGCGCGAGCGAACGCTCGCCCTCGCCGCCCGGCTCTCCATAGCGGGGATGACCGCGGCGATCGCGGTGTTCGGATACACGTCCGAGACCCTGCGGTACTTCTATCCGCTCCTGCTCTTGAGCGCGGGAGTCTATGTGCTGGTCCGCGGCGAGCGGCTCGTCGTCCCGCTTCTCCGCTATCTCACGTCCCCGCTGCTGAGGTGGCGATGGGCGTTCCTCCTGTGGGCGGCCGCGTCGCTCTTCTGGACGGCGCGCACCGGGAACAGCGTTGCACGAGTGGTCACGCTGCTCCAGATCCACGCGATCGGGTTCCTTTTCTATGATGCGGTGCGCGAGCTGGATCTCGGCCGGTGGGTTCTCAGGAACCTCTTCGCGTGGACGGCCGTCGGTGTGCTTGCGGCACTCGTAACGGGTGTGGGGACCGCCGCCGGTCGGCTGACCGGGTTCTACGGCAATCCGAACGTGCTCAGTCTCGCGGCGCTCATGGGGCTGACGATCTTCGCATCGGGGATGTCGCTCGGGCGGGGAGGCTGGGGACGCGTTGCGACGCAGCTCGCCGGGCTCGTGCTGCTGGCGGGCGTCGCCGCCGCATCGTCCCGCAAGGGACTCATCGGTGTGCCCATCATCTGGTTGCTCGGGCTCATCGGGTCCCGTTCCCGGAGACGGGTGGCCGTTCAGATCGCCCTCGTCGCCGCGATCGGCGCGGCGCTCGTGATGACCTTCGAGCCGCTTCGCGTCCTCTGGCAGTTCACGATCGCGCGCGTGGCCGACGTGTTCGTCTCACTGTCCTCGCGCTCCGGCGGAACGAGGAGCGTCGTCGAACGTGTGACCTTCGTGAAGGAGGGCGTCGCGCTTATCGGGCGCTCGCCGATCATCGGACACGGGATCGGATCGTTCCGCTGGTTGGCGGGGCAGGGCAAATACGCGCACAACAACATGATCGATCTCGGCGTCGGGCTCGGGCTCATCGGTCTGATACTCTACTACGGCCTGCACGCATCACTCATGTTCCGCGCGTTCCTCATCGGAAGGACAGCGCGGACGATCAGGAGGTTCACACTGGTCTTCATCCCGACCTTCGCCATTCTCGACATCGGAGTCGTCTCCTACTACATGAAAGCCCCGGTCATACTGCTCGTGGTCTGCGCCGCGTGGCTCGACCGCGCGGCGGCGAACGGAGCGCGCTCATGAGCAACCTGCGACGCGCCATCACGACCCGCTTCGTCGATCCGCTCGTCTGGACCTGGATCAAACGCATCCCGCTCGTGCTGCGTCTCGCGGAGTTTCGCTCAGGCCAGCGCGACAGTCACGAGGATGCCCGCGCCAGACAGCTTGAGCGGCTGGCGGATCTGCTCGTCCATGCATCCACGAAGGTGCCGTTCCATCGGGAGTCGCTCGGACCGCTCGACCCGCGCGAGGTCGCAGCCGACCCGCTGGCGTGTCTTGCGCGGTTTCCGGTGCTGACGAAGGAGCATCTGCGCGACCATCTCGAGGACCTCAAGGTCGAGATGGACCGCGGGACCTTCCTCGATGCGTCGGGCGGATCGACGGGTGAGCCGACGAGGTTCTACAAGGACCGCGAGCAGCTGGCGTCATCACTCGCGGCGACACAGATCTTCCTCGAGTGGGCGGGCATCGAACGCGCGGAGCGACACGTGAAGCTGTGGGGCGCCCGGCGCGACCTCCGCGACCGCGTCTCGCTCGGTCTCAGGCTCAGCCGGTTCCTTTACGGACGTGTCACGCTCGATGCGTTCGATATGGGTGAGGAGACGATGCGAGGCTACGCGGCGTTCATGCGTCGCCTGCGGCCCGTCGTTCTCGAGGGATACGCCACTGCGCTCGACGCCTTCGCGCGGTTCGTCGAGGAGACGGGTGAGACCGTCCCGCCCCTTCGCGCCGTCGTTTCCAGCGCCAGCACGCTGCACCCGCATATGCGTGAGCGTATCGAGCGCGTGTTCGGCGCTCCCGTGTTCGACCGGTACGGCGGACGGGAGGTCGGCGGGGTCGCTGCGGAGTGTGCGCAGCACAACGGGCTCCACGTCTTCTCGGAGAACGTCCTCCTGGAGCTCATCACCCCGGACGGTCGCGCCGCGGAGGTCGGCGAGGAGGGCGATATTCTCATCACCGCGCTCTGGAACTACACGATGCCGATGATTCGCTTCAGGATAGGCGACCGGGCCGTTCGCGGGCCGGACCGGTGCGCCTGCGGGCTTCCGTATCCGCTTCTGGAGCGCATCATCGGGAGAAGCGTCGCCTGCTTCCGGCGGGCCGACGGCGGCGTCGTGGACCCCCTCTTCTGGGTCCATATGATCGGTGTCGAGTTCAACGAGGGTGAGATCGTGAAGTTCCAGATCGTGCAGGAGGACATGGAGACGATCCGCGTCCGGCTCGTTCCGCGATCCGGCTCGGATGTGCGG
The DNA here is from genome assembly GCA_964597945.1 of uncultured bacterium. Taxonomy (GTDB): domain Bacteria; phylum Joyebacterota; class Joyebacteria; order Joyebacterales; family Joyebacteraceae; genus JAPEKQ01. Next base: position 23,068 of record CAZRAD010000012.1, read on the forward strand.
ATACTCTCGAGGCGTGACGCGCTGACCGAGAGGATCCGTGATGCTCTGGGCGCTCCGGTGCGTGTCATCTACGCCATCGAGGAGGAGATCCCGCCGGCCGCCTCGGGGAAGCACGAGTACACGGTCTCGAAGGTCGCGTCGCCCGGCGAACCCGGCAAGGGGGCGTGAGATGCCGCCCCTGCGGGTCCTCTATATCATCGACGGACTCGGCTCGGGTGGCGCGCAGCGCCAGCTCGTGACCCTCATCCGGGCGGCGGACCGCGACATCATCGCGCCCGAGGTCGCGTACTACCGCGACCGCAGGCACTTCGTCCCGGAGCTTGCCGCGGAGGGCGTCCCGGTCCACCCGATCATCGCCGGCGGAGGGCGCGACCCGAGAACGCTCGTTCGCATCGCCCGCCTCATTCGCGCGAACGACTACGACCTCATCCACACCTACCTGGCCAGACCAGGCATCCTCGCGAGGCTCGCAACGTTCACGGGCGGCCCGCCGGTCATTCTCTCGGAACGGAGCGTCAGTCTCGGCAAGACCGCATGGGTTCGCATAACCGAGAACCTGCTGGCCGGCAGGGCGGCGGGAATGATCGTCAACGCGGAGGCCATACGAGAACACGTCGAGGAGGCGGCGCCTGCGTGGCGAGGGCGGATCACGCTCGTGCCGAACGGCGTCGCGACCGTGGAACCGACGGACGAGGAGCGACAGAGCGCTGCGCGCTTCCGCAGTGAACACGTGAAGGACGGGAACGGACTCCTGTTCGTGTCGATCGCGCGCCTCGCCGATGCGAAGGACCCGCACATGCTTCTCGATGCGCTCGCCGCGCTTCCGGATGAGCTGCGGCGTCGCGTCTCGGTCGTGTGGGTCGGTGCGTGTCGGGAGGCAGCGTTCGGTGAGAGCGTGAGGCGGCGCGTCGGTGAGCTCGGCCTCCGGGACACCATCACCTTCCGCGATCCGGTCCGCGACGTCCGCCCGCTCTATCTGGCGGCCGACGCCGTCCTGCTGACGTCTGCGTGGGAGGGGTTCCCCAATGTGGTGCTCGAGGCGCTCTCGCTCGCTCGCCCCGTCATCGCGACCGCGGTCGGCGACGTCGCGTCACTCGTGAGACACGAGGCGACAGGACTCCTCGCACAGCCGGGGGACGCGTGCCTGTTCGCTGAGCGGATAGAGGCGTTCGCGCGCATGGATGAGGATGCTCGGTCGGCGATGGGCGCGCGCGGGCGTGACCTCGTTCGGGCCGAGTACTCGCCCCAAGCGCTGTTCGAACGGACCCTCGCCGTCTATCGCCGGGTTCTCGCGGCGAGAGCCGCGTGAAGCTCCTCGAATCTCCCGACGACATGACCGATCTCGAATCGCTCCCGGATGCGTTCTCTCGCCCGGGCTCCCAGCGAACTTCTGCCCTCGTCCCCGAGCTCGATGAGCCGTCGGCACGCTTCCGCCAGCGCCGCGGGGTCGCCGGGCGGCACGACGGCCCCCGTGTCACCCACGATCATCGCCGAGTCCCCGACGTCGGTCACGGCACACGGCGTGCCGCACGACATCGCCTCACCGACGACCTGCGGGAACGCCTCGCCCAGCGACGCCGACGCGAAGATGTCGCTCCCCGCGAACACGCGGTGGAGGTCGTCGCGTCTCCCGAGCAGGTGGACATGGCCGGCGAGTGGTTCGACTGCCGCTGCGTCGGCGAGATCGCCGTTCGCCGGCGTCACGTCCTTCCCGCAGAGCACGAAGTGAAGCGGGGGACCCGCGCGTCGCGCCGGTTCCAGGAGCGCGGCCGCCGCGAGCAGTCCCACCTGGTTCTTCACCGGATGGTAGCGACCGGCTGAGGCGATGACGACCGCGTCCTCCGGAATCCCCAGCTCACCGCGGAGCCACGCACGCCTCTCCGGGTCTGGTCGATAGACCGAGAGATCGAAGCCGTTCGGTATGACCGCCATCCGCTCGACGTCGTATCCGAGTTCACCGTGAACCGACAGCGCGGCCTCCGAGTTCGTCACGATCGCGGTCGGGAGTGCGCGGGAGAGCCGCGCGCAGAGCCGCACGACGCGCAGCGTCGTTGACTTCGTGCGGGTCGGGTCGAGGTCCGTGTGACGGATTCCCCACGCGACGGGGACGCCGCCGGCGAGCTTCGCGGCAACACCACCGAGGAGATCGGCGTGGTACATCCAGGTCTGGATAACGTGCGGCGCTTCGCGTCGGATGATCCCGCGCAGATGCAGGAGCGCCGTCACGCTCGGGCGCCCGGGCTTCATGCCGAGTTCGTAGACGGGGACCTCGAGCGCTCGGATCCGACCGCCGATGTCTCCGCCGCGTCCGAGTGACACAATCACGGGCTGGAAGCGTTCCCGGTCACCGTACTCGAGAAGCCGCGCCAGCATCTGCTCGGCGCCGCCCGTCCCGAGGCCGGTGATGATGTGCATGATACGAAGAGGCCCGCGGGAGCCGCCGGCCGCTCCGCTCCGCTGCGCGTTCCCGTCCGTCGCGTCGGAGGCAAGCGCATCCTCGTATGCGGTCACCGTATCGTCGATGACCCGGTCGAGCGAGAAGCTTCCCGTCACGAGTTCGCGTCCACGCGCCCCCATGACGCGGACGTGCTCGTAGTCCGCCGCGAAGGCGTTCATCGCCTCGGCGAGCGCCTCGGTGTCACCGACAGGTACCGTCCGTCCCGTCACCCCGTCGACGGCGATCTCCCGACAGCCGGGGGCGTCCGTCGCGATGAGCGGTCTTCCCGCCGCGGCGCCCTCGAGCAGCGATCGCGAGAGTCCCTCACGGTAGGAGGGGAGGACGACGACGTGTGCCTCCGCCAGCGTCGGTTCAATCTCCTTCGCGAAGGGTCTCCACTCCACCGGCGACGATTCGGAGAGTGCCTCGAGCCACTCGTGAGGGATGGCGTCCGGAGAACCCTCGTCTGGATCACCGACAAGGAGGAACCTCGTGTCGGGTTCGCGTCCATGGACGATCGACGCGGCCTCGACGAACTCGCGCACGCCCTTCGCCCAGAGCATTCTCGACGCCATCAGGAAAGTCACCGGCCGTTCTCTCGACGGCGGCGGGATGCTGCCGAACCGCTGCGTGTCGATCCCGGACCCGCGAATGAGGCGGCATCGCGCCCGGACCGTAACGCCCGCCGCCAGTATCGTCTGCATGTCGTCGACGTTCTGGAAGATCGTGAGGGCGCGGCCGCCGAGTGCCAGCCGGTAGAGCGTCAGCGCGATCATGCGGAGCGGCGCCGGACCCGAGAACGCGTGCCCGAGTCCCGTGACGGATTGGACGATGGCCGGGACGCGCGTGAGTCGAGCCGCGATGCCCCCGAGAATGACGGGCTTGATCGTGAAGTGATGAACGATGTCGGGTCGCAGTCGCCGGTAGAGGCGCAGGATCCGGAGGAACGCGAGGGCGTTGGCAACCGGCGCCAGAGAACGTCGGCTCAGCGGCCAGAGCTCGAAGCGGACCCCGAGCTTCTCAAGCTCCCGACGGTACTCGTCATCGGGCGCGGTCGCGTAGACCTCCCAGCCTCTCTCGACCAGCCGCCGCATCATCTCTCCGCGGAAGTTGTCGAGATACCAGGACGTGTTGGACGCGAGGATGATCCTCCGCCTGGCCCCGCGTTCCATGTTGCGCTGAGTGTTCATCAGTTGTCCCGTGGCCGCGTCTCGTCTGAGCACAGCCTATGTTCTCGTGCCGTCGCTGTCAACGCGCGGGCACTCGCAGTATCGCACACGGTACCGTGCACACCGCAATGCGGGACCGCGCACCCGGCCACGTTCGATGTTGCCTGACAGAGCCCAAGCTGGTAGAACATCTGGAGCGATTCACACACGCCAACGATGTCACAACACAGGTTCACGGAACGGCGCGGCCCGATGCAGGGTCGCGGCTTCACGGAAAGGAACATCGGCATGCAGGTACCGCTTCTGGATCTCAAACGGCAGTATCAGACCATCAAGAGTGAGATCGACGCCGCGATAGCGGAGGTCGTCGAGACACAGTACTTCAAGCTCGGCCCGAAGGTCGCCGAGTTCGAGGCACAGGTCGCCGAGTACAGCGGGACGAAGCGGGCGGTCGGATGTGCCTCCGGGACAGACGCGCTGCTCCTGGCTCTCATGGCGCACGGAGTGGGAGAGGGGAGCGAGGTCATCACGACACCGTACACCTTCTTCGCGACCGGCGGTTCGATCTCCAGAAGCGGCGCGAAGCCCGTCTTCGTGGACATCGACCCCGCGACATACAATCTCGACCCCGGCAAGATCGAGGCGGCCATCACGGACAACACGAAGGCCATCATGCCCGTCCATCTGTACGGGCAATGCGCGGACATGGACCCGATCAACGAGATCGCGAAGAAGCACGGCCTCATCGTCATTGAGGATGCCGCGCAGGCCATCGGTTCCGAGTACAGGGGGCGCCGCGCCGGCTCGCTCGGCGACATCGGGTGCTTCAGCTTCTTCCCGAGCAAGAACCTCGGCGGGTACGGCGACGGCGGGATGATCACAACCCAGAGCGACGAGATCGCCGATCTGCTCATCAGTCTGAGGGAGCACGGGCAGACCGAGATGTACCATCACTGGACGATCGGGATGAACAGCAGGCTCGACGCGATTCAGGCCGCCGTCCTCCTGGTCAAGCTGCGGCATCTCGACGACTGGAGCAACGGGCGCTCCGCGAACGCCGACTACTACACCGGTCGGTTCGAGGGCACGCCGGTCGGTCCGCCTCATCGCATGGATGGCGCGCGTCACATCTATAACCAGTACATGATCCGCGTCTCCAACCGTGATGCGCTCCGCGACCATCTCAAGGGGAAGGGTATCGGCTGCGCGCTCTACTATCCGAAGCCGCTCCATCTCCAGGAGTGCTTCAAGGACCTTGGGTACAGCGAGGGGGACTGTCCCGTGTCGGAGAGCGCATCGAAGGAAACGCTGTCGATCCCGATCTTCTCGCTGCTGACCGACGAGGAGAAGGACTACGTCGCATCGTCGGTGCTCGAGTTTGTCGCGGCGTAGCGAATACGGTCCGGCGCGTTCCGGGCGTCACGTGGACGAAGCGTCCCCGCGCGGGTACGTGCTCGACTACTCGGACCTCGTTGACGCCATCGGTCCTGACGACGATCGCGGCCTCCCACTGACGACGACCCTCGCGGCTCCACGTCAATCCCCGGCGGCGCTCGCGAAGTACGGACTCGGAAGTCTCGAACTCTATCTCCGAACAGGCAATCCGGCACGGCGCGCGGCGGTCGAGACCGTCGCGCGTTGGCTTATCGAGAACAACGAGGAGATCCCGTGCGGATTCCTCGGGTGGCCGATGCCCGTGGTGCCGAGAGCGTACGCTCGAGATCTCCCGGAACACTGGTTCTCCGGTGAGGCGCACGCCGAGTGCATCTCGCTTCTCTCGAGGGCCTCGGCGCTCCTGGGTGTCGACGGAGCCGACGAGACGGTTCGAAGAGCCGTCGGAGGGCTGTGGACGCCGATCGACGACGGCGGGCTGGCGCGTGAGCTCGGCGAGGGAGGAGCGGAGGGTGGACTCGAGAGCGCGCTCTTCGTCGAGCAGTTCCCGATGGAGGATCGGCCGTCGCTCGTGCTGGGCACGCAGCTGCGCGCGATGACGGCGCTCCGCGACACGTCCCTCCCGCACTCACTCGGGCCGGATGAGGGCGTCCGGGCGACGCTCGGGAGGATGGAACGCGGGCTCACGCACGTCCTGGATTCGTACGACACCGGGTACTGGAGCAGGTTCGATCTCGACGAACGGTGGCGCGGAACCCCGCTCGCCTCGCCCTTGAGACACGGAGAACACGTCCTCCAGCTGGAGCGGCACGCACGGCTGTCCGGGAACGGGCTCGTCGCCGCGACCGCCTCGCGCTGGAGACGCTATGCGGCCCATGCCGGTCTCCGCCGACGCGCATGGTGGGGACGGCTCGGCTTCTGGATCGCGAACCGTGGGCTGCACCCCTCCGAATACTGACTACAGCTCATAGCCTTCCGTCTTTACTCGCCCTCCGGGCGTGCTATCTTACTATAGACAGGCATGAGAACAGGGCCGGGCGCGGTCAGACCGCCTCCGGGCCGTGGGAGACACCCGGGCGACCGCCGGGTGTCTGATACAAGAGGGAGCACTGACCCGTGTCGACCACCGTTTGTGCACTCCTGACGACCATTGTGGCCGGCGGTCTGGCGTGGCTGCTCACGCCGCCGGGTGCGAAGGTCGGGCTCAAGCTCGGGCTTGCCGACCTGCCGAGCTCCAGGCGCGTCCGTGCACGCGCGGTACCGACGACGGGTGGCATCGTGGTCTTCCTCGCGTTCGCTGTTTCGATGGTGGCTGCTGTGCGGTTCTGCGCCGGCGTCCCAGTGGAACTCGGGCCCAAGCTCCGCGCGCTGCTGCTCGGCGCCACGGCCGTCGTCATCCTGGGGATGGCCGACGACCGGATGAACCTCCGGCCCTTTGTGAAACTCATCGTGCAGACGGCGATCGCGGTCGCTATGGTCGCCGCGGGCATCGGGATCGATCACATGCGCTTCGTGCTCGGTCCGACCATCGACCTCGGCTGGTTGGGCTATCCGCTCACGGTGCTGTGGTTCCTCGCGTTCATGAACGCGCTGAACATGATCGACGGCCTCGACGGTCTCGCCGGCGGCATCGCCGCGATCACGGCCGGCGGGCTCTTCGCGGTCAGTGTGCTCGATCCGAACCCCATCCTGTTTCTGATGGGAGCTGGTCTCTTCGGCGCGACGACCGGGTTTCTCGTACACAACTACGGTCGGGGGACGGTCTACCTCGGCGATGCCGGGAGCATGACGCTCGGATTCCTGCTGGCCGGAGGCGCCGTCATCGGCGCGAAGCAGGACGCCGCGAGCACGACGCTTCTCGTGGCCGCGGCGTGCATGACCGTCCCCGCGTTCGACGTCACCACGTCGATGGTTCGGCGGTGGCGCAAGGGGAGGCACATCATGGTGGCGGACCGGTCTCACGTCCACCACCGCCTCATCCGGTTCGGCCTGAGCCCTCGCCACGCGGTTCTCGTGCTCTGGGCGGCGACCGTCTTCTTCGGCGGCCAGATGCTTGCGCTCGTCACCTCGCACGGGTTGCTCTACGTGCTGTCAAGCTACGTGGCGCTCGCCATCGTCGGGCGCATCCTTCTCAATCAGCGGAGGAAGAACCTCCGCACGACCGAGCGCGGGATGCGCGACGATTTCCTCTATCTGATCGGCACCCGGGACTCTGTTGGTGATGAAGAGGGCGGGGAGGAGCCGGGGCTGCGGGACATGATCGTGGAGCAGATCCGACGCGAGGCGCTCTTCCGCCGCCTGGAGCGGAACGACCGTGAGGACGGGAAGCGGCGGTTCGTGCCACCGGGCGATGCGGGCGTGGCGACTCCAGCGCCGGACCCGTCGCAGGACGGGGCTCCCGACCCCGCCGAGGAGGAGGCCGCTCTGGATGAGGAGGCCGCTCTGGGGGGTGAGGTTGCTCTCGACGAGGAGGTTGCTCTCGACGAGGAGGTTGCTCTCGACGAGGAGGAGGCCGCTCTGGAGAAGCGTTGCGATTGAGAACTGAGCGGAAGTCACCCATGTTCCGGCCTCGCTTGCCCAATCCTCACGAAGTCTCCGGCAATGACATTTGCCAAACCTCCCGAGCAGTGCTATCCTGAGCAGTTGTGCTCGGTATGTTCGGTTGCCGAACAAACACCGGTTGTACAACGTTGTCGGGTCATCACGCTGAACGGATCACCACGCTGAACCGATCCATCGAAAGGGGTCACGCATGCCACAGAGACGCGTCTATTTCTTCGGAGGCGGCCACGCCGACGGTCGCGGGGAGATGAAGAACCTCCTCGGCGGAAAGGGTGCCAATCTCGCCGAGATGACGCATCTCGGCATCCCGGTCCCGGCCGGCTTCACCATCTCTACCGAGGTTTGCACCTACTACTACACCCACGACTCGTCCTACCCGGATGGGCTCGAGGACGAGGTGGCGAAGGCGATCGCGCGGGTGGAGGAGGCGATGGGCGGCGGCTTCGGCGATCCCGACGATCCGCTTCTCTTCTCCGTTCGCTCCGGTGCGCGTGTCTCGATGCCGGGGATGATGGACACCGTTCTCAACATCGGCCTCTCCGACGATACCGTCGCCGGCCTCATCAAGAAGACCGGCAACGACCGGTTCGTCTACGACAGCTACCGGCGTCTCATCCAGATGTACGCCGACGTGGTGATGGGTCTCGAGAGTGAGGAGTTCCACCGTCTGCTCGACGCGCGAAAGAAGGAGAAGGACGTCTTCCACGACATGGACCTGAGCGCGGAGGATCTCAAGTACCTCGTGGGGCAGTTCAAGGCGAAGGTGAAGGAGCTGTCCGGGAAGAACTTCCCGGACGACCCGCGCGAGCAGCTCTGGGGCGCTATCAGCGCCGTGTTCCGCTCGTGGAACATCCAGCGCGCGATCAGCTACCGCCGTCTCAACGACATCCCCGACGATTGGGGAACCGCCGTGAACGTCCAGGCGATGGTCTTCGGCAACATGGGTGAGAACAGCGCGACCGGTGTCGCCTTTACGCGTGACCCCGCGACGGGGGAGCGGACATTCTACGGCGAGTATCTGCCGAACGCGCAGGGCGAGGACGTCGTGGCCGGTGTGCGGACGCCGCACCCGATCAATCTCTCCCAGAAGAAGGAGGGAGACGGCGAGTCTCTCGAGGAGATGATGCCCGAGATCTACGCCGCACTCGACGCCATCCGCGAGAAGCTCGAGCGGCACTACACCGACACGCAGGACATCGAGTTCACCATCCAGCGCGGCAAGCTCTGGATGCTGCAGACCCGGACCGGCAAGCGCACGGCCGAGGCGGCCGTCCGCATCGCCGTCGAGATGGAGTCCGAGGGTCTTATCGACCGGAAGACGGCCGTCATGCGCGTCGATCCGGACCAGGTCGAGCAGCTCCTCCACGAGCGCATCGACCCGAAGACCGAATACGAGGCACTGACCAGAGGTCTGCCGGCATCGCCGGGAGCCGCGGTCGGTCGCGTCGTGTTCACTGCGGAGGACGCGGTGGCGTGGGCGGAAGATGCCGATGAGGACAAGCACCGCACCATCCTCGTTCGCGAGGAGACATCACCCGAGGACATCGACGGCATGAACGCCTCGCAGGGATTCCTGACGGCGCGTGGCGGCATGACCTCACACGCGGCCGTTGTCGCGCGGGGCATGGGCAAGTGCTGTGTCGCCGGCGCAGGCGATCTGCTGATCGACTACCGCGCGAAGACGTGCACGGTCAACGGCACGGTTCTCAAGGAGGGTGACTGGCTCACGCTGAACGGCTCCACCGGTGACGTGATCGCCGGGAAGGTGCCGACCGAGCAGCCCGAGCTCTCAGGCGCGTTCGCAACACTCATGGAGTGGGCGGACGAATTCCGCCAGCTCGGTGTGAGGACGAACGCCGACACGCCGGAGGATGCGAAGACCGCGAGGAAGTTCGGCGCGGGCGGTATCGGCCTCTGCCGGACCGAGCACATGTTCTTCGGTGAGGAGCGACTCCAGTACATCCGCGCGATGATCATGGCGAACGACGAGA
>CAZRAD010000013.1:0-32561 GCA_964597945.1 uncultured bacterium
TATCGCAGTCGAACAGGCGGCGGCGATGCGCGCGGGGCTGATTGCCAAGGGGCTGGCATACAGTCCGAGTCGCGGGCTCGTTGCGTTCACCGTCCCGAAATTCGACGAATACCTGAGGCGGATTGAGTCGAGCTTGGAGTAGACTGTCGGTGACTTGCTCAGGAGAGACCACAATGTCCCGAGAGACGTCAACACCACGAAACGTTCTCATCTTCACGCTCTTCGTCCTGGCGCTCGGATGGATCGGACGATGGGTTGACGGCATGATGGGGGCGGCCCCGGGCCTGGGGCCGGGGATGACAGTCTGGATCGCTTCTCCCCTCATCGTGTCCTTCCTGCTCCGCGCGTTCGCCGGCGACGGTTGGAGCGATCTCGGGGTCAGGGTTGCGCTCCTGGGTGACGCGCGCTGGTACGCCGTATCGCTGTTCGTCTATCCGGCCGCGGCCGTCGTCGTCCTCGGGATCAACCACTGGTCGGGCGAGAGTGCGCACGCGAACGGCGGCGCGCTCTTCATCTCGGTCTTCGTTGCGGCGCTGCTGCCGCAGATCCTCATCAACATCTTCGAGGAATCCGGCTTCCGCGGCTACCTCGCGCCAAAGCTCACCGCGCTCGGCGTCGACCGGCTGCTCGGCCACACCATCGTCGGTCTGGTCTGGGGCGCGTGGCATCTTCCGTACCTCGCAGCCATCACCAGCTATACCCGTGAGCCGCTCGCAACGCTGGCGCCGCGGTTCCTGCTCGGCACCATCGCGGCATCGCTCGTGTACGGTGAGATCAGGCTTCGCACGAACTCATTCTGGCCGGCCGTCGTGATGCAGACGGTCGGTGGAGCGTTCATCGGTGGACTCGTGGCCGCCGGCCACGTGCCCGCGGCGCGGTACGCGTGGCTCCGAATGCCCGCGCTGGAAGGCGGGTTCATGATCGCGATGTTCGCAGCCCTCGGTCTCTTCTTATACGCTCGGGCCATGGAGCGGCAGGCCGCGCAAGAGCAGCAGTAGCAGGATAGAATCAGGTCGCCGCCGCGCCGCCGAGCGGCCAGCCTGCGTGCCCGCTATACTTGACACATCCCGCCGTCGCGTGCTATTATCCGCCCAAGTGACCCGTCTCGCCTCGGTGCGTCACAGCATCTGCACCAGCCCCTGGACAGTCAATGCAAACGCACCGCCTGCCCCTCAGAGAGAGGAACGCCATGTCTTCCATTGCTCTCACTTCACACCGGTCTGGGACCGCGGCCGTCGTATTCGCCTTCGCCGCGCTTCTGCTTGCCAGTCTTGCCGGCACCGTTCACGCGGATGTCGCCGACGGCAGCATCGAACTCGATACCGAGATCATCTCGGCCACGGTCTACGGACACCAGGCGCAGGTCATCCGGCGCGGCGATGTCGAACTCGCATCCGGCGATGTCCGGATCATCTGCTCCGACCTCCCTGAGGGATTCAATGAGACATCCCTCATCGTCGAGGGTGCCGGGAGCGCGGAGGCGCAGATCGTCGGCATCGACTTCAAGCGGCGCGAGGGCGACTACGAGGGGACACCACGATACGAGGAACTTCGTGAGGAACTGGAACGCCTTGGCGCCGAGCGCGGCGAGCTGTCCGTCCAGCGCGGAGCCATCGACCGTCGCAACGCCCTGACGAGATCCGTGGGTGAGTTCTCGACATCGCGTGGGCAGGATGAAGTTGCCGATGGCACGTTCGATGTGCAGGAGTGGCGCGCGTTGATGGAGTTCATCGAGGACGAGACGCTCAACGGCGACCTGCGGGTGCGCGAGGTCAAGGCGAGGATCGATGACATCGCCGTGCGCATGCAGCGTGTTAAGGAGGAGATGCAGGAGATTCGCGGTGACGCCATCGGCGGACGGGATCTCGTCGTCGACTGCGAGGTTGCGGAGCCCGGCGATCTGACGTTCGAGCTGACGTACATCGTGGGGGGAGCCTCGTGGTATCCCGAGTACACGGTGCGCTACATCGAGGAGCTCGACGAGGTCGAGCTGACCTACGCGGCCCGCATCTCACAAAGCACGGGCGAGGACTGGAGCGGGATCGACGTCCTCCTCTCGACGGCGAGTCCGCACGTCGGTGCGGCGCCGCCGACCCTCTTCCCGCACGTCCTCGGTGCGGTGGGAGGAACCATCAGCGGCCGCGTGACCGACGCAACGACCGGCGGTCCGCTGGCATATGCGAACGTCTCTCTGCTCGGAACGCCGTACGGCGCCATGGCGAACACGGACGGTCACTTCGAGATTCGCGGGGTCGACAGTGGAAGCTACACGCTCCAGGTGAGCTTCATGGGATATGACACGACACGCCGCACGGGCATCCGGGTGCTTGCGGGCTCGCGGAAACGCGTGGACGTACCGCTGAGGCCCATCGTGATGCAGGGCAGAGAGGTCATGGTTGAGGCCGAGCGGCCCATGATCGGGGACGAGACCCGCATCCGGCCCATCAACACGGTCAGCGAGGCGATCGCGACGCATCCGGGCGTCGTCCTGCACGACGGCGAGATCCACGTACGCGGCGGCCGCTCCTCCGAGGTCAAGCACTACGCCGAGGAACAGCCGGTGTCCTACACGGAGATGAGCGTCGCCGGCTCGGAGTTCGCCGCGAGTCTGGTCATCGCCAAGCCGGTCGAACTGGAGTCGGGGGCGGAGGCGAAGCGCGTGCTCGTCGTTCAGCGGCGCATCCCGGGGACATTCGTGCGCGAGGCCATCCCGCGCTACTCCGACTACGTGTTCGTTCGAGGCACGCTCGAGAATCCGCTCGACGTCCCGATCCTGGCTGGTCCCGCCGAGGTGTACGTGGAGTCCGCTCCGGCCCGCGGAGGTCCGCCGGTCACGAACTTCGTCGGGAAAGACGCAATCGAAGATGTCGCGCCGGGGGAGGAGTTCACGATGTACCTCGGGGCCGACCAGAGTCTCAAGGTTGAGCAGGACGTCGAACGCGAGGTGCTCTCCCGAACCGGGAGCAGTAAGACGAAGATCCGCTACACCGTGAGCATCACATCCGAGAGCTTCAGGCAGGCGCCCGTGGAGCTCTGGGTGCAGGACCGCGTGCCCGTTTCTCTTCTGAAGGATGTGGATGTGGATGACGTCGACATCCAGCCCGAGCCGGACGAGCACGGTGAGGAAGGACTCCTGACATGGAGGCTCACGCTCGGCGCGGGCGAGCGCTCCGAGATCGAGACCGCCTACACCGTTGAGTTCCCCTCAGAGCTCACCGCGCGCGGGATCAACCTGGAGTAACGCGGTCTGCCGCCGGCCGGGCCATGCCAGCGCAACCTGTGGTATCATTCGGGTCGACCTCTCGGGGTCGGCCCGATGTCATGCGGCGGAGCTGCGGCGAGGTCCAGTGAATGACGTTTCACCGGTGCTGGACAGACCGTGGACAGCGCCGCGGGTTTCAACAACAGGACAAAGACGTGACAGGCGAACTCAAGAACGCAACGAAGCTGTGCATCACCGACGTGGGCAGCACGACGACGAAGGCCATCCTCTTCCGGCGCGGCGATGACGGAACCTGGACCTACACCCGGCGCGAGGCGCCGACGACGGTCGAGCGCCCGTACGAAGATGTCTCCATAGGCGTGACCCAGGCATTCCGCGCGCTCGAGGAGGCGACGGGGGAGACGCTCTTCGACGACGGTGCGCCGGTCGTCCCGTATCTCTCGACATCGAGCGCCGGCGGCGGACTCGCGATGGTCGTCACCGGCCTCGTCAAGCAGCTCACTGCCGAGACCTCCGAACGCGTCGCGCTCGGCGCGGGAGCCATCGTCCTCGACATCATCTGTATGAACGACGGGCGAACGGCGTATCGCCAGATCGAGGACCTCAAGCGGCTCCGTCCCGACATGGTGCTGCTCGCCGGCGGGTACGACGGTGAGGCGATCACGGCCCCGGTCTTCCTCGCCGAGCTCATCGTCGAGTCCGAGATCCACCCGAAGCTCAATCCGGATTCGAAGCTCCCCATCGTCTACGGCGGCAACATCCACGCTGCTCCGTATGTGGAGCAGACGCTCGGCGACGGGTTTCTGTTCCATCCGGTCCCGAACGTCAGGCCGGACGAGCATCACGAGGAGACACGCCCGGCGCGCGCAGCCATCAATGAGATCTTCATGGACCACGTGATGTCGATGGCCCCGGGCTACCACAAGCTCAAGCCGTGGGTCGCAGCACCCATCAGCCCAACACCCGCCGCGTTCGCCGACATCATGGCGCTCGCGTCCGCGGAGCTCAACGGCACCGTACTCGCTATCGATATCGGCGGCGCGACGACCGACGTCTTCACGGCGTGCCGTGGAGACGTCATCCGGACCGTCAGCGCGAACATCGGCATGAGCTACAGCGTGCTCAACGTCGCGCGACTCGCGGGGACAGGCGCTATCGCCGAACTCCTTCAGATGGACATGACCGAGCGCGAGCTTTGGAACCGCATCGGGAACAAGTACACGCAGCCGACCAGCTTGCCGACGACGCACGTTGGCGCGATGGTCGAGTGGGCGACCGCGAGCGCCGCGATCAGGCAGGCGGTCCTCGAGCACATGCGTGTGCTTCGCGGTATCCCGAAGCGCGAGCGGCCGGGCGAGATGGAGGTCCCCGCCGCGCCCCCGAAGGGGTCGCCGCGGAAGGGCGCAGATGATTCTGATCTCCGCATCGCCGGATACGACATGGTCATCGGGAGCGGCGGCATCCTGTCGCACTCGCCGCGCGAGGCCGCGGCGCAGATGCTTATCGAGGCGCTCAGGCCCGAAGCCGATGTGAAACTCGCCGTCGATCGCGCGTTCATGTTCCCGCATCTCGGGGTTCTGTCGAAGGTGGACGAAGCGCTCGCGAAGGAACTCTTCTTCGGTCTCGCGCTCGTCGAGCTTGGGACCGCACGCGAGCACCAGGGTTCGGCGGAGCCGGGAACCGCGGCGGGCCCCGGCAGCGCAGCGGCTCAGGGCGGCGCCGACCCAGCGGACGACGCCGACGCGGCCCATGCGAGGACCGAACTTGAGCCGGCGGTTCGCATTCGCACCGGTCGCATCACGGCGGTGCGCGAGCTCGCGACGAACGGGGATGTTCTGGTTGAAGTCGGCGACACGGTCGCCACCGACACGGTCGTCGCGCACGCGACCCGGCAGTTCCTGCGACCGTTCTTCCTCACCGTCGCGCGGACGCTTCACATCGATCCCGAGGAGCTCGACGAGGTTCTTCTCAAGCATGTGGGGGAGAGGGTCAGCCGCAACGAGGTCATCGCGAAGTACAGGATGCGGTTCGGGCTCCCCTCGACCTATCGCACGCCGGTCGACGGGACCATCGAGCGCGTTCTTCCGGATGGAACGCTCGTCGTCCGCGAACATGCGGAGGATGCGAAGGTCCTCACGACCATCGAGGCCGCGAAGGACCTCAATCTTCACCCGAGCAAGCTCAAGCCGTATCTTCGCGTCGCCGTCGGAGATGAGGTGGAGCGTGGCCAATGGGTCGCGGCGATCATGGCGGGCGGTTCGCACAGAAGCGCCGAGTCACCGGTCCGCGGGAAGGTAGCTCGGATCGATCATCACTTCGGGATGGTCATGATCGAACCGCTCCTCGAGGAGCTTCAGGTTCCCGCATGGCTTCCCGGCACGGTCGAGTCGGTCACACCGCGCGGCTGCACCATCGTCAGCGAGGGTACCGAGATCGATGGGCTCTGGGGACGGGGTGGAGCCGTTGTTGGAACACTCGCGTTCGCAGCCGGTCCCGCCGAAGTGACACCACTTCCCTTCGGCTCCGTCGTTGTTGTGGAGCGCGCGGACGCCGCGATACTCGGGGCCTGTCGCGAGGCAGGGATTCTCGGGCTTATCGCCGGTGGCATCGATCTCGAGGATGTGCTCGATGTGGAGCTCCCGTTCACGCTCGTCGTGATGGGCGAGTTCGGAACGACCGAGCTGCCTGACGATATCCGCGAGGCGCTCGCTTCACACGCTGGAGAGATCGCGCTCATCGACGGGACGACTCAGCTTCGCGTCGGCGTCCAGCGCCCGCGCGTCGTTCTTCCAGCTGGCCCGACGGCGCCGGAGGTGACACGGTGACATCCTCACACACTGATATCACGCACCACCCCATCGGCGTCATCCACACGCCACACACACGCGCCGAGGAGACCCCCATCCAGCCGGTCTACGCGCGCGGGATTCCCGGGAAGGTCGAGGTTTTCCCGGAGTTTGAAGAGGGGCTTCGCGATGTCGAGGGATTCTCGTACGTCTACCTGGTCTACTCGCTCGACCGCGCCGGCGCCCCGAGGCTGACCGTGACACCATACATGGAGGATGAGGAGCGCGGCGTCTTCGCGACGCGCGCGCCGCATCGCCCCAATGCCATAGGGATGAGCATCGTCCGCGTGGTGAACCGTGACGGGCGGATGCTCAGCGTCGAGGACGTGGACATTCTTGACGGCACGCCGCTTCTCGATATCAAGCCGTACTCCGCGAAGTTCGACGCTCGCGGCGACGCGGTCTGCGGCTGGCAGGAAGCCGTTGACGATGAGACCGCGCATGAGCGCGGCAGGCGCGGCTATCGTGGCCCGCAGCCGTTCTTCGGGAGACTGTCTGCGGCATGTGAGCGGCCGGAGCTCTGGAGCCGCTACACCGCGGCCGGCCTCTGGGCCGACCCGCACATCGCCAGTCAGATGCTCGGATTCCACCTCAATCCGGACACCGAGCTTGCGTCGCGGAACCCTGTTTTCATGCAGCGCTCGGTCGAGTGGATCATCGACCGGTTCGGTGTGGGGAAGGGGACACGCATCCTCGACCTCGGATGCGGACCGGGTCTCTACACGACACCGCTCGCGAAGGCCGGAGCGGATGTGACCGGCGTCGACTTCTCCGAGAACTCGCTCTCGCACGCACGCGCAGCGGCCGAGCGCGAAGCCCTCTCCATCGAGTATGTGCTTGCGGACTATCTCAAGTACTCACCGGGCCGGACATACGACCTGATCACGCTCATCTACTGGGACCTGGCGCCGCTCAATCCTGAACAGCGCGCAGTGCTCCTGAAGATGTGTCGCACAGCGCTCGCAGATGGTGGGGCGATGTTCCTCGACGTGCCCTCCGTCAACTACTTCGAGAGCGTGGTGGAGGCGACGGCGATCGATCACTCTCCGTACGCCGGCTTCTGGTCGCCGGAGGTGCACTTCGTGGTCAAGGCGACGCACCGTTACGAAGAGGAGCGTGTCACGCTCGACAAGTACACGATCATCGAGCCGAACCGTACACGCGAGATCTACAACTGGCTCCAGAGCTTCACGCCCGACTCGCTCGAGCGCGAGCTGGCTGAGGCCGGGCTTGAGACCATCGAGCTCCTTGGTGACGCCGCCGGCGCGCCGCACGACCCGGAAGCCAGCCAGTTCGCGACCGTCGTGCGGAGGCGATGATGGGGTTTCTCCCTCTCACATCCGTGCGCTGGACCGACTTCACGACGCTGTTCGGGAAGAACCGAGCGTCCTGAAGCGCCTCGACGACAAGTCGGTCTGGTCGCTCGTCCAGGTTGCCAGACCTTCCGATGCCCGCGTCATTATGCGGCGCTCGCTCAGGGTCGGGAGGCGATAGGGCGCCACGGAAGCTCGCACTTGCACCGCGGCCTGACTTCCCCCATTATTGCTGGCAAGACATCACTTCGAACACCGGCCCCGAAGCGGTCGGAACCAGTTACAAGGAGCATCTCGTGAGCAACATCGCGTGGAGCGACAAGCTGTCAGTTGGAATCGACCTCATCGATACCCAGCACCAGAGCCTTATCGAGAAGATCGCGCATCTTGAGGACGCCATCCGAACCGGGCAAGGTCCGGCGGAGATCATCCGCGTGCTCGATTTCCTCATCGACTACACCGACTACCACTTCGGCACCGAAGAGAAGAACATGCGGAGGTTCGACTATCCAGAGCTCCCCGCGCATCTCGAAAAGCACGCGGATTTCAAGAAGACGCTTGCCAATCTCGGCGAGGACTTTCGCGAGGAGGGCGCGACGCAGGATCTTGCCGATTCCATCGAGACGCTCCTGATGAACTGGTTCGTCAAGCACATCAAAGACGTCGACAACAGGTTCGGCGCGTTTCTCCGCGAGAACAATCTGACGATGAGCGAGGACGCGTAGCGACACGCGCGCTGCTGCAAGTGACTGATGCTGACCGGATCGAACTTGAGGTGAGCATGACGAGCGGTCCGAGGAAGAGAGACGAAGGCGACGAGCGCGAGCGGGATCAACCGCTGGCGCTCGACGCGTATGAGGCGCTGGCCCGGGTTTCTCTGTGTGCGCGCCGTGAAGCACGGCGCATGAACAAAGGGGGGAGTATGAAGGTTCGCATTCTGCTTGCGATGGTGCTCACGATCGCGTTTGCGCTCGCGGGTTGCTCAGGCGGTGAGACGGAGACCGCGACAGAAGCAGCGACCGAGACTGTGACGACTTCCGGCACGACGGATGCGACGCCGACGGGCCGCGCCGGCTCGCCGACCGGCAGCACCGGGGCGTCAGGCGACGTCCTCGCGGCGTTCCCGGCGGATTCCTTTGAAGGCGTCGTGGATCGCGCGACGCTCTCGCTCGACGCCGAGGGGTGCGACGGCACGCCGTCGCTGCTCGCCGAGGCGACCGAACCGGCGGTCTATCAGCTGTTCACAACCGGCGACATCGATGTCGAAGGCGCACTGCTCGTCTACACGGCGAAGGTGCGCACGCACGAGCTCGAGGGCGACGCCATGCTCGAAATGTGGTGCGTGTTCGGGGAGATGGGTGAGTTCTTCTCGCGCGGGATGGACAGCACACTCACCGGGACGCAGGACTGGACCGAGCTGATGACCGTCTTCCGCCTGGAGCCCGGCCAGAATCCCGACAACGTGAAGCTGAATCTCGTCGTCGGTGGAGCGGGACGCGTCTGGATCGATGACATCAAGGTGACACGCGCGCCGCTGTAGCAGTACGACCGGTGCACGGTGGTTTCCGCAGCAGGCGGTCCGGTGATGGAGCACGTCCTGTCAGCGAGTGAGCCGCTCGCCGTCGGCGAGTGCGCCGCCGAGAGGAATCCTGGCTGTGAATCATCACCATGAAGTAGAGGGGTTCGCGGGCACGCTACCGGACCATGTCCCAGGAAGGAGGAGGCGCACCGTGACACGTTCTTCGAAGCACAGCGCACCATCTCCGCCAGACCTTCGAACTCTACTCGCGCTTTTCACTGTTGTCGCGGTTGCTCTCACGCTCGCGTTGGGATGTAGCGGCGGCAGCAATCCGGCCGGCTCCAACGATGACGATGACCCGCCGGCTGGTGGGCGCGTGTACGTCGACGCATCATACGTGGGCGTGGAGGACGGTACGTTCGAACACCCGTACGACACGATCGATGAGGGCATTGGTGCTGCATCACGCGGTGACACCGTCATCGTCGCCGCCGGGAGCTACTCACGGCGGACGGAGATCGACGTCCCGGTCGCCATCACGCTCATCGGCGCCGGGGACGACCTGACTGTCGTTGATGCGATGTTCGTCGTGAGCGCACCGGAGGACACGGTCCCAGTTCTCCTCAAGCACATGGCGTTCGAACGGGCCACGTTCCAGGGGAGCGTTCGCTCGCCTCGGGTCGAGTTCGCGCCCATCGAGATCGACAGCTGTGACGCCGGAGTTGTCAACGTCGGTTACCCACCGGACCATAGCTACACGGTGACGAACAGCACCATTGACAGTGTCCGATTCTGGCACGGCGTCTCCGATCATGCGACGCACGCGCTGGTGAACTGCTCGATTGCCGGCAACATCCAGTTCGCACACGGGTCCGGAGACATCACGACGATCGTCGAGAACTGCACGATCGGCGGCAAGATCTGGATGCGCAACGGTTCGAATGCAACGTTCACGATTGCAGGCAATACAGTTCACGGCATCGTGGACAAGTCAGGCGTCAACGTCACGACGATCTCCGGGAACACGTTGCCGACCGGCAACATCGTTGACAAGAGCGGGGGACTGCAGGACAGCCAGATCATCGAGGGCAACAACGTCCAGAACGGCGTTCTTCAGATTGAGTCGAGTTCCGCGACGGTTCGCTACAACACGGTGAGCGCACCGGCCGATACGTTCGCGATCGAGATGAACTGCGGGGCTCCGGCGAATCTGATAGGGAACACCGTGACGCTGCCGGCAGGCTCCGAACCCACGGGCGCCCCTGAGACGTGGCGCAACATAGGGATCAAAGCTACGTGCGGCGAGGGCGTCATCCAGGGCAACACTGTGAACGGCGGGTCCATCGGGATCTGGGACGTGAGCGGCGCAACGACGCTCTTTGCGAACACGATCAGTGGCTCGTACTACGGCATCGTTGCGGCTCTGGGAATGGACAAGGTCGTCACGGGCAATGTGGTCTCCGACTGCTCGTCGGACGGCATCCGGTTCCTGGCCGAGAACCTCGCGTACGAGTACGGCGCGTTCGAGGGGAATACGGTCACGAACAACGGAGGGGCCGGAGTGAGGCTCTTCCGTGACATCGATCTCGGTGGTGGGGCGGAGGGGAGCGTGGGAGGTAACATCTTCACCGGAAACGGCGACTACGATCTCTATATCGAGGTGCCGGCCACGACGACTCCCGTCATCTCTGCGTGGGGCAACTCATGGGACCACGGTAGCGAGGCCGAGGTGGATGCGCACGACGTCTATGATGCGAACGATGATCCGTCGCTCGCAGACGTGGACCTGTCGCACACGCGTTGAGAGGTCCTTCGCCGCTCCAACGACACCGTGCCGATTGACGATGTATCGCGGTGAGCCGTTCGCCAGCATAGAAATCGGGGCGCCTCGAACGAGACGCCCCGGTTCCTTTACTGGCCGTCCGGAGTCAGCGGCCTTCAAACCCCGGATCGGCTGGGAGTGTGGCTGCGTCAGCTCGGGCGCAGCCCTGCTACATCCTGCCCGGTGCTCCCGACCGGCTCAGGCACGAACGCGTGCTCCGACTACTTCGGATCAAAGAAGAAGTCGAACCGGAGCGAGTAGTCGAGCGTCCAGCCGGAGATACTGTGGTCCGGGCTGTCGGACGGCTCGCTACCAGGATACGTGTACGTCTGAGTCTTCGTGTAGCTCCCGTACTTGATGCCGATCTCGGGGCCGATGCCGATGCGGTCGTTGCAGCACCGCCACTGCGCGCGCATGACAGGGCCGATGCTCCAGCCGCTCACACCGTACTCGTTCTTCTCGAGGTCGTCGTCGCGACCATAGTAATCGGTCTCGTCTTCCCAACTCGCGCTGAGATAGCGGAACCGCAGGCCGACGTCGATACGGTTCTCGCCTGCTCCACCCTGGATCGGGTAGAAGCCGGCGAGCGAGAGCGTCATGAGCTTGTAGCTCACCTTGTCGAAGTAGTCGAAGTCCCGGTCCGGGTGCTCCTCGTCGTCGCCCTTGTACTCGGTCGACACGGTGTCGAAGCCGAAACCGAATTCACCCTGGATCTCGTCACCGAAGCCGACGACGAACTCGCGGGCCGTGTAGAAACCGGCGTCCGGAATCGGCTCGAGATCGCCGTTGAAGGTGCCGTCGCCCAGAAGCCTCATGCCGACGTATGTCTCTGCCGATGCTGCGGGAGCAATCAGCAGAGCTGCAGCGATGAGCGTAACGAACAGAACGCGATGCATCTCTGTCTCCTTTCACCGCCTCCCGGGCTTCAGGAGGCGCGATTGCTCCGCCCTAGTCGAAGTGGAAGTCCAGTCGGAAGCTGTAGTCGATATCGAATGCCGAGACGTCATACTCCTCGTCGTAGTACTCACCCCGGACGTCGGTATATGTGAGGCTCGTGTACTTCACGAAGACCTCGGGGCCGAACGTGAGCGGCAGATCGCCGAGCCACCACGAGCCTCTGAGGAGCGGGCCGACGGTCCAGCCGCTGAGCTTCTGCTCGTGTTCGTCCTCGCGGACGTAGATGTAGTTGTCCGAGGTTATCGTTCCACTGTGGTACTGGAATCGACCGCCGACATCCACTCGGTAGCTGCTCCCCTCCATCATTGGATAGAAGCCGGCAACGCCGAAGTGCATGACGGACCATGAGGTCTCTACGTCCGCGCGGCTGCCTCCCTCCGACGGATCGTAGGACTCGTTCCAGGAACTCCAGCCAAGCGATGCCTCGCCCTGGAACTCATCGCCGAAGCCGACCACGAACTCACGGTGCGTGAACCAGCCTGAATCGCACATAGGGCCGCCGTCGGCGTACTCGAAGTTGCCGTTGCCGCCGAACCGAAGCCCCAGATACGTCTCCGCCGATGCGACCCCTGCTGATACCATGAGCAGGGCCACGAGGCAGAGAACAAGACCGCGATGCATGGTTCCTCCTTATGCTGAGCCCGGCGGGGCGCTGCCGCGGAGCGACAGGACGCCCCGTGTGCACATCGGCCCGGCCGCGCCCGTTGCGGCGCGGACCGTCCGTCCACCGAGCAGCCAACACTCGTAAACACATGTCATGGGTCAAGCGGCGCCCACGACCACTTTCACGGCGAGAATACGACAGAGTGGTTGACAGTCAAGAGAGAAAAGCAGGAATCGCAGGCAAATAGGATGCGCCGTCGCATGCTGATTGCCTGCTGAGCGTAGCGTCCACGCGCCGCCTGGCGGTGGAGGTGCACCCAATGGAAGACGGGGGGCATTGGTGCCCCCCGTCTCCCGTGCATCGTACCCGCGCGGCAAGCCTGGGTCCGCGCGAGCTTCGACCGGTCAAACCGACGTACCGAGAGCCCACTCGGCTGCGTTCTCCGGCCGCTTGTTCTAGAAGTAGAACTCCATACGCAGCGAGTACTCAAGGTCGATGACGCTCGCGCCCGGACCGTCCGAACTGTCGCTGCCCATCTCGCCCTCGGTCGACCACATCTGGAACCTCGGGTAGATCTCGGGGCCGATGGCCATCGCACCGTCAGCCAGGAACCAGCGGCCACGGAGCACGGGGCCGAACGTCAGTGCCGAGGCCGAGATGCTCATCTCGTCCTCTGAGCTCAGCTCGATCTCCGGAAGCTCCATGGAGAGACTCATCGAGACATACTGAGCGCGGGCGCCGAGATCGAATGCGTACTGTGAGTTCTCAGTCATCGTGAAGAAGACGGCGGCACCGAGCGTCATGAGCGTCGCATCCGGCTCGGGCATGTCCTCCAGCTCATCCATGCCGAGGTTCTCGAGGTCAGTGAGAGTGATCTTCGAGTAGCCGACGGCGACTTCAGCACCGAACTTCTCGGACTGCGTTCCGAACGCGAACTCCTTCAGATTGAACATCCCCGCATAGCGGAGACTGCCGTACATGTCGGCCGACGCCGTGGAGGCGGCCAGCACGATCATGAGAAGAGCGATCACGGCGAAGCGCTTCATCACAACCTCCATCTCTCGGTCGGAGCTCCCGCCCCGACAACCCCGCGGGTAGCACGTGCGCACCCGCTACCATTTCTTGCGCGCAGAATGCGACATATAGTGAATCCAGTCAAGAGCAAATGAGGAGATGGACAGCGTCAGTCTGCGTCCACCCCGATTGCCGACGCGGGTTCGTCCCGTCGCTCCGTCAGCTCTCGACGACCTCTTCATCCTCCTCCCGCCACGCCGGGTCGACGATGCAGAGAAACGCCAGCGGCATCCGACCCACATTCTCGATCCACTGGACCTTGCCGGGCGGGATGTAGATGGTCTGCCCGGGATGGACGGGCTCGATCTCCTCTCCGATGTGCATCGTGCCGGTGCCTGCGAGGATGTAGTAGACTTCGGTCGTCGCGAGCGTGTGTGGGAGCGACCGCTCACCTGGCGCGACCGCGGCGAGTGCGAGGCTGTAGCGGAGCGCGACATCGTCCCGCTCCGGATGAAGGATCTCCCGGAGCTCCGTGTAGTCGGCCGCCTGCACGTCGGGCAGGTGAGCCACATCCTTGATGAGCATGATCCCTCCAAGTGCGCAGGTGTCCTGTGTGCAGATACCGTGGGCCCGTCTCACGAATCGGTTGACACTGGCACGGCGATGGTGATATATGCAAGAGCGTAGGGCGTTTGCGCCCTGTTTATCCATTGTGTCATGCCAAGGGAGAGCAGCGGTCCGGCGTTTGCCGGCGCGGGAAGAAGGACCGCTGTCCAACGGAGGAGGGAACAGATGGTGCGAGTACTGGGGCTGGCTCTGGCCGTCCTGATGGTGTCCGCCGTGGTCGCGTCGGCTGACATCGCCTGCGACGACCTCGGTGTCGGTGTGAACTTCGGTATGCTGCAGCCGTCAGGCGGCGAGGAGGAGTACGAGGACTCGGGTATGGTCCTCGGTATCACCGTGAAGAAGCCGCTGGCCGGCAATGTCTGGGGTGCGTTCGAGTACACGCACGGCGTCTCCGCCAACGGCGAGCTGCTCCCGACCGGCACACCGGGTCGGATGCAGGGCTTCGGCGCTGCCGACGAGTTCAAGACCGTCTGGAACAAGGCTCAGTTCGCCGCGATGTACATGTTCATGGACGAGGGGAAGGTCCTCCCGTACGTGAGCGCGGGACTCGGCCTGACGTTCTGGGAGGTCCAGGACTGGATCGATGAT
The DNA here is from genome assembly GCA_964597945.1 of uncultured bacterium. GTDB lineage: Bacteria > Joyebacterota > Joyebacteria > Joyebacterales > Joyebacteraceae > JAPEKQ01. The sequence goes on from CAZRAD010000013.1 coordinate 14,514, forward strand.
GTCGACGAGGGCGAAATCCCCGACGGATACAATGAGGACGGCAAGTCCAAGACGCTCAACGGCACCAACATCACAGCCAGCATCGGTCTCGGCGCCGACATCTTCATGACCGAGCAGCTCGCGGTAACGGTCGGTGGCCGCTACAGCATGCTCATCGGCAACGACATCGACAACGTCGGTCTGAGCTCGGTCGAGGGCGCGGACTGGGTCGACGCCAACAACACGCTGCTCGAGGCGTTCGCCGGTCTGACGTACTACTTCGGCCCGGGTGACTGTGACGGCGACGGCATCATCGGCAAGGATGACGAGTGCTGGAACAAGCCTGAGGACTTCGACGGGTTCGAGGACGAGGACGGCTGTCCGGACTTCGACAATGACATGGACGGCATCCTCGACGTCGACGACATGTGTCCGGATGACGCCGAGGACTTCGACGGCGACGCCGACGAGGACGGTTGCCCGGACGTCGATATGGACGGCGACGGCATCATGGACATGGACGACGCCTGTCCCGAGGACCCCGAAGATATGGACGGGTTCGAGGATGAGGACGGTTGCCCCGATCTCGACAACGATATGGACGGGGTCATGGACCCGCTCGACAAGTGCCCGGATACGCCGAGGGGCATCAAGGTGGACGAGCACGGCTGTGAGATCAAGATCATCCCGCCGGCGACCGCCGCTGAGGACATCTACCCGGTCGGCGTGCTCTTCCAGCTGAACAGCTCGAGACTGACTGCCGCGGCGAAGGGTGAGCTCGACGAGATGGTCGTCATCTTGACCAACTACCCCGAGCTTCTGGCCGAGGTGAGCGGTCACGCCTGTGATCTGGGGAGCGACGAGTACAACCTGAACCTCTCAGAGGAGCGGGCGAGCGCGGTGATCAGCTATCTCGGTGATCACGACATCGATGTCGAGCGCCTGATCCTGAAGGCATTCGGCGAGTCTCGTCCCGCGTTCGAGAACGTCAACGAAGAGAACCGGAAGAAGAACCGTCGCGTCGTCGTGACGCCGGTGAATCCTCCAACGGAGTAGGTGCGAAGCGCGGGCGCTGCACGCAGCGCCCGGCCGCTTCGCAATGGCGGAGCCGGCCTCCGGCCGCTTCCGCACCGCAGCAGAGAGGATGCAGTGACCAGCAGTGCAGTGGGTTCAGAGGGGTGGAGCTTCGTGCTTCACCCCTCTGTCTTTCATCCGGGTTTCCCCGGTCCATTGTGCCCGCAGAACAGCCGCTTTCGTCCCCTCGTGGCACATTCCTTGCTTTTCCAGAGGGCAGAGACAAGGATTTCCGGCCGATGCGTGGAAAGCGCCGTATACGTACGGTTTCCGACGTGTCGGGTCATGGCTGGGGACGCGCGGGGGCAGAACGCGCGCGCCTCCGTGCAAACTGCCAAGCCGGACACCGCCTACGGTGGGCGTCGAGCGCCCACGGATCCGCCGCCCTCGACGCGGCCAGGGGGGGAGAGGATGCCACGGCGCATCGAGAACACGCACAGGAAGATATTCGTCGGTTCGTTCGAGAACCGTGACTGGCGGCTGCTGTCCGACCGACTGCGCGCCGCCGGCTATGACATCACACAGGCGACGAGCATCGAGAGCTTCGTCGGCGAGGCGGCGACGTCCGAGGCCGACCTGATCATCGTCGATCGGTCAGCCGCATCCGTGGCCGAGGCACATCTCGAGGATCGCCTCGACCAGAATCCGGTCACGAAGAAGCTCCCCATCCTCGTGCTCTGTGCGACCGGCGAGTGGCCTGCCACCTCCGTCGACTCCCCATTCGGGCTCGTCGACTATCTGCCGAGACCGTTCAGCGCGAGCGAGTTCGTCTGCAGGGTGAAGGCCGTGCTCAGAGTCAATTACTGCGAGAGCGGCGGTCCACCGAAACAGACGCGCGATCCGGTGACCAGGCTCTTCAACAGGCTCTACTTCGACGAACAGCTCGAAACAGAACTCGACCGTGCCAGGCGGTACGGCCGCGAGCTGTCGGTCGCGCTCATGGACATCGACAGTCTCGAGGACATCAATACCAGGTTCGATCACAGAACCGGCGATGCCGTTCTGCGGTCACTCGCCGACATCCTGCTCTCCGGGACGCGGCTCTCCGACGTGATGGCGAGATTCGGCGGCGACGAGTTCGCGTTGATCCTCCCCGAGACGACGGCGACCGGAGCGGGCATCCTCGTCGAGCGCCTGAGGTCGACGTTCGCCGACCGGACGCTGGCGCGCAGCGGCGGGGACGTGCGCGCGACCGTGACGTGCGGTATCGCGGCGTACCCGGACCACGCGGGAGATGCGGAGACGCTTCTCCGAATGGCCGACTCGGCGCTCTGCCGCGGCCGGAGCGAGGGACGGAACAAGAGCGTCATCGCGTTCTCCGATACGTGCGAAGCGGCGTGGGGCGGTCTCAACGCCGGCCCGACGATTCTCCTGGTCGAGGGCAACGACTACAGCCGGAGCGTGGCCTCGGTCGTGCTGCGCGCGAACGGCTACGAGGTTCTCGAGGCATCGGACGCGGCGTCGGCGGTATCTCTGGCGAAGGCATCGCATCCGGACCTCGTTCTGATGGACGTCTATCTCAACGGTCTGGATGGACTCGAGGTGACGCGCCGCCTGGTGGCGATGACCGAGACACACGACATCCCGATCCTCGCGCTGACGTCGAGCGATCTGCCGAGCGAGCTCGAGAAGCTCGTGGCGGCCGGATGTCGCGGCTACATCACGAAGCCGATCGACACCAACAGCCTCGCAGCCCAGATCGAGCCGTTCCTGACCTAGCTGCGCAGTGACGTGCCCCGAACCGGAAGATCAAAGGCCGTCGGCTCGATGCCGGCGGCCTTTCTGTGCTATGGTGAGTCGTTCGCCTCCCGCTTCCCCGACCGGAGGTCATGATGTCGATACGCCCCACACGACGCCGCGGCGCGACACCCGCTCCCACACCATTGCGGGAGCTCGGGCTGTTGGCCATGCTCAAGCTGTTGGCACTGCTCGCGCTGTTCCTGCTCGCCGGCTGCGCCGGACGCGCGCCGGTCGGTGATGAGCCCCACGTCGACGACAAGGATGACCGCCCGCTGGATCAACCCGTCTGCCTCGTGGTGGAAGGAGACCCGGAGGCTCTTCCCGACGCCGAGGACTCGGTGTGGTGGCGCGAGGGGGGCAGCATGCGGTGCGTCGTGGTCGACGACACGCTGTCCGCCAGCCGTGACGCCGCGGTCGCGTCGGCGGCCGGCCGGCTTCTCCCCGGCGCCTTCGAGATGCTCGAGCGTCGCGGTGCCGCGCTGACCCCTCTGCGTCGCGAGGAGACCAACGACGAGTTCGCGGAGGCCGTCACCCGCGGAGAGGGAGCGGGCTTCCCGAGGATCTCCATCCGGGAGACGGTCGTGGAGCGATGCGGAGATGCCGACGGCGTCGAGCACTGGCGAGCCCGTCTGCTCGCCGAGTATCCCATCGGTGTGATACGTGGCGATGCGACCCACGCGCGGTGGGCGGAACGGCGCATTGCGCGCGAACTCAAGATACGTGTGCAGTCGGCGGACGACCTGTTCGCGAAGGGGCGCTGGCTGGACGGAGCCGCCGAGACGCGGCGTGCGTACGATCTGCTGCCCAGGCTCAGCCGAGACGCGATGCCCGAGAACCTCGGCTCGGAACGTGTTTCAGAGCTCAGGAGCCGGTCGGGCGCTCTGGCGCCGCGTTTCGAGAGACTCGACGGGACGGGGAAGCTCGTTCTCAGCGCCGGGAGCCGCGAGACGGTTCGGTTCCGGCTGTCGTACTTGTTCGGAGGGGACTGGGTGCCCGCCGCGGGCGTGCCGGTGACGACCGTGGGCGGTGGCATGGTTCGGACGCTGGTGGGAGCGACGGAGACCGATGAGTCCGGCGAGATCGAGATCGAGTTCGTCGCCGGGAGCGAAACCGGAGAGGACAGTTTTGATGTCGTCGCCGCGGTACCTCCCGGGCAGGAGGTCTTCATCCCCGGCGACCGCTCGGCAGCCGAGAACGCCGTCATCGCGACCACCACGCAGGAGGTCTTCGTGCTGCCGCTCAGCAACGCCACCGTCTGCGTCGAGATCGACGCCGGAAACGATGCCGATCAGGAGAGGACGCGGGAGGGACTGCTGGCCGGTCTGACCCTTGCTGGCTCCCGACTCGTCGAGTGTGGACCTGACGCATCACTGGTCGTGACGGTGGACGTCTCGATGTCGACACAGGAGACGCATGGCACGTGGCTGGCGCACGCCGAGTGCGACGTGCGCGTGTTCGATCAGCGGCTTGCGGAGGATGTCGGTGGGTTCTCGTTCGAGGTGATGGAGAGCCTGGAGAGCTCCGCGCGGGATGCGGAGGTGCTTGTTCTCAGAGAGGTCGGTCGACTGATCGCCGTCTACCTCGAGCCGAGACTGGCCGAGAGATAGCCGCCGACGTGCGCAAGCAGTGAGCGTGGTTTATGGAACTGAGGGCGCCGCCGTGTCGGCGACCGAGAACTCGAAGAGACTGAGCGAGTCGTAGTACGAGACCGTGAAGAACCCCCAGCCCTCGCCGGTGACGTTCCCATCGGTACCACCATCAGGGAGCGGGCCGGCGGTCGCTCGAACCCACCCTGATGCAGACCCCGGCAGCGTGATGTCATCCGGACCGAACGAGACGGTCGTGCCGACGACGGACCGCTCGAGCACGAGCGAGTCGTCACGCGCGCTTCGGATGACACACCGCACCGTGTAGTAGTCGGCGTCATTCGCCGGCTCCCACGAGATGCTGAGCGTGTCCGCAACGGTGATATCCGGGGGCGACTCAACCGCGAATGCGCCGGGGACCGGCTCGATCGCCGTCGCAACGCCGACATCGGTGATGACGCGGAGCGAGCAGTCAAGGCCCTGCTGCCAGACGATCTCATCGTCCTCGAGCGTTGCGCGGAGGGCGAGAGGTGTCACGAGTTCGATATCGTCGATCTGGCGCCCGCTGACGAAAACCGCGAAGTCGTTCGGAAGAGGGTCTGAGACGCAGTGCACGTCGACCGACGTGCGGTCGACATCGGCGAGGCGGGACTCGACGATCGATGCCGTGATCGCCGGAGCGACGATGATCGTGTCATCGGGACAGACGATATCATCGCTGCAGGACACCATGCTCATCGCGACGAGTATCGCGAGGACTGCTGCTGCGCGCGGGGCGTGAGTGATGCGCAGGCCCTGAACGACAGCCGAGGTCTTCGTCATGTGAGGTTCTGCCTCTCTCGTGTGTTGGGTCATCTACGGATCCCATCCATGGGGATTCCAATCCCGCACTCGGAGCCGGCGGCCTATCCCATCCCGGGGAACCGCTTCTGGTTGAGCAGCAGGTCCTCGTGCCGCCCGCGGTCCCGGATGAGGTGCATCTTCCCGCCCATGACGAGCACCTCGGAGGGCGTCGGGTGCGAGAGAAAGAGCTCGGGGCTCATCGAGTACCCGTACGCGCCGGCGTTGAACACGCCGACGAGATCGTCGATCGCGATATCGCCGGGAACGCTGAGCGCATCGCTCGTAATGTCGATCGGCGTGCAGAGCGGACCCGTGGCCTTCGCTGTGGCCACACCCTCGGCGTCCATCCGGTTGATGACGGCCGCCTGGTGCTTCACCTTCATCAGCACCGGTCTGATGAACTGATTGACGCCGCCGTCGGTGATGACGTAGCGCTCGCCGCGTGACTCCTTGAGCTCGAGCACGCGCGACATGTAGACACCGCACTCCGAGACGAGGAATCGTCCCAGTTCGAGGATGAGTCGGAAGCCCTCGCGCTCGCGGAACGGTTGGAACACCTCTTCGACCCTGGGTCCGAGCGACGAGAGGTCGAGGGGCTTCTCCTCGTCGTAGTGAGGGACGCCCAGCCCTCCTCCGAAGTCGATCGACTGGACGGGTACGCCCATGAGCTCCTCGACGCGGAGAGCCATCGCCGCCGTACGCTCGGCGTTCGCGACGATCTCGTCCTCGTGGAGGATCTGGCTCGCCGTGTAGACGTGGAGCCCGACGATCTCGATCCGGCGTTTGTCCCATGCGTCGGCGAGGCCCTGAAGCTTCTCCTCGTCGATCCCGAACTTGCTCGGGCCGCCGGCCATCTGCTCGTGGAGCGGGCCGGCCGAACCACCGCCGACCTTCCCGAGACCGACCGTCGTGTTGATCCGAAGCGCCGCGCGCGCGGGCACGCCGAGGAGCTTCGATATGCGCGACATGCGCTCGAGCTCGCGGAGCGATTCGACGTTGACCGCGAAGACGCCGTTGATGATGGCGTCCTCGAGTTCGCGATCGGTCTTGCCCGGTCCGGCGAACACGATGTCGAGCGGGTCGTATCCGAGCTCGCGCGCGAGGAACAGCTCGCCTCCGGATGCGATCTCAGCACCGGCACCGAGCTCCTGGAGAAGGCCGACGATCGCCATCGACGGGTTGGCCTTCATCGAGTAGAAGATCTCGAACGACGGGAAGGCGGCGCGGAGCGCACGGAAGCGGTCGCGGATCATATCGCCGTCATAGACGTAGGTCGGTGTGCCGAACTCGCCGGCGATCCTTGTGGCGGAGATGCCGCCGATGTCGAGGACGCCGTTGGTGTGTGAGAAGTTCCTGAGCAGGAGGTCCCTCCGGTCGTTGTCGAGCCTCGGCGTTCGCTGCGCAGAGCTCGTCCGCGAGCTGCTTCCGTCTCGGGTGCTACTTCCTTCGATAGATGTCGATGCGCGTCGAACCGCCGAAGATATAGAACGGGAACGGTTCGGCTATGGCGCTGTCGATACCGAATTTGACGTATTCCTCGCACAGGTTCGCGCCGGTCTCGCAGAACATGATGAGTTTCGTGCCGCCGCGCTTCGCCGCGGCGAGGATGTCACCCATCGTCTCGGTCGAGATGATCATCCCCGTCATCACGGCGACGTCGCACTCCTCGACGAGCTCGACCGTGCGGTCCTCAGCGTAGATCGCGGCATCGCCGATCTTCGTGCCGACGATGGCGGGATCCTCATCGGTTCCTACGACGTCGACGCCGCGGTCACCGAGCATTTTGATGATGTTGCCGATCACGCCGACGTTGACGACGCGCCCGGGCGCGGCTCCCATCGCCTCAAGATGTCGCATGACCTCCGTGACGACGAGTCCGCTTCGCCAGAGCGCCTTCTTGCGCGCCGGCCCCGTCATCGTGTGCGACTCATCCGGATGCTTCTCGAACGCGGAGTACATCGCATCGGTGGTGGCGACCTCGAAGCACCGGAAGTCGTGCTCGACCTCTCGACAGTCCTTGCCGAGAATCCGCTCGCCCTCTGCGAGCGCGGGTATCGTTGCGCAGTAGCACGCACCCTCGCCGAACGTCTGGACGAGGAGGAAGGTGTACTTGAACGTCCGCTCCGACGGGTTCGGTTTGAACATCAGATCGGTTCGCCAGAGACCCCGAATCTGGAACGACTCGTCGGGGTAGTCCTTGCTGCGCTCAATACCCTTTCGGGCCAGCTCCTTGAGGTAGTCCACGCCGTGTCCTTTCGTGTGAGCGAAGGTGTTCGAGGAATATAGCACGACGGGCTCTGAAGGGCAATCAGGCCTGGTGGCGGGGATGTTCGGTCTCTGCGTCCGCGATGCAGCGACCGGAGGTACGTCATCGCAGCACAACGAGCTTTCGTTCGAGAGCGTGGGGCCCGAAGTCGGCTCGGATGAAGTAGACGCCGCTTGCGGCCTCCCGGCCATCGGCGTCTCGGCCGTCCCACGTGGTCTCGTGCTTCCCGCGATCGACAGGCCCATCGTGAAGATGCCTCACCAGTCGGCCGCCGACCGAGTACACGCCGATGCGGACCCATCGCTGCTCGCCACCGACCGCGTACGAGATGGTCGCTCCGTCAGCGGTGGGATTAGGGTGCGGCGCATAGAGCCTGTCGATCGATGCCTCGGTCGGGACCTGGATCGTCCACGGCCCATGTGTCGTCTGTCCGCCCCACATCTCGGTGACGACAAGTCGATAGTCATACGTGGATCCGGGCACGATGGCAGCGTCGATAAACCGGTACCGCCCGTCCTCTTCGGGTGTCAGGAGCGATTCGCCGAGCGTGACGTATGCGCCGTCAGGCGAGACTCGCCGCTCGAGTCGCGCTCCCTGCGGGGAGTCCGTGGGTGTGAGGCGCCAGACGAAGAGGACGTAATCGCGCTGTTCGTCCCACGTGAAAGAGGACAGCTGTGCGGGCTGCTGCCATTCGGTGACCTCGCCGAGCAGCGTCGCCAGAAGCTCCCGCGCGGGCTCGATCTGGATGTAGCACAGCGGATAGCCGAGCACCCCGACGGAGCCGCAGCCGACATCGCTCTTCCTGATCACTGCGCAGGGCTTGTCATGGAGATCCGCGTTCACATAGGCATCGAACAAATGTATGCGTGCTGCCGCGACCGGCCGGTAGATCTCGCACGAGTGCAGCCCGCCGTACTGCGAGAACCCCGCGGCCCACGTCCCGAGCGTGTCGACCGGAGCGTGTGGGTATCTCGCCTGGTTGATCGATGTGCCGCCGAGGAACGCATACCCATACGTCTCGGGTATCTGGGGGTTCGCAAGGGAACCCGTGTTGTGCAGGCTGTCGATCCCGGCGTAGTCGTAGAGGAAGTCGCCCGGCTCGAATGTCGCGTCTTGCATGAAGGGGGTGAGAGCGGCGAACGCCTCGAGCGTTGCCTGACCCTCAAGGATGAGATTGCCTCCCGCCCGTACGAACCCCTCGATCGCGTGGTAGCCCGACTCGGCCTGGGCCGGCCGCAGGAAGGTCGCATGATCGCCCAGTGTCCAGAGAACCGTGCGGTACTGCCCCAGTTCCTCCATTGTCGGCAGCTGCGGAACCCCGCCCTCGATGTGGTGCAGCGGATCCCACGTATCGTGAGGCACTCCCGCAAGCAGCGAGTCGTAGATGGCGTCGTGCTCCACCTCGGGAATCGGCTGCGCCAGCCAGTCATCGACCATGAGGAGGGGCGACGCCATCGGTGCGGCTACAACATCGAACGCGACCGTGTCCGCTGCTATGGAACCGTGGGCATCGCGCGCCCGGAAGACGACGATCGTATCGTGAAGCGCCGGGCGGATGACGACCTCGAGCCCGTCCCGGACGCTTTGCACGTCCCGGTGTTCCCGTGCGCCTTCAGTGTCGAACCACTCCGACCAATCGCCGTCACCGGTAGCCCACGACACGCCGTCGAGCTCCGTACAGTAGTGCTCCGCCGACGCCCGGACGTCGAACACGAGGCGCTCGTTCTCGAATACCGCACTCGCCGTCCCGAACATGGGAGTGATCATGATGTTCGGCGCAAGTTGGCTTGTGACGAGGAACTCATGCGTCGCGGGCGTCGCGTCGGCGAGGTCGCCATCATCGAGGGCTCGGACCTCGAACGAATGTGGCCCGTCCTCCTCAAGGGCGAGCGTGACGCCCGTCGAATCGGCCGGAAGCGGATGCCAGGTACGACCCGGCTGCGCTCCGGCGGTCGGCGTCGCCACGCAGTACTCGTAGCCGGCCACCTCGCCGTCGAAATCGACGCCCGACCACGCGAACCGGGGTGTCCGGCCGAGCGTGTCGTGCACCGCGGCGCAGTTGTCGACGAGTGTCGTCTCCGGAGGGAGGTTCGCGTCCTCGCCGGGGACGCCGGCGAGGGCGGCAGTCGCAGCGACGTTGACGGCAGCGAGGGCGCGGCAGAGCTCGAGATCGACATGATCTATGATGTCGTTCGGTGTGTGGTGGTATGGGGACCAGCCGGCGCCGCTTGATGTGTCGAGGACGTTGATCCCCTGCTCCCAGAAGCTGTTCTGGTCGCTCGCGCCGATCGGCTGCACGGTGGTGACACACCCATAAGGCGTATGGTCGACAATGAGATCCTTCATCAACCCGGCGACGGCGAGCGACGTCGAGTCGGAGTAGACGATGGCGACCGGCGGCTCCTCATCGGTGTACCCGATGACGTCCATATTGAGATACGCCACGATGCGCATGTCCGCGGCGACCGCGTCCGCGACCCACGCGCGGCTTCCCCGGAGCCCCGTCTCCTCTCCGGACCAGAGGGCGAAGATGACGCTGCGTTCGAGCTCGATCGGTGCGAGGATGCGCGCGGCCTCGAGCACACCGGCCACGCCGGTGGCGTTGTCATCCGCGCCGGGAGCGTACGCGTCCGGATCGTGGAAGTTCTCGGTCGAGATGGAGTCGTAGTGTCCTCCGATCACGACGTACTCGTCCGGTCGCGTCGTTCCCGTCTTGATCGCGATCAGGTTCGCCGCGTCCACCGTGTCTTGGTACGACCAGCATCGGAACGTGTCGTAGACCACGTTGGTGTACCCGGAGTTCTCGAGCTGGTCAACGAGCCACGCGGCCGACGACCAGCACGAGTCGCTGACGACGTACCGGGTGTAGAAGTCCTGAAGCCGCTGGATGGTCCCGGAGACGTTCTCGAGTCTGACCGAGTCCATGAGAGATGCGAGGAAGTCGTCGGGCGGAACGCGGGGGAGGAGGTCGCCGCGCGCCGAGCGTCCCGGATGCGCGTCGGGGACATCGCTGCCCGAGTCGACGGCACGCATGTGGGTCGGCCACGGCACGTCGCCGGCAAGCATCGCAAGGGGCGCGCGCGAGGTCATCGAATCCGCGGCGGCGAGCACGGCGGCACCGCTCGCCCGCACGCTGAGCGACGCCAGCAGCGCGGCGGCAAGCAGAAAATGGTGAACCACAGACGGTGCTGAACCCCGAGTCATGTTATCTCCAAGATGCGACCCTACAGTGACTTCAGTATACACCCAGGCGCGAGGACGGACATCGCTCATCCGATGAGACCCAGGAGGACATCCGGTGGTTGCCGGGAAGGTGCTACAATGAGGGCGTGGCCCGACAGGGCCTGTCCGTTCAGGCGCACTCCGGCAAAGGAGGTAGCTCATGCGCTCTGCTATTGCTGTGCTGTTGCTCGTTCTCATCGCATCCGCTGCGGCGGCCAACCCGCTTCCCGCGTGGCCGGCCGTGTCGCTGAGCTTCACCGACAACGGCACGTACGAACCCGAGACGTACCCCGTCCCCGGCACGGCTGTTTCGGCCTACCTGATGGTCACGTGCGGACTGGGGGATGAGTACACGAGCCTCGCGTCGATCTCGTTCAAGATCGGCTACACGCCCGGTTCCATGATCGCGACCGGATACACCAGCCTCCTCTCGGACGTCATCATCACCGGCGATTGGGAGACGGGTATCACGCTGACCGCGCCCGAGCCGATCCTGACCTCGCAGGTTCCCGTGGCGCGAATCGACCTGGTCTACATGGCCCCCGGGTACCTCATGGTCGAGGACCACCCGAGCTACCCTCGATGGGTCACCACCGGAACGGGTGAGATGTATCCGTACTGCCTCGTCAATCACGCGGGTCTCGGTCAGCCGCACCAGATGGTCGACGACTACTGCTGGTTCTGCGAGCCGATAAGCCCGGTCGATGAGGTCAACTGGGGTACCATCAAGGCGCTGTATAGGTGATATGAGGCATCCGGGCGCCAACCCGGTTCCGGGGTCCGATACGTCGAGTCTGAGGTCCAGCGGCGGTCTCCTGTTGTGGGGGGCCGCCGCGCTCTGTTTGTGTTACGCTCTCCGCGAAGGCTTCACTCACGGAAATTCCCGTTCCACGATCACTCGGAGTCATGCATGTCCCGCATCTATGTCGATGGTGACGCGTGTCCGGTCAAGGACGAGGTCTACCGCGTCGCGAAGCGCTACGCGGTTCCGGTCACCGTGGTGGCCGAGGCGTGGATGCGTACGCCCGACAGCGATTCGATAGAACTCGTCGTCGTGAAGGGCGACTTCGACGCGGCCGACGACTGGATCGTCGAACACGTCGGCAGCGATGACCTGGTCATCACCGCCGACATCCCGCTTGCCGATCGATGCCTCAAGGCCGACGCGCGCGTTCTGGGACACCGGGGCCGCGAGTTCACGCCGGAGTCGATCGGGGAGGCGATGGCGCGCCGCGAGCTCTCGGCCGAGCTCCGGGAGATGGGGATCCAGACGGGGGGACCTGCGCCGTTCGACAAGCGCGACCGCTCGCAGTTTCTCCAGGCGCTGGACGTCATTCTCACCGCGATGACCTAGCCGCTCAGCCACTCAGCGGACTTCAACACTCCGTCACTCGCCGCGCTCCGCCCGGCTCGACAGGGTCCCGCGGCTCTTGCGCCGCCCCGCGGCCCTTGCGCCGCCCCGCGGCTCTTGCGCCGCCCTTCACACACTGCTAAACTGACCGCACTGCGGCGTTGTCGAACGCAACGTGCTTCACAAGCCTGACAGCGACGCAGCCAGAGATCGACGACGAACCGCGGCGCGGGCCCACGACGAGGCCGGCGCGGCGGCTATGTGCGTTCATACGCCACCGAGAGGAGCCGCATGACAGACGAGACCAGAGCGGGCGGTGATCTCGCCGCCGTTGAGGCGCTCGCCGGAGCACGCGATCGGATTCTCAGTGAGATCAGGAAGGTCATCGTCGGACAGGACGCGGTGATCGAGGAGCTGCTGATCTCCATCCTGGCCAACGGACACTGTCTCCTGATCGGAGTCCCGGGACTCGCGAAGACATTGATGGTCAGCACGCTCGCGGGTGTGCTCGATCTCAGCTTCAGGCGCATCCAGTTCACGCCGGATCTCATGCCGTCCGACATCACAGGCACCGACATCATCGAGGAGGACCCGGGGACGCACGCGAGGAACTTCAAGTTCATCCGCGGCCCGGTGTTCGCCAACGTCGTACTCGCCGACGAGATCAACCGGACGCCGCCAAAGACTCAGGCCGCGCTCCTCCAGGCGATGCAGGAGAAGCAGGTGACGACCGGCGGGAACACGTATCCGCTCGAGCTTCCGTTCTTCGTCCTCGCCACGCAGAACCCGATCGAACTCGAGGGAACCTACCCGCTTCCCGAGGCGCAGCTCGACCGCTTCATGTTCTCCATCCATGTCGGCTATCCGAGTGCGGAGGAGGAGAGGGAGATTGTCGAGTCGACGACGAGCGCATACGTTCCTGAGCTGTCGAAGGTGCTCTCCGGCGCGGACATCATCGAACTCCAGAGGCTCATCCGCCGCGTCCCGGTCTCCGACCACGTGCTCGACTACGCGGTCAGACTCGCGCGGAGCACACGCCCGACCGAGGACTCGCCCGAGTTCGTGCGCGACTGGGTCAGCTGGGGCGCGGGGCCACGCGCGTCGCAGTATCTGGTTCTCGGTGCGAAGACGCGCGCCATCCTCCGCGGGAAGCTCGCTCCGGAGACCGAGGATGTCCGCGCTGTCGCGGGACCCGTCCTCAGGCATCGGATCGTGACGAACTTCAACGCCGAGGCCGACGGCGTCTCGTCGCAGCTGATCGTCGATCGGCTCGTGGAGAAGACCGGCTCGTAGCGAAGACCGGCTCGTAGCGAAGTCCAGATCGTGGAGAAGTCCGGCTCGCAGCAGAGACCGGCGCATGGAGCAGTTCGGCCCGCGCGATATGCGCGGCAGGCGGCGGTCACCAGCGCACGGAGGGAACCGATGCCCGAGGAGTCCTACAGACGGTTTCTTGATCCGACCGTCGTCTCGAAGCTCGCGACGATGGAGGTCCGCGCGCGCCTCGTCGTCGAGGGATTCGTCACGGGCCTGCACCGGAGCCCGTTCAAGGGATTCAGCGTCGAGTTCGCTGAGCATCGCCAGTACATGCCGGGAGATCCGCTCAAGCACATCGACTGGAAGGTCTACGGCAAGACCGACCGCTTCTATATCAAGGAGTATGAGGAGGAGACGAACCTCCGAGGTTACGTGCTGCTCGACGCGAGTGCGTCGATGGGTTACGGCACGACCGGTGTGACGAAGATCGAGTACGCGAAACACCTCGCCGCCGCGCTCATCTATATGATGCTCAAGCAGCAGGATTCGGCGGGGCTGCTGGTGTTCGACGAGGTCATCCGGGAGTTCGTACCGCCCCGGTCGACGCCGCGCCAGCTCCACCTTCTGCTCTCGGAACTCGACGAGGCGAAGCCGACGGCGGAGACCAGTATCGGCGGTGTGCTCCACGAGCTCGCGCGCCGGATGCGACGTCGGGGGCTCGTGATGGTCATCTCCGATCTGCTCGAGGATCCCGATACGGTCATCTCCGGTCTCAGGCACTTCCGACATCTCAAGCACGAGGTCATCGTCTTCCACGTGCTCGATCCGAAGGAGGCGGCGTTCCGATTTGACGGAGACGCGACCTTCCGCGACATGGAGACCGGCGAGACGATGACGACGGAGCCGCTCTCTATCCGCGGTGACTACGTCGGAGCCGTCGAGGAGTGGATGACGCGCCTCCGCCGCGAATGCGCCGAGAGCCGCATCGACTACGTGCCTATCCAGACATCGACGCCGTATGACCGCGCGCTCTTCTCCTACCTCGAGAAGCGGAAGCGCCTGGGGTAGCCGAGCGCGTTCGCGCGCTCTTCTCCTACCTCGAGAAGCGGAAGCGCCTGGGGTAGCCGAGCGTTCCATGTACACGAGGAGCTGATGGGTCTCACATTTCTCAATTCCACATTCCTCTTCGCCGCGCTCGCGGCGCTGCTGCCGCTTATCATCCATATGCTGAGCCGGCGGCGGGTGAAGACCGTGGACTTCAGCTCGCTCCTCTTCCTGAAGGAACTCGAGCGCCGGAAGGTACGGCGGATTCGCATCCGACAGATCCTCCTGCTCGTCATCCGGAGTTTGATCATCCTGTGTGCGGTGCTCGCGCTGGCGCGCCCGACCCTCTCGGGGCTCGGCTCGGGTTTCACATCACGCGCAAGGACCTCCGTTGCCATCGTGCTTGACACAAGCGCGAGCATGGCGCGTCGGAGCGAAGACGAACCGCTCTTCGACCGCGCCCGCGAACGGGCGGAGGAGATCGCACAGCTTCTGGGTGATGGGGACGAGGCGTTCCTTGTCAGCGCGGGACGACCGGCCGGCGAGCTTCTGCCGACCGGGACGTTCAGTGTCGATGTGCTTCGCGACGCACTGGGCGAAGCGGCGCCGGATGGTTCGGGGACCGACTACGCCACTGCCGTCGACCGCGCACTCGCGTTTCTGGGGGAGTCAAGGAACCTCAACCGCGAGCTCTATGTCGTCGGTGACATGCAGCGCTCCGGATGGGCCGATGCACACGACGGGCGCCCGGCAGCGGTCGTGGCCGAACCGGGGTCCGAGTCACCCCGCATCTTCCTGCTCCCGGTCGAGAGCGTGCTCGGCAACCGCTCGGCCGGAGGCGTGAGCGTGGAGCGCAAGTACGGCGGCGCATCCGGAGCACTGACTATCACGGCCGCGATCACCAATCACTCCATCGTATCAGCGGACATCCCCGTGCGACTCGTCGTCGACGATGTGCACGTCGGACAGTCGGGTGTGAGCCTCGAGCCCGGCGCGACCGGCACGGCGAGCTTCTCGACCGTCGTCGACGAGAGCGGTTGGCACACGGGGAGGGTCGAACTTCCACAGGATGCTCTCGATACTGACAATGTGCACCACTTCGTCATTCCGCCATCGCAGAGGATCGATGTGCTGGTCGTCAGCGCACAGGGCGCGCCTGCCGACCGTGATGCCTATTACATCAAGCGCGCCCTCGATCCCGGCGGGACGCGCGACCCGTATGCGTGCGCCGAGGTGCCGGCCACGGCGCTCACCTACCAGGAGCAGGGACGATTCGATGTCGTTGTTCTCGCCGATGTGGGGAGGCTCGACTCCGGGGCCGAGCTGTGGATGCTCGAGCATCTGAGTCGCGGCGGCGGTGTCGCCGTCGTGCTCGGCAGGCTGACCGACATCAGGTACTGGAATGAGCTGTTGGCTGCAGAACTCGGATCCGGCGTCATCGTCGAACCGGTGGAGCGCCGAAACGGGCTGCGGGTCGCTCCGGCCGGCGTCGGACATCCGCTTCTTGCCGGTCTCGTCTTCGGCGAGCGCCTGATCGATGACGCGACCGTGACGAGAGCATTCCGCGCCGCGCCAGCGGGAGCCGAGACCGTGCTCGAACTGCCCGGCATCGGCCCGTTGTTGACTCTGTCGCGACCCGACCGCGGCGGACGTGTCGCAGTTCTGTACACCGGCCTCGACGGCGCGTGGAACGATCTGCCGAAGAGCGGTCTGCTCGTCCCGATCCTCCATCGGACGACTGCCGGACTGGCCGGAGCCGGCCGCGCCACGGCAGACGCGGAGGTCGGGGACGATCTTATCGTTCCGTACGACGCGGCGAGTGTGAACGCGCCCGAGGTCGAGCTGCCCGACGGACGGACCGTCGGCGCCGAGCGACTGCCGGGAACCGCCGGGGGCGCCGTGCTCCGGCGCGCGGGGCAGGTCGGGATCTATCGGTTCCGAGACGCGGGAGCCGCAGACGCGGGCGGTGCGGGTGCGCGTCCGCATGCGCTTGCCGCCGTGAACATGCCGGCAGACGAGTCGGATCTGACGCCTGCGGCGAACGGCGACTTCGAGACGCTGCTCGGAGAACACGACTGGACCATCGTTGCGGCCGACACGCCGCTGGCGGACGCCATTCTCGTCGCGAGACACGGGCGGGAGCTCTGGCGGCTGTTCGTCTACGCTGCGCTCGGGCTCGTGGCTCTGGAGATGTGGATCGCGCGACCGAGATACTGATACACGGAGGAACCGAGTGCCGGGACGCAAGATAGTGGAGCACGCACTGACGGCCGAGCCGTTCGCCGGGATCGGCGCGCGCGTTGAGCGCGGTGACAACCGTCTGTGGATCGGCGGCCTCATCGGTTCGTCGAAGACGCTTCTGGCCGCGGTTCTCCGGAAGCGGTTCCCGCATACGTGGGTCATCATCGCACCGAATCTCTCGGACGCAGAGCATGTCCAGGACGACCTTCTCACGTTCCTCTCCGAGGACCAGATCCTCCTGTTCAGCGAGTGGGAGACCCTGCCGTACGAACGCAGATCCCCGCTGACGTCCATCACCGAGTCGCGTCTTGTCGCGCTCAGTCGCCTCATGGCCGGCGAGTCGCTCGTCGTGGTGACCACGCCCAAGGCGATCATGCAGCGCACGCTTCCGCGGCAGCTCCTCGAGGACGTCACGATCCGCATCGAGCGGGGTCAGCGTCTCGAACTGGAGAAGCTCACATCGAGCCTCGCCGACCTGGGGTATCGCCGCATCCGGATGGTCGAGGACTCCGGGGAGTTCAGCGTTCGCGGCGGCATCGTCGATGTTCTTCCGTTCGGGTACGACGAGCCTATACGCATTGAGCTTGCAGGCGATGAGGTCGAGTCGATCCGCCAGTTCGAGATCTACACCCAGCGCTCGACCGGTGAGCTGGCCGAGGTCGTCATCCTCCCGCGGCGCGAGGTCGTGCTCGCGGGTGAGGGCGCGGGCGAGCTCGGGCAGCGGTTGAGCAGAGCGCACCGCGTTGATTCGAAGGATCGCGACCATCTTCTCAACGGACTCGAGACCGGGTTCTACTTCGAGGGGGTCGAACAGTACCTGCCGGCCGTTCATCCCGACGCGGAGACGCTCGTCGACTATCTTCCCGACACCGCGGGGCTCATCCTCGTGCGTGAGGACGAGGTCTGGGATCGAGCCGAGCTGATATCGCTCGAGGCGGCCAAGATCTACAGTGCATCCGGCGAGGACACGCCGCTCTGTGAGCCTGAGTCGCTTCTTCTTCCGTTCGACCGTATCGTCGAGCGGTTCGGAACACGACCGCTCATTGCGACGGGCCTCGTCCGAAGCCGTGCCCTCGAGTCGCTCAAGCGAATCGACACCGTCACCAAACGGCAGGAGTCGTTCGGCTCGAACCTCGAGAGCCTGCGCGCACACCTCGCGTTGCTCGCTCGCGACAACCGCGTGTGGATCATGTGCGACAATCGAGGTCAGATCACACGTCTCGGAGAGCTCCTCAGCGATGCGGTGACCGATGTTGCGCTCGAAGTGGGAAGTCTCGAGATGGGGTTCTCGGTGGCCGGCGCCGGGCTCGCCGTCTACACCGACCACGACATTTTCGATCGATATCGCCGAAGGAGGCGTCCGAGGTTCCGCGGCGGCGCGCCGATCTCGAGCTTCGAGGCGCTCACCGAGGGCGACTACGTCGTCCACGTCAACCACGGCATCGGCC
>CAZRAD010000014.1:0-28953 GCA_964597945.1 uncultured bacterium
CGGACGCTCCTCGACGACGATGATCAGACGAAGCCCTTCGTCGTCGGCAGGCTCCACGAACACCTGGACGTCCGAGAAATGACCCATCGCGTACACGCGACGGACACCGTCCCGAATGCCCTCGGTCGTGGGCTCGTCCCCCAGCGCAAAGCCGAACCCGAGGACGACCCTGTCCTGACTGACATGTTCGTTGCCCTCGACGGTGATCTCCGTGACCCGTGGCTGTCCCGCCACTGATCCGTCACCGACGACCGGCATCTGGCCCTGTGCCGCCGCCCCGCACAACAGAAGAGCGGTGAGCACGGTCAGACTCACAATGTGACTGAATCGCACCGCTGCACCTCCATAGGGTATACCGACCCGGCATCCTAGCACACGGTGCCGGGGTTGTAAACGAAAACTTAACTGACCAAACTCGTTGAGAGCAAAGCAGTTACGGCCGGTCGGGGACACCGTTTCCTGAGGCTAGAACCAGAAGCGATTCTCGATGGAGATGCGTCGGTCCCACCCGCTCAGAGTCGGGTCGTAGACGGCTTTCAGAGAGAGAGACGTATTGCGGGAGACCTCGTATTCAATCCCGAACTCGTGCTGTGCGCCGATGCTCTGGCGCCCGACGGACGCCTCGTAGGCCTCCGCGCTGGCCTCGTACGACAACAGCCAGTCGTGCGCGAAGTACTTGCCAAGCGTCAGCCGCGAGTCCGCGAGGAACGGCTGATAGCGCTCCGCGCCCTCCTGGGCGCGCCATTGGTCGATCTGGTAGAGGAAGTGCTCGACGAAGTCAACGTCGATCCGTACGAGGTCCAGCCCGAGCGTCCTCTTCATCCGGCCCTCGACCGGAGAGAAGAGCGGCCTGACGACCATCACACCGACCTGGGAGGCTACGACCTCGATGGCGCGGCGGCGTTCAAGCGTGGCGATGTCCTCCTCCTCAAGGGACTCCCGGTTCGAACCGTAGGTCAGCCGCTCGAGCACGTCCTCCCTCGTCACATCCTCGGGTGCGTCGGACCTGAGAAGCACGGTCGATTCGTCGAACGGCGTGCCGGTCCCGGCGAGCGCTGCTCCGGCCTGTTCCGCCGCAACGACGGAGAGCGTGATCTCCGTTCCATCGTTCGTCCGCGTCGTGCCCTCGATGTAGAACCTGGGCGGTTCGCAGAAAGAGGGAAAGTCGATGAAGGCGGTCCGTACGTCGAAGTCGGCGTTGAGGTAGGTGATCGTGCCGCGCGACGAAGTGGCTCGTCCGGCAACGCAGAACGTGTGATCCTCCGGGACACCGGCGAAATCGAAACCCGTACCCCGGTCGATCTTGAGACTGGCGTCGGGTCTGCGATACCAGAGGTTCCTCCCCGCCGTGAGTCTCAGGGACCACTCCGCTCTCGAGAAGAAGTCGCCGCTCAAGGGCGAACCGTTCGAGGATGAGAACGGGTATGTGAACGACATATCCGAGAACGCGATGTCACCCCAGAGCAACGGATGCTCGGCCGGGCCGGCCACGAGCAGCTCTCCGATGTCGCCGTGGCCGCTGGCCGCCGCCCTCCCGACATCGCCCTGCTCCATCAACCCCGGAATGCTGACCTCGACACCTCGCTCGTCGGTCGTGACGGCCAGGATACCGACGTCCACGCCTCCGACCTCGAGGGGCTCGAGAAGCCTCCCGTCGATCAGCATACTCCTGCGGGAAGCGACCTCGATCCGTCGTCCATCGACGGCGGCGGTGACCCAACCCTCGGCGAGGACGCCGTCGACGATGGACGCTGAGACGACCACGTCGGTCAGCTCATCGAACACCCCTGTCCCCCGAACCCGGCTCGCCCGGGCATCCACGTCGCCGCGCACGAGCGAGAACGACTCGCGGTCGCCCACGAAGTGGAGCATCATCCGCCCGTCACCCGCCGCCTCATCGAGAACACCGGTCATCGCACCGATCAGAGCGATCGGATCGTCCTCGACCTCGAGCGTCAGTTCGCCCTCAGCGGGTCCGTCGGGATCGAAGACGGCCCCGAGCGGAGCGCGACCGGTGGCGCGGACCCGATACGATCCCACGCGGTCCAGGGTGAGCTGATCAAGCGAGATGTCCCCGCTTGCGCCCGTCGCCCTCGCCAGGAACCGGTCGAACGGTACCCCGAGAAACTCCCCGCTTTCGGACTCCACCCTGCAGTCGAACGTCGGGCTGTCGATGGTACCGTCCACGCCCATGGCGAGCGAGAACCCGGTGTCCTCGTCTCCGCCCATCAGCGGTCCCGGAATCCCGTTTCCGTGCAACGCAAGCGTCAGGGCCCCACCGAGTTCGACACTCCCCTCGGCCCTCAGAATCTCGATGCCGTCATGCTCGATCGCCGCTTCTCGAATGCTGAAGGCGCCGGCGGCGAGATCCGCGACCAGCACCGCATCCAGACCGCTCACGTCGCCTACGCTCGCGCGCGCCAGCTGCAGCTGCCCGGATCCCGCCAGATCGCCCACCGGCCCGCGCACGGACGCCGACATGAACGCGAGACCATCGAGCGATGCGGGAGCCGCCCCTCCGGTCACCAGGCGATATGCGCTCTTGGCGGGCGCCTCGGAGAGCACCGCGCTGGCGCGCACGCTCGGCGTCTCGCCCAGCGTGAGTGTCCCCGAGGCGTTCGCGAATCCGGCCGCCTCCAAGCGGTTCAGCGTCAGCGCCCCCGGCGACACGGAGAGTTCAGCCGCGAACGGCAGCTCGACGCCCCGCGCGGACGCGTCATCGGACTCGAGCATGAGCGCGAGCTCCGACCCGGACTCAGCGGACCGAACGCGACCGGTCACGCGGACCGTGGCCGCAGCCTCCTCCGCCGTCAAGCCGACGATGCCGTCGATATCGACCTCCGGCAGAGAGCCCGCGACGTGGATGGGGCCGTCCAGTTTCACGGGTAGGTATCGCCCGGCGGGACCCGCAACGAGCGCGTCGCCTCGCAGACCCGAGAGCAGGACATCTCCGTCGATCCGCTGATCTCCGTCGCCCAACTCGACCTCGCCCGAGAGCTCGTAGCCCATCTCGGAGGAGCTGAGCGTAACGTACGCCGTCTCATCGCGGACCAGAAGACCGCCCGCGCCGCTTCCGAGCGCGAGCTCTCCGTACCGAACGTCCTCGAACCCGACGAGAAGCTCGCCCGAGTGGCGCCCCCCGCGAGTCGTGAGCACTATGTCGTTGAGACTCGCCCGCCCGGCGAGCTCCTCCGCCCAACCGAGAGCCGCCAGCTCAGCCAGGTCGATCGTCGAGACCTCGCCCCGCAGTTCGACGTACGCTTTGCCCGTCTCGTGATCCGTCGCCAGCGTCCCCTGCGCGCTGAGCGCGCCGCCGAGAAGCGCGGCGCCGGCGTGCTCGATCTCCACCGCCCCGCCGGAGTACCGCCCCGATGCCGCAACGTCGGTCACCGCAATCCCGGCGATGACGAGGTGCTCCGAGTCGATCGTGACCTCGGCGACGGGCTCGGAGATGCGTCCTGAAAGATCGGCCGTCAGCGAGAATCTGCCCTCCAGCGTCGGGAGGCCCTCGCGGCCGATCTCTCGCACGAATCGCGCCGGCACGCCGGTCGCCTCGAGCGTCATACCCCGCACGGCGCCGGTTCCGATCTCGAGGTCGCCGCCACGCAGCGAGAACTCGGCCCCGCGCCAGCGGCCGTTGATCCCTTCCAGGGCGACTCGGGTGTCTTCGTACACGAGCGCGCCCTCGACGGCGTCCACCGTGTCCGTACCGGCGATCTCGAAGGATGCCTCGCGGAGCTTCGCGTCGATGCGGAGAGCGACGTCCTCCCCCACGGCTGCACGGACGTGGAACCCGGCGGACACGGAGCCGTCGAGAACCGCAACCTCGTCGGGAAGCGGCAGATAGATGTCGGGCGAGATCTGTGCCTCCTCGAGCTGACCGAGGACCGACAGTCCGTCTTCATCAAGATGTACCTGAGCCGAGAGGTTCGATACACCGCCCGACAAGATCGCACCGCCGGCGCGTCCGTCGAGATCTCCCTCAGGAGTGCGTTCGAGTAGCATGTCGAGGTCACCGATCAGAAGGCGACGGCCGGAGGCATCGTCGAGGACGGTGACCGACCCCCCGCTGATGCCAAGATAGTCCGGCAGGCTTCGCATCAGCAGCTCGATGCCGTCGCTGCTCTCGCCCACCTCGGCACCGCCTCCGCCGTCATCGTCGGGAGACCCGCCAACCCGCAGAGTGATCGATGGATCCGTGAGGATCAGCGTGCTCAGACTGCTCCCGAGATCGAAGCCGTTCAGGGCGAACTCGCGATAGCTGACGCTTGCGCTGCCGGACGGCAGAACGATCGAGCTTCCGTTCTCGAACCGGATCCGAACATCGGTGAAACGCACCGACGCGGCGCCGACCACAAGGTCTCCGACCTCGATCGTGCCGTCGATGGACGGGACGAACCTCGAGAGGAGCTCGCTTCGAACCGCGGGACGACGGGTCGCGACGCGAAGCGCCACCAGCGTAGCCGGTATGATGCCAAGCAGGATGACGGCGAGGATGAGGACCCACCTGCGGTGTCGCATCGCTTCCTCTCTACCTCAACCGCGGTGTATGTGGCAGGAATGCACGAACACGCCCGCGGTCGCGTCTCAGCGACCGCACGACGTATGAGGATCTCGGCGGTGGCCTCGCCACCGCTTGGCAGATGCTCAGCAGCTGCCGTGATGCTGCAGTCGGCGACGATCGCAGGGCGACCGCTAGGCTGCAGCGGCCGCCGCCTTGCGGGCGGTCTTGAACGCCAGCTCGTCACCCTTGCGTTCAACGTTGATCGAACCGCCCTGGTCGAACCGCCCCTTGAGGATCTCCTCGGAGAGCGGGTCCTCCAGAAGCCGCTGGATCGCCCGGCGCACGGGCCGCGCTCCGAATGCCGGATCGAATCCCTGCTCGATGAGCAGGTCCTTCGCACCGGCGCTGATCTTGAGACTGATGTTCGCTTCCCTGAGGCGTTCCTCGACCTGCTGAAGCAGGATATCGATGATCAGTCGCATCTCATCGACGCCCAGGGAATGGAAGACGACGCTCGCGTCGACTCGGTTGAGGAACTCCGGATTGAACACCTGTCTGAGCTCCTCGGTCACCTTCCCCTTCATCTGCGCGTAGTCGCTGTCAGTGCTCTCGTCCTGCTGGAAGCCGATCCCGCCGCGCTTCGCGATGTCGCGCGCGCCGACGTTCGACGTCATGATGATGACCGTGTTGCGGAAATCGACGACCCGGCCGAAGCTGTCGGTGAGCTGTCCGTCCTCAAGCACCTGCAGGAGAATGTTGAACACATCCGGATGCGCCTTCTCGATCTCGTCGAACAGCACGACCGAGTACGGACGCCTTCTCACGCGCTCCGTGAGCTGCCCGCCCTCTTCGTAGCCGACGTAGCCCGGAGGGGCTCCCATCAGACGTGAGACGGCGAAGCGCTCCATATACTCGGACATGTCCAGCCGCACCAGCGCGTTGTCGTCCTCGAACATGAAAGAGGCCAGGGTGCGCGCCAGCTCGGTCTTCCCAACACCTGTCGGACCGAGGAAGATGAACGACCCGATCGGACGACGCGGATCCCTCAGCCCCGCACGGTTTCGGCGAATGGCCTTCGAGATCTGGGTCAGCGCCTCTTCCTGACCGACGACCCGCTTCCGGAGCTCGTCCTCCATCTGGAGCAGTTTCCTGCTTTCCTCCTGCGCCATCTTCGTGACCGGGATCCCGGTCATCCCCGCAACCACCTCGGCCACATCCTCCTCCGTGACCTTCGCCTTCTGCTCCTGCTTCGCGCTGACAAGTTCCTTCCGGGCCTTCTCAAGTTTCTCCTGGATTTCCCGTTCGTGATCCCTGAGCTTTGCCGCGCGCTCGAACTCCTGTGACTCACTCGCCGTGCGCTTCTCACATGAGACGCCGTCGAGACTCTGCTCGAGCTCGCGAATCTCCAGCGGTATGGCGTTGATCTCCAAACGCGCCCGGGCGCCGGCCTCATCGATCACGTCGATTGCCTTGTCCGGCAGGAAACGATCGGAGATGTAGCGGTCGGCGAGCTTCGCCGCGGCGATGATGGCTCCGTCGGTGATCTCCGCCTTGTGATGCTCTTCGTACCGGCACCTGAGTCCTTTGAGAATGTCGATGGTCTGCTCGACCGTTGGCGCATCGACGATGATCGGCTGGAACCTGCGCTCCAGCGCTCCGTCCTTCTCGATGTGCTTCCTGTACTCATCGAGCGTCGTAGCGCCGATGCACTGCAGCTCCCCGCGCGCCAAAGCGGGCTTGAGCATGTTCGCAGCGTCGATGGCGCCCTCAGCGCCGCCTGCTCCGACGATCGTGTGCAGCTCGTCGATAAAGATGATGACGTTGTCGCACTCACGGATCTCCGCGATGAGAGTCTTCAAACGCTCCTCGAACTGACCACGGTACTTCGTACCGGCGACCGTCGATGAGAGATCGAGCATGATGAGGCGCTTGTCCTTGAGCGTTGAAGGAACCTCGTTCGCGATGATCCGCTGCGCCAGCCCCTCGACGACGGCCGTCTTCCCGACACCTGGTTCGCCGATGAGCACCGGGTTGTTCTTCTTTCTCCGCGACAACACCTGGAGAACCCGCTCGATCTCATGCTGCCTGCCGATGACCGGGTCCAGATCTCCGCTGCGTGCCATCCTGGTCAGGTCTCGACCGTACTGGTCGAGCGTCGGGGTCTCGGACTCCGCAGACTCGGCGGCCGCCTCGACCGGTGTCTCCGCACCGCCACCGCCACCCAGAACACGCATCACGGTCTCCCTGGCGGTCCTGAGGTCCACATCAAGATCCCGGAGCGCCTTCGCCGCGACGCCCTCACCCTCGCGGATGAGCGCGAGCAGCAGGTGTTCGGTCCCGATGTACTGATGATGGAGTATCCTCGCCTCCTCGCGCGCCAGCTCGAGGACGGTCTTCGCCCGCGGTGTCCACTGCGTCTCCTTCATGGAGGCGCTGTAGCTTCCGCGCGCGACGTACTCCTCGACGTGTTCACGGACCGCGTCGAGGTCGATAGCGAGTTCCCGGAGCACCGTCGCCGCCACACCCTCGCCCTCTCGCACGATCCCAAGAAGGAGGTGCTCCGTGCCAAGATAGTCGTGGTGGAGACGCGCGGCTTCCTCCCGAGCGAAATAGAGCACGCGTCTGACCCTCGGCGTGAAATCCCTCTGTCTGTGCATGGTATCCTCCGCGTCGTCGTTGCGCCGCCGGCCGTCTACTGCGTGCGCTCCCGATTCCCAAGCTCGCGCCTGATGAGGTCCGCCCGCATCCGATCGCGCTCGTCGCTGCTCGGATTCTCCCCGTGAAAATATTTGAGGTGACCCGGCTGTGTCACGACGAGCAGTCTGTTCAGCGTCCCGAGATCGATGCCGCCGATGATGCCCCGGGCCACGCCAAGTCTCAGCGAGGAACAGAGCGACATGACCTCCTCCGACGACATCACCCTGGCGCTCGTGAGGATCCCGTGCGCACGCCAGATCTCGTCCTCGATCTTCCTGCCGGCCCGGGCGACGAGTTCCTCGCGCGCCTTGAGCTCGAGTTCGACGATCCGGCTGCTGACTCGTTCGACGGTGTACGCGATGTCCTCTTCAGACTGACCCAGCGTTGTCTGATTCGACACCTGGAAGAACCCGCCGAGCGCTGCGCTCCTCTCACCGTAGAAACCGCGAACTGAGAGTCCGAGCTTCGAAATGCCACTGAGCACTTGCGCAACTTCACCTAGCCTGGCAAGACCCACGAGGTGCACGAGCACCGAGACGCGGACCCCCGTACCGACATTCGTGGGACACGAGGTCAGATAGCCCCAGTTCTTCGAGAACGCATACTGCAAATTCCGCTCCACTTCGACGTCGATCCGCGAGACGAGGCGCCACGCGTCGAGAGGCTGAAGTCCGCTCCGGAGACTCTGGAGTCTGAGATGGTCCTCCTCGTTGACCATCGCGCTGACAACCTCATTCTCACCGATGACGACGGACCGTCCTTCCGCGCGAACGCCGAAGGTCGGACTCGCGAGGTGACGCTCGACGAGAATCTGGCGGACGGGCGGCCCCGCTTCATCCATCCGGACGACGAGCGCGTTCGTGAGATAGTTGCTCTTTGATGCGGAGGTCAGGACCTTCTCCTCGACCGCCGCGAGGTCATCGACACCCGCCATCGCCGGGAACGGATGACCCGACAGATTCCGAGCAACGCGCACGCGTGTTGAGAGAACGACGTCGGAGCGAGGGCCGCTCGCGTCAAGCCAGCTCGAGGGCTCCCCGACCATCGTCTCAAACGTCCACATTCGCGCCTCCCGCGTCGCTCTCCACCGGAGTGCGGTCCTCGGTGTCTCCCACCTCGACCTCGGTCTCCAGGCGTCGGATCTCATCCCTCAGTTCGGCGGCACGCTCGTACTCCTCGGCGCGGACGGCTCGCTCGAGCTCGAGCTGCAGGGCTCTGGCGCGACGGCCGGTCTCGATGTCCCGCGGCGCCTTGGAGGGAATGGTGCCTGTGTGCACCGTGCTGCCGTGAACGCGCCGGAGCAACGGCTTGAGCTCGGAGCCGAAGGCCTCGTAGCAGGAGGCGCATCCGAGCTTCCCGGTACGCCGGAACTCGCCGCGGGTCAGACCGCACTCAGGACAGACCCGACCGTCTTCCGTCCGCTCCTCACCCACACGCATCTCGTCGAGAAGCCCCATCAGCATATCGACCAGCGGCCCGGCGAACGGCGAGAGCGAGAGAGCCATTCCTCGGGTGTTCGCGCAGTCATCACACAGATGGAGGTCACGAAGCTCACCATCCACCATCTCGACGTACCTGATGTTCGCGGGGCTCCCGCAGTCGTCGCAGCGCATAGTCGCTATCCTGTACCTGCCGCGCCCGGCTCAACAGCCCGTCCTTCACGAAGCGTCACCACACGGTCTGCTCGTTCGTAGAGCTCGGGGTTGTGCGTAACGATGACGAACGTCTGTCCGAGCGACTCCCTGAGTTCCCATATGAGATCATGGAGGTCGCGCGCGCTTGCCCGGTCGAGGTTCCCCGACGGCTCGTCGGCCATGATGACGGAGGGGCCGTTGACAAGTGCCCGCGCTACCGCGACCCGCTGCTCTTCTCCGCCGGAGAGTTCCCCCGGTCTGTGCGTCGCTCGATCGGCGAGACCGACGCGGTCGAGCATCGCGCGCGCGGAGCGGGCCGCGTCCTGACCGGATGCTCCCGCTATGAGACACGGCATCATGACGTTCTCGAGCGCCGTGAGCTCGCGCAGGAGATGATGAAACTGAAAGACGAAGCCGACGGTTCGGTTTCGAAACGCCGCCATCTCCTCATCCGGAAGCGCAAAGACGTCCGTCCGGTCGATCGTGACGCGTCCCTCCGTCGGACGGTCCAGCGTTCCCATGATGTGAAGCAGCGTGCTCTTCCCGACTCCCGACGGCCCGATGATCGCGAGGATCTCACTCCGGGTAATCTCGAGATCGACGCCGCGGAGTACATCGAGAGTCGTCGGACCCGTCGTGAAGGTCTTCGTCACACCCTCGACACGAAGCATGCCGGCGACCTTCCGTCCACCGGCTGTGGTCCCTCTCCGGTCTGTGCTACTCATTGCGAATGGCCTCCACCGGGTCGAGCTTCGACGCCTTCCACGATGGGTAGAGAGCCGCCACGAAGCTGATGGCGATCGCAGCGAGGGCCACGAGAACGAAGTCGCTCAAGCGCATCAGCACGGGCAGGGTCTCGATCGGATAGACGTCGCCGGGGAGCGATATGAATTGGTACCGGTCCAGCAGCGTAGCCAGGACGTATCCGCCGACGCTGCCGATGATCGTACCGGCGACACCGCTGACGAGTCCCTCCGCGACGAAGATGCGCATGATCGACCTGGCGGTCGCCCCCATCGACTTCATCACGCCGATGTCCTTGGTCTTCTCCATGACGACCATGATCAGTGTGCTGGCGATGTTGAACGCTGCGACCATGATGATGAGCGAGAGGATCCAGAACATGACCCGTTTCTCGGTCTTCATCCACGTGAAGAGGTTGCGGTTGAGCTGGATCCAGTTGTTCGCCCGGTACGGGAACCCGCCGACGCGATCAACGATCGCGGCGGCGATCTCGGGAGCCTTGTAGGGGTCCTCGACTCGCACCTCGATGCCGGTGACTCCGTCGCCGAGGCCGAAAAGGGAGCGCGCATCGTCGAGGTCGATGTAGACGAGCTGCTGATCGTACTCGTACATCCCGGAACTGTAGAGGCCGACGACCTCGAATCCTGCGACCGACGGCATCAGACCCATCGGTGTCATGACGTAGTCGAACGGAGATGTCACCGCCACGGTGTCCCCGACCTGCGCCCGCAGCCGCAGCGCAAGCTCGTCGCCGAGGACCATCTTCGGTGTCTCGCCGGGCTCCGAGGCCAGGGTCTCGATCCTCGGCGTAATGCTCTCGAGGACGTCGGTCACCCGCCCCTCCTGCACGAGGTCGGTCCCCCTGATGACACCGCCGTCGGACCGCTCATTTCCCCTGAGAACGCCCTTCGCATACGTGAAGGGCGCCGCGGCCACAACGCCGGGGACCGTCTCGACGGTCTCGGTGAGCGTCTGGTAGTCGGTCACCGGTTCAGCGCCGTACTTGAGCAGGATGACGTGCGCGTTGATGCCGATGATCCGGCGATGGATCTCCTCCTCGAACCCGTTCATCACGGCGAGCACGACCGTCAGCGCCATCACGCCGACCGCCACACCCACGATCGAGATGATCGAGATGATCGAGATGAACCTCGTCTTCCGTTTCGCCCTCAGATAGCGCCAGGCGACGAACCATTCAAATGACACTGCTACTCCTTGAGCTCCGGCCGCATCGACGGGAACAGAATGACGTCCCGGATCCCGGGCGCACCCGTGAAGAGCATCACCATTCGGTCGATCCCAAGTCCGAGACCTCCGGTCGGCGGCATGCCGTGCATGAGAGCCGTCACGAAGTCCTCGTCCATTCCGTGCGCCTCCGGGTCACCCTCCGCCCGCTTTTCGACCTGCGCCTCGAAACGGCGAAGCTGCTCGTCCGGGTCGTTGAGTTCACTGAACGAGTTGCCGAGCTCGAGCCCGGCCACGAACACCTCGAAGCGCTCGACGATCTCCGGATCGTCCGGCGTCTGCTTCGCCAGCGGCGAGATCTCCCTCGGGTAGTCGACGAGGAACGTTGGTTCCATCAGATTCGGTTCAACGAGCTGATCGAGGATCTTCTCAACGGTCTCACCGAAGCCGGCGCCCGCCTCGATATCGACCCCCCTGGACCGGGCCGCCTCGAGGAGCGCGGCGGGGTCGCGGATCGCGTCGTCTCCCACGGCGTCCGCCACGGCGTCCATGACACGCAGCCGCGTCCACGGACGCTTCAGGTCGATCGTACGTTCGCCGTACTCGAACGTCGTTGCGCCGTGGAGTCTCAGCGCGATGCTCTCGAAGAGGGCCTCCGTGAGCTCCATCATATCGGTGTAGTCGGCGTAGGCCTCATACAGTTCGAGCTGGGTGAACTCCGGGCTGTGCGTCCGGTCCATTCCCTCGTTCCGGAAGTCCTTGCCGATCTCGAAGACTCGCTCGAACCCGCCGACGATGAGCCGTTTGAGATAGAGTTCATCGGCGATCCGCAGATAGAGTGTCAGATCGAGCGCGTGATGATGCGTCTCGAACGGCTCTGCGAACGCCCCGCCGTAGATCGGTTGGAGCACGGGGGTCTCGACCTCCATGTAGCCGCGCTGTTCGAGGAACTCGCGCGTCGTGCTCAGCACGACGCTCCTGCCCGCGAAGACCTGTCGGACCTCCTCGTTGGCGATGAGATCCAGATACCGCTGGCGGTAGCGCTGTTCCTTGTCCCTGAGCCCGTGGAACTTCTCGGGGAGCGGGAGCAGCGCCTTCGCCAGAAGCGTGACCTCGGCGGCCTTGACGCTCACCTCACCGGCCCGTGTGCGGAACACCTCCCCCTTCACCCCGACGATGTCACCGACGTCAAGGAGCCTCCACGCCGCGAACGCCTCCTCGCCGATCTCATCCTTGCGCACGTAGATCTGGATCCGGCCGCTCCCGTCGCGAAGATCGGCGAATCCCGCCTTCCCGTGTCCGCGGATCGCGGTCAGCCGACCGGCGATGACCACCTCCGTTTCCTCGAGCCTCTCGAAGCCCTCGTGGATCTGCTCCGCAATGTGCGTGCGGTCGAACCGTCTCGGGTACGGCTCGATGCCCAACGCACGAAGCTCCTCGAGGTTCTGGCGCATCTGTGCGCCCTGGACTGTCTCCTCGGGCCTCTCCACTCGTCCTCCCTCCAGACCGCCCTGCGGACCGGTCTGAGTGCTTCCTCACGTTGTACAATCCCAGATTCACTTATAGCACCCGGCTGCTGGCTGCGCCAGCACCTTGGCAGTTCCCGCTGCGTGGGAACTGAGCCCGGTTCGGCCACACCATCGCACTCTATGCGGTAGATTTCAAGTAGGCCTCGATGAACGGGTCGAGCGCCCCATCGAGCACGCCGGACACATCCGACGTCTCCACGCCCGTCCGGTTGTCCTTGACGAGCTGATAGGGGTGGACGACGTACGATCGGATCTGGCTCCCCCACGCGATCTCGAGCTTCGCGTCCTCGGCCTCCTTCTGCTTCTTCCGCTGCTCCTCTTCGTGGAGCGCGTAGATCCTGGCTTTGAGGATCTTCATCGCGTTCTCTCGATTCCGAAACTGGGAGCGCTCGCTTTGACACGAGACGACGATCCCGGTCGGCTCGTGCGTCAGCCGGACGGCCGTGGAGCTCTTGTTGACATGCTGGCCGCCGGGTCCGCTGGCGCGGAAGACGTCCATGCGAACGTCCGAGTCACTGATCTCGAGC
This sequence comes from uncultured bacterium, assembly GCA_964597945.1. Classification (GTDB taxonomy): domain Bacteria; phylum Joyebacterota; class Joyebacteria; order Joyebacterales; family Joyebacteraceae; genus JAPEKQ01. The sequence goes on from CAZRAD010000014.1 coordinate 12,821, forward strand.
TCGATCGAGTCATCGATCTCCGGATACGCGGCCATCGAGGCGAACGACGTGTGCCGCCGGTGAGCAGCATCGAACGGCGAGAGCCGGACGAGCCGATGGACGCCGATCTCCGCCCGGAGATACCCGTACGCGTACGGCCCTCGGACGATGGCCGTTCCGCTCTTGATACCGGCCTCGTCGGCGGTCTGAACATCGATCGTCTCAACTTCAAAACCGCGCCGCTCGGCCCACGCCGTGTACATGCGGAAGAGCATACCGGCCCAATCCTGCGAGTCGGCGCCGCCGGCGCCGGGATGAACGGAGACGATCGCGTTCCGCTCGTCGTCCTTGCCGGAGAGCATCTTTCTGAGCTCGAGGTCACGGAGCTCCGCTTCGAGCCGCCCGAGTTCCGACTCCGCCTCGGTCGCGGCCTCGCCCCCCTCCTCCTCCGCCATCTCCACGAGAACTCTCGTCTCGTCGAGCTGTTCGCCGACTCCCTCGATCGGCCCGATCCACGCTTTGAGTCCCGCTATCTTCCCGGTGATCTGACGGGCGTTGTCCGGGTTGTCCCAGAAGTCAGGCCGCGCCGTCAGTGCCTCGAGTCGCTCGCGCTCCTCGCGCTTCGCGGGAAGGTCAAAGATACACCGCGAGTTCGTCGAGGCGTGTCTGCATCCTCTCGAGCTCCTTCAGCATCTCGCTGGCCATCGGTTCTCGCCTTTCGTTTCAGTTCCCGGTGTCCGTCCCGCGCTCGCTCTCACCGAACAGACGCAGTGCCAGATTGTCTGCCCGGCGACGGAGGTCATCAAGTGTTCCGCTGTTGTCGATGACGATGTCGCCGCGCCGCGTCAGTTCCTCCGGAGGCAGCTGCGCCGCCATGCGCTCGCGCGCGCGCTCCTCGGTCAGCCCGCTCGCCACGAGCCTCTCGACCCGAACATCGATCGGAGCATCGACAACGACGATGGTGTCGAAGAGATCGAGGATGTCCCACTCCGCAAGCAGCGCCGCGTCGACCACGAGCACGCCGCCCGTCACCCCGGACGCCCGCTCCGCGTCCTCGACGAGCTCGATGAGCCGCGCCACGAGCGGCGGATGCGCCATCGCGTTGAGCCGGGCCAGCCGCTCTTCCGATGCGAACGCGATGCGTCCGAGCGCCGCCCGGTCCAGTGCGCCGTCGTCCCGGAGCACGTCCTCCCCGAACTCCTCCGCGAGCTCGGCCAGAAGCGGGCTTCCCGGCTCCACGAGTGTTCTGGCGACGGCGTCGGCGTCGATCACCACTGCGCCGCGCTCCGCGAGCACACGCGAGACCGTGCTCTTGCCCGACGCGATCCCGCCTGTCAGACCGACCCTGTACACATCATCCTCCCGGGGCGCGCCGCCCGTCCGCGGCCCTCCGCCTGCCATCTCGTGCTAGTGGACGTCGAACCAGCTTCGACCCTGCGCGACATTGACGGAGATCGGAACCGACAGGTCGAATCCCACCGGCGACTCCATCTCATCGCGGACGGCCGCCTCCGCATCATCCGAGGCCGACGCATCGACCTCGAGAACGAGTTCGTCGTGGACCTGGAGGATCATCCGGGCAGGGATGCCGTCACGTTCGAGACGCCCGGCCAGACCGATCATCGCGACCTTGATGAGATCGGCCGCGCTCCCCTGGATCGGCGTGTTCACAGCCGTACGCTCCGCCATGCTCCGGATGCGACCGTTGTCGGACTCGATGCCGCTGATCTGACGCCGGCGCCCGAGGAGCGTTGCAACGTATCCCGTCTCAGCCGCCTCGGCGATCGTGCGATCGGTGTACTGGCGCACGCCCGGATACTGCTCGAAGTAGCGGTCGATGAACTCCGCCGCCTCGTCGTGGCTGATCCCGAGCTGCTTGCCCAGACCGAACGGGCTCATGCCGTACATGATCCCGAAGTTGACGGTCTTCGCCCAGTCGCGCTCGGACGCGCTCACATCATCCTCCGTCTTGCCGAAGATCAACGCGGCCGTCGCACGGTGGAAGTCCTTTCCCTGCTCGAACGCCTCGCGCAGGTTCGCATCTCCCGACAGGTGCGCCATGATGCGCAGTTCGATCTGCGAGTAATCCGCAGAGACGAGCAGCTTGCCGTCACCGGCGATGAACGCTTTGCGTATCTCGCGGCCGAGCTCCGTCCGCGTCGGGATGTTCTGGAGGTTCGGGTTGCTGCTCGACAATCTCCCGGTGGCCGCCACGGCCTGGTTGAACGATGTGTGGACACGCCCGGTCGTCGCGTTGACAAGCCGCGGCAGCGCGTCGAGGTAACCGGACTTGAGCTTCATCAGCTGCCGATACTCGAGGATGAGTGCGACCACCTCGTGATCGTGCTGAAGTCTCGAGAGCACGGAGTTGTCCGTCGAGTACCCGGTCTTCGTCCGCCGTCCTCTTCTCAGCCCCAGACGCTCGAAGAGCACCTCGCTGACCTGCTTCGGCGAATCGATGTTGAACTCGAGACCGGCGAGGTCCCAGACCTTTCGCTGAACCGCGCCGATCTCGGCGCCGAACTCACCCGCGAGGCGATCGAGCATGGCGGTGTCGAGCGCGACGCCTGCAAGCTCCATGCGCGCCAGCACCGGGATCAGCGGGAGCTCGACCTCGCGCATGAGCTCGCAGAGCCCGTTCTCCTCGATCTCGGGCGCGAGCACCTGCGTGAGCGCGAACGCGACCTCAGCGTCCTCGCACGAGTAGTCGCGTGCTGCCTCGATCTCGACCTCGGCGAACGACAGCTGCTCGCTGCCCTTCCCGATGAGCTCTTCGATCGGCGTCACCGCGCGTCCGAGATGCTCCAGTGCGAGCGCGGCGATGTTGTGCTGGCGTCTGCCGGGCTCGAGCAGGTACGACGCGATCATCGTATCGAAGCCGATCCCGGCGAGTCCGACATCGTGGACCGCGAGCACCTCGAGGTCGTACTTGAGATTCTGCCCGAACTTGGGCACGGTCTCATCCTCGAGCACGGGACGAAGCCGCTCCAGCGCCTTGCCGCAATCGAGCCGTCCCCTCCCCCCTCCGATCGGGATGTAGCAGGCGGTCTCAGCCACCCAGGAGAGCGCAACCCCGACGATGGCGGCGTCGACCGGTTCGAGTGACGTGGTCTCGAGGTCGACCGCGAACCCGCCGGACGCCTTGAGCTTCCGCACGACGGCGTCGAGGCCCTTGAGCGTCGTGACAAGCCGGTAGTCCAGTCCGTCGATGCAGGCCTCGGGCGCGGGAAGACGCCTCATGAGCGAAGGGAGCTCGAGGTCGGAGAAGAGCTCCGTGATGCGCTCGATATCGACAGGCCCGGAGGTGAACTCCTCGAGCATCCCGGGAACGGGCGCGTCGCGACAGATCGTGACGAGTTCGAGACTCTCACGCGCCTGCCCGGCGAATTCGGTGAGGTTCTCCTTCCGCTTCTTCCCGCTGATCCTGTCGACGCTCCCAAGCACCGTCTCGAGGTCGCCGAACTCGTTGACCAGCGCCGTCGCCGTCTTCTTCCCGATACCGGGAACGCCTGGCACGTTGTCCGACGAATCGCCCATGAGACCAAGGACGTCGATGACGCGCGACGGTTCAACACCGAAGACCTCCTCGACCCCGGCCGGGTCGTACTCGACACGCTTCCACGGATCGAAGAGCGTCACATCGTCCTCCACGAGCTGGTAGAAGTCCTTGTCGCTCGAGACGATCACGACGCGACAGCCGGCCTTCTTTGCGCGCTCGGCGAGCGTGCCGATGACATCGTCGGCCTCGTAGCCCGGCAGTTCGACTCTCGAGAGCCCGAGCGCATCGACGACCTCGTGGATGAGCGGGATCTGGTCGATCATCTCATCCGGTGCCGCATCCCGGGTCGCCTTGTAGTCCTCGCGTGCCTCGTGCCGGAAGGTGGGTTCGGGCGTATCGAACGCGACCACGGTGTAGGCCGGGTCGAACCGCTCGCTCAGATCGAGCAGCTTGTCGGCCACGCCGAACACGGTGCCCGTGTCCACCCCCTTCGAATTCACGAGAGGGTTGCGGATGAAGGCGTAGTACGACCTGAAGATCAGAGCGGTCCCGTCAACAAGGCAGATGAGGGGAGCGCTCCGTCCTTTGACGGACCCTGGGGTCATGAGTAGAGGCTCTTCTCCGAGATGTAGGATCGCACCGTCTCCGGTACGAGGTACCGGATGGAGCGACCTTCGCGGGCGCGGTCGCGGATATTCGTGCTCGATATCCCGAGGAGCGGCATGTCGAGAAATCGAGCGTTGTCTCTGATGGCCGCATCGACCGTCTCGTCGTGCGAGCCGGGGCGCCTCGCCACGACGAGCTCGACCTCACTGAGGAGCCGCTCCGGGTCCTTCCACGTGCGGAACTGCACAAGACTGTCGCCGCCGATGATGAGCGACACGGGCTCACCCTCGCCGAGCTCAGCCCGGATCGCGCGGACGGTCTCGATGGTGTAGGACGCGCCTTCGCGCCGCGCTTCAATATCCGTAACGTCCAGCCGGGGATTGTCGGTGACCGCGAGACGCACCATCGCAAGACGGTCCGCGAAGGGGCTCAGGTCACTCACGTCCTTGTGAGGCGGTCGCGGCGCGGGAACGAACAGCACTCTGTCGAGGGCGCACTGCTCCAGCGCCTCCTCGGCCATGAAGAGGTGGGCAACGTGGATTGGATCGAACGTGCCTCCGATCAGTCCAGTGGACACGTGGTGCCCTCCCTGTCAAGACCGGCCGCGGCGCAGGGCGGCCCGGCCACCCCTCCGAATCGGCTAGCCCTGCTCTGGAGTGGCTGCCACGGCGAGCTCGGCCGCTGCCTCGACAGCCTCCTCGGAGCCCGGGTGGGCATCCTGAAGACGCCCGAGCGCTTCCGTCGCCCCGGCAAGGTCGTCGGATGCGAGATACGACTGCACGATCCCCAGAAGAGCCTTCGCGGCGGCCGGTGTGTCGGAGTAGTCGGCGACAACGGCCTCGTAGTAGACGCGGGCTGCGGACGGGTTGCCAAGCGTCATGTAGAGCTCGGCCGACGAGAGCTCCTTCTCGGCGAGACGGCCGCGCAGCTCCACGACGTGACGCCGCGCGTCGCCGGTGAACTCGCTGTCCGGATAGCGAGCCAGGAATCGATTGAACTGGTCGATCGCGTTGAGCGTCTTGGCCTGATCCAGAGCCGCGGGACGCGACTGGGCCAGATAGACCAGTCCGAGCTTGTACTCGGCATCGGCAACGAGCGGCGACCTCGAGTAGTCCACCATCAGTCGGAGATACTCAGCCTCGGCCAGAGCGTAGTCGCCAACCTCGCGATAGGCGTCCGCCAGTCCTACCAGGGCGTCGTCCGCGAGATCGTCCAGCGGCCACTCGTTCGTGATGCGCTTGAACGCCTCGATGGCCACCATGTAGTCGCCGCCCTCCGCAGCGTCCACGCCGACGTCGTAGACCTCCGTGACCGGAGCCTCACCGAACTCTGGGATCGGGGAGCAACCGACGATCACGGCCAACATACACGCGGCAGCGACCCGCGAGAGATCTCTCCTCAGAAATTGCATCATGTTCTCCCACCATCCCAGGCTACTCAGAGGACTTGCTCGTATAGAACAGGTAGATCAGGCCGCCGACGATGCCGGCCACGACGACGGGCTCGACGACCTTATCCCAGCCGCCGGCTTCGATCTGCGGATCGGTGAAACCCTGACCCGGTGTGCTGAGGTCGGCAACGCGCGACCCCGGAACGATATCGCGCCGCTCTCGGTTCTCGCTGCCGGCCCACACGATCGACCTGTCTCCGTCAAGGAGCTGGAAATGGATGTCGGAGGCCGACCGACGCTCCACCTTCCTCGAACCGACGAGCCACTCGCGCCACGCCCGCGGATAGGTTACATCACACGAGACGATCCGGTACGCGATCTCGAAACTGCCGTCGGCAGAACGCCCGCCCGGCACGCCGTCACCGCCGGCCATCGCGCCGCCCGGCATAGAGCCCGTCTTCACGGTGTGACCGAGTTCCGTGAGCTCCTCGAGGAAGATCGACTGCACGAGCCAGTTGGCGTCGTGCGACTCGACCTGACGAATGTAGACCTCGGTTCCCTCAGGCAGTCTCATCTTCGCGAACGCCTCACGGCCCAGTTCGCGGACGAGTTCACCGAGCATGGTGATGTTCGAGACGGGAACCGCGACCTCGCGCAGCCCGGCTCCTCCGCCGTCGACGATCTGTGCCTGAGGCGCGGGCGCCGGAACGGCGCCTCCGAACCCCGCCGAGAGCGCAAGCCAATGCGTCCCACCGAGATCCGATGGACGGTATGCGTAGTCGAGCGCCCACCGCTCATCCCAATTGAAGCCCACGCCACCCGTGACCGGTGAGAGGGCCGAATCACCCTCGAGGATCGCGCCGGCGCGAAGAGCCACGTATTTCACGGGCGAGTACTCCACGCCCACACGGGTCGCGGCCTGCAGGTCGCTGACCTTCTCGACATCGAGCGCCAACAGCAGATGGTCGAACCGGTACGAACCGCCCGCGACCAGCGTCGCGGGGAGCGGGTCACTCTCATCGACGTAGCTCATCCCCGACCCGAGGTTCCGCACCGAGGCGCCGAGCGCGGCCGAGTCGCTCAGGCGATAGGTCACACCGAGATCCACGGCGAACGCCGATGCACTCTCGTCACCGAGAGAACTTGACAGGAATTTGAGTCCCGCTCCGACGTCCAGATTCGGCCGCATCCTGCGCGCGTACGCCGCTGCGCCCGAGAAATCGCTCGCCTCGAACGAGCCGTCCCCGGTGTTATCCCAGCTGATCCCGCCCTGTTCGAGCGCGAGCCCGACGTACGATGAACCGAGCGGCGACACGAATGTCGCGTACTGGTAGGCAGCGTCGTCCAGCCACGAGACGTGTGAGATCGACGCGCTCCGCGACGTCATTCCGGCAAGCCCGGCGGGATTCCAGTAGAGAGACGAACCGTCATTGACGACCGAGACGGACGCGCCACCCATCCCCATAGCCCTCGCACCCATGCCGATGCCGAGGAACTGAGTTCCGGACGTACCCTGCGCCGCCGTGACGACGGGACAGAGGCAGACGGCAAGCGCGATCAGGCTGATGAACCTCTTTGACATCATGAAACGACCTCCCGCCCTCGCCTACTTGACGACGGCCACCTTGCGTACCGCGTCACCCTCGTCGGTCTCGATCCGAACGAGGTAGACGCCGCTCGCGACGTAGTCTCCATCTTCGTTCGATCCGTCCCAGGTCACCGACGATGCGCTCTCGCGTTCGAGACTCCTCACCAGAGCCCCGCTGAGCGAGTACAGCTCGACCGAGACCGGGCCCACATACTGCCCGAAATCGATCTCGAGAGCCTCTCCCTCCGTCGGGTCGAACCAGTTCCTGTCCAGCGCGAGCCCCGAGGGCCCGCTCGTGTTCACGGCAAGGCTCACCGAAACCGATGCGTCGGTCTCCGAGCGGTCGAAGGCGTCGGTTGCCGTGATCTCGATGTCGGCGCTCGATACGGGCGCGACCGCCTGCGACGAGATCGGGTAGGTCACCGTGTACGTGCCGCCCGATCCACCGGTGACGCTCACGTCGCCGGCATCGAAATAGCTGTCGACCTCACTGAAGTCGGCATCGATGTCGTATCCGGCGTCGTCCCACTCCGTGCTGATCGTGATCGTCTCGCCGGGGTAGTAGATGCCGTCATCGTCGTCGACGTCGCTGTCGACGTGCATCGGTCCGGCCACATCGAATATGAGATCGAACTGCGGAACCGGGGTGCCGTTCCCGTTGTAGTGTCCCTCGCCGTCGGCAGTCACGACATTGTCGTGCGCGCGGTAGTAGACGACGTGCGATTCGTCAAGCGTGTCGGGTACGCAGGTCGTGCAGTCGATCGAGTACTCCCAGCGGACGGTATCGTCTCCCGAGAACGCAACATCGATCCAGTCGTCCTGATCGAACGAGATTTCCACCGAACTGATGCCGGACCGGTCATACGCCCACCCGGCGATGACGGCGTTCGTGGCGTCCACGCGGAACTCGTCGAGGGTGTCAGGGTAGTCGATACCGACCGTCGGCGGGTCGCGGTCCAAGTCCAGTATGAGCGCCGCCTCCGCCGTGTTCCCGGCGGCGTCGAGAGTCTGCACGTGGACCCGATAGGAACCGTCGGCGCAGGCCGCCGACGCGTCGTCAATACCATCCCACCACACGGAGATCGATTCCTCGGCGGCACCGGCGTAGAGAGCACGCACGGGCAGTTCGTCCGTGTCGAGGATGTCGATGGTCGCGGTTCCCGTCGCCGAACCGTCCGTTGTTCGGACCTTCAGCAGTGTGCTGTCGGCGATCCCGTCGCCATCCGGTGTGAAGAGGTTCGGAACGGCGGAGAGCCCCGAGATATCGATCGGTTCCGTGTCGACGGTCACCGTGACGCTCGACTCCTCCCAGTCCTCTCCGACCGGGTGCGCGCGCACGACGACGGTGTAGTCGCCGTCGGGCACCGACCGGCTATCGGCCTGGCCGTCCCACCAGTGCACGTGGGCTCCGGAATCGGCCCAGTCGGCCCAGAGTTGGATGACCTCAGACATAGTGGAATCAACCACGGTGACCTCGACGTCGGAGTACGTCGACAGATCGTAGCGGATGGCGGTCCGATCGTAGGTGCCGTCCCCATTCGGTGAGAACGGGCTCGGCACGGCGCCAAGCCCCGACAGAGCTGCCGCCGGCGCGGCCGCCGGCATGAGAACCGTCGCGCACGCGACGGCTGCGAGAAGGGTGATCGAGATGCTCCTGAGCATGAGCCCTCCGGTGTGTGCAGAGACTGGACCGCCCCCGCAAGGGGCCGTTCCGCAAGAGGATACATCGTCTTTGGCCCCACATGTCAAGCGGAAAGGGCCGCTAGAAGTGCAGAAGCGCGGAGATGAGATGTCGCGGTCCGGCGGCCTCGCTGAGCAGGACGGTGTAGTTGAGCACGAAGCCGTCACTTCGGAGCGCCTCTCCCCTGTGAAAACACCCGATCATAGGAATGGCGCCGACGCCCAGTGATAGGACGGTGGACTCCCCGCCTTCTTCACGGAACGCCCCTGCTCGGACCGCCGCGCGGCCCCAGAGATTCCACTCGACCCCGGCTCGGGGTTCGAGGGACGTATCGGAGTGCAGCTCGGCCATGTCCCTGAGGTCGAATGTGAGCAGCACCGACCGGAGCGGGCGGAATGAGATCCCGGCGTTCATGGTGCGCGGCGCCAGTCCCTCCAGCCCGCGGCGATAGTCCCGGAAGCCGTGTGATACATCGAAGTACGTCAAGCCGACCGCAACGATGTCGTTGGGGCGAAGCATCGCCCCATAGATCCGTCCGCTGCCGTACCGGCGCTCGCCCGATTCTCTGACGCCGGCATAGACCATCTGACTGATGCCGATCGAGACCGTCGGCGCCAGCTTGAACGCCACGGCCACGCCGCTGTAGTGCGCCTCGAGAAGGTAGGCCGGGTCCGCCAGCCCCTGTGACTCGACCAGACCGTACGGGTCCAGCTGCTCTTCGAGCATGAGCGCACCGATGGCGAGCTGGCCGCGTCTGAGGGTGACCGACTTCACGAGCCCCCCGACCGCGAACACGAGTTTCTCCCCGCCGGGCAGATCGCGGAACGGGTCGGTGTGGACACCGGTCAGAAGTCCGGTCTCCCGGATGATCGCAGGGCCGCCAAGGACGTTCGCGTGGATCCGCACGTTCCAGTCGCGCCTGCACCGGGGAGGCGACAGACCCGCCGGGTTCCACGCCACGGCCGCCAGCTCGTCCTCCACGGCGACGAACGCGCCACCCATGCCGAGTGGCCTGACGGCCACCGTGCTGACGCTTCCGACGGCACCTGCGACGTGAGGCGTCAGAGCGGCCCACAGCAGACCCGCTGCGAGCATCAGACCGAGCCCCCGGCCGCGCCCACCTGGGGTGCGGGATATCCGATTCATGGTGCGCAGTATAGCACCTCGGCCGCAGCGGTACCAATGGCTCCGCCCCGGCGCATCGGCTTTGACGTTGACAGGCGCCGGTCCCCTTGCTACCGTTCCAGTTGTCGAACATCGTCCCCGATACCTCAGTGAAAGGTGGATACTATGAGCCGCTGGACTGGTTTGTCGATGGTGGTTCTCCTGGTGATGGTGAGCGGCTCGGCCCTCGCCGTGGGTCCGGGCGGCACGCCCGGTTCGATCCCATCCACGGGCAGTGGACGCCTCCTCACCAACACGGGCTTCTCCGGGACCAGCGAGACGGCGATCGACGGCATGGTCATGGACGTCGATGGCCAGCCGCTCAACGCGGTGACTGTGAAACTGTATGTCGGCGGCCTCCTGCTCGCCGAGACCGCGACCGCGCCGGACGGCAGCTATGAGTTCGTGGAGCTGCTCGACTACAGTAAGGACGCAACGGTCGACCTCTGGTTCGTGCCGTCCGACCCGACGCTTGTCATGGAGAACGTCCTCCTCAAGGAGAGCAGTGGCGCGCTGGCCCGACAGCTCTACAGCGCGTGCACACAGCGGGTGAGACTCGACCCGCTCATGTACGTACCCGTCAGACTGTACACGCTGCAGGACAGGACCCGTTCGCTGCGGGAGCGCGGCTGCGTACAGTAGCACGGCGGTACTGAACGAGGCAGAGAGGCGATATCATCAAGAGCGGGCCCGTCCATCGATCGGACGGGCCCGCTCCTCGTTCCCACGCCGTGTCTCGGGCGGACCGTGCTTTGGGCGGCCCGCACCGAACACCTCCACGCGCATCGCCCTCGCCACGGCGCCGTCCCTACAGCGAGTGGATGGCCATCCCGTGAGCTGCCTCGGCAGCCTCCATAACCGACTCACCGAGCGTGGGATGCGCATGGATGACCGCAGCGATATCGTCGATGGTGAGGCGCGCCGTCACCGCCACACCGATCTCGTGCATGAGGTCGCTCGCGTGCGGTCCCACGACCACGCCGCCGAGCACGACTCCCGACCCCTTCTCCGCGAAGAGCTTGACGAAGCCTGTCGCGTCACCCCCGGCGAGCGCCTTCCCGGAGGCGGCGAAGGGGAATCGCCCGATGTCGAGTTCGATGCCACTCTCACCCGCGTCGGCCTCCGTGACGCCGACGCTGGCGATCTCGGGTCTCGTGAAGGTGCACCTGGGCACAGCGCGGTAGTCCATCCTGGCCTCTCCACCAGCGGCAACGGTGGCGGCCACGATCCCCTCGCGGGACGCGACGTGAGCGAGCAGCCAGCCGCCGACGAGGTCGCCGATGGCGTAGACGCCGTCCACGCTCGTCTCCATCCGGTCATTGACGCGGACCGCCCCGTCGACGGTCTCGATCCCACGCGCCGCGATCCACGGAGCACCGACGGCCGGCCTCCGTCCTATGGCGAGCAGCGCGATCTCGGCCTCTACCGTCTCGTCGCTCGCGAGCGATGCGCGGACGGCATCCCCGACGATCTCAAGCGCCTCGACGCGGGCGTTCGTCCGGACCTTCACGCCGGAGCGTTTGAACGCCGACTTGAGCAGCCGGACCGCGGAGACGTCCTCACCGGGCAGAATCTCCGGGAGCATCTCGACGAGCGTCACCTCGACGCCGAGCGCCGAGAACAGCCCTGCGAACTCACACCCGACCGCTCCGGTCCCGATGATGAGCATGGTCGCCGGGAGTTCCCTGAGCTCCAGAGCCTCGCGACTCGTGATGACGCGCACACCATCGTAGGGGAAGCCGGGCGGAACGATGGGAGACGACCCCGTCGCCAGAATGACCGAGTCGGACGAGATCACACGCTCGCCCTCGGAACCGGCCACGCGGACCAGCCCCGGCTCCGCGAGTTCCCCATCCCCCCTGACTATCTCGACGCCGCGCTTCTCGAGCAGCTTCTCGACGCCCCCTCTGAGCCGTGCTACAATGGCATCCTTGCGGTCGAACATCGCGGGAACATCGGGTTCGACCGATGCGATCCTCACGCCGAACTCGGCCGAGCGTCGGGCAAGCTCCAGTACCTCCGCACCGGCGAGAAGTGACTTCGTCGGGATACACCCTTCGTTCAGACAGACGCCGCCGACCGCGCCTCGCTCGATGAGCGCTACGCTCCGGCCGAGCTGCGCCGCGCGGATGGCTGCAACGTACCCACCGGGGCCGCCGCCAAGCACCGTGATATCAACCTTGTTTCCCATGGTCTCGTCGTCCTCATCTGTTGCGGGCGCGCTGCCCGGTCATGGTGCGGGTCCGGAGTGGAAGCCCGAGTGAGGCCAGCCTACGTTGGCTCGGCCTCGGTGTCAACCGGCCCACCGACGTCCTCTCCCCTCTCACTCGAAGAACGCCGGCCCATCCGAAGAACCCCTGCCGATCACCCGTCCGTTGACCGTCGGCACCGTGGTGTGGTAGATGATGCGTATCGTCGACGGTCCGGCCCGACGCAGCAATGACTGCGAGGTCCGGCGCGGCGTCGACCGCGAACGGTCGACGAAACCCGGAGGCTTCTTGTCCATCATCGTCCAGAAATACGGCGGCACATCGGTTCAGGACCATGAGAAGCTCCTGACCGTCGCCCGCAGGGTGACAGCGCTGCGCGATGAGGGTCACGGTGTCGTGGTGGTCGTCTCCGCGATGGGGAGCACGACCGACGGTTTTCTGGAGGAGGCCCGACGATTCACGTCGAACCCTGCCCAGCGCGAACTCGACATGCTCATCACCGCCGGCGAGCGCATCTCGATGTCGCTCCTCGCCATCGCTCTGAACAGTATCGGAACACCCGCGGTGTCGTTCACGGGGAGCCAGGTCGGCATCATCACGGACACAAGGCACACGGATGCACGTATCCTCGAGGTGCGACCACACCGTGTCGTCAGCGAACTTGCGAAGGGCAATGTCGTGGTCGTCGGCGGGTTCCAGGGCGTCAGCGTCGAGAAGGACGTTACGACGCTCGGTCGCGGCGGGTCCGACACAACCGCCGTGGCGCTCGCGGCAGCTCTTCAGGCCGACCGGTGTGAGATCCTCACCGACGTCGATGCCGTGCACACGGCCGACCCGCGGATCGTCCCCGACGCCCGACGAATCGATGAGATCTCATGGGAGGATATGACCGAGCTTGCGCGATTCGGGGCCCGTATCATGAAGGAGGAGGCCGTGCGGTTCGCGGAGCGCGCCGGCATCAGGCTCCACATCGCGAGAAGCGACGGGACCGCGCCCGGGACGATCGTCCTCGAGAGATCGACACACGCGGAACCGCCGATCGTCGGCCTCTCGCTCCTCGACGAACTCGTCGCCGTCCTCTGCCCGGCGACGAAGGAGATGCGCGTCTGCGACGCTCTGACATTCGTGGATCCCGGGGCGGTCATGACCATCCTCACGTGCGACGGCCTCACGGCCATCATGCGCGAACCGTCCGGAGAGGTGGCCGTAGCCACCCCGAACGTGCCGTCGCGGAGCGACGGCCAAGCCGAACAGCTTCGCTGTTCGGCCCTCTGCGCCGTGGGACGAGACGCAGGCTCACCGGCCACGCTCCAGACTCTCGCCTCGACGCTCCATGAGAGCGGCATCGGGATCATCGCGGCCGTGTCCGGAGGACGGTCGGTGAAGGTCGTGGTGCCCGGCGAACAGGGCCGTATCGCGATCGGCATCGCACACGGTCTCCTCATCGGGAACTAGTTCTCAGCCCTGGGGAGTGATCTCGACCCCCGCCCGGAACAGCCTCTCCGATCTGATGTCCCGAATGCGTCCCGGCGCCACCTCGAACGGGTCGGCGTCGAGCACGCAGAAGCTGGCCTCTTTGCCTGCCTCGAGCGTACCTCGTCTCCCGTCGTCGAACGAGATCCAGGCCGCGCCCCGCGTGAAGAGCGAGACCGCGTCGTAGACGCAGATGCGTTCGGCCGCATTCGGTCGATTGACGGCCGCGTGGATGCCGAGCAGCGAGTCCATCGGCGTTACGTAGGAGTCCGAACCGCCGGCCAGTCGTACTCCGGCATCAAGGTAGGTACGATAGGGATTCGTGCGTGCCGCTCTCGCCGTCCCGAGACGCTTCTCGATCATCCCGCCCGGGTCTCCCCAGAGGAGCTCGAACGTCGGCTGCACACAGGCAGCCACACCGAGACTCCGCATTTCCGCGATGTCTGCACGAGAGGGAAGCTCACAGTGCTCGATGCGATGTCGGGAGTCCCGACACTCGCCCCCGCAGGCGTCCCGGTAGCATCGGAGCGCCTGGCCGATCGCGCGCTCCCCGAGCGCGTGAACGGAGACCTGAAGACCCCGCTCATGGGCCCGGCGGAAGAAGCCGGTGAGGTGGTCATCATCATAGTAGAGCACGCCGTTCCCCGGCCGGTCGGCGTACGGCTCCATCAGCGCCGCCGTGCCCGAGCTGAACGACCCGTCGAGCAGCAGACATCCCCCGATTCGAGGCAGGCCCAGCGAGACGACGCGGTCGATATCCTCCATCTGCGCGAACGGCACGATCTCGATGGGGAGATCACGGGCGGTCTCGAGAAGCACCTCGAGATCGCGATTGTCGGGATCACAGCTGCCGACGAGCGTGTGGACCACGCCGATGCCGCGGGACGCCGCCTTCCGTGCGGCCTCGTGGAACGACCTGACCTGCTCCTCGCGGCTGAGTGCGTCGCGCGAGCGCCTGGCCGCGAGCGTGTTGGCGTCCATCCGCATCACGCCGGTCGGGCATCCCTCGGTGTCGACCTCGACACCGTCGATGCCGTTGCCGATCCTCAAAGCCTCCATCGCCCTCGTATTGAGAACGCTGGAGTGTCCGTCGCGGCGACGAATGATGATGGGTAGCTCCGTCGATATCGCGTCCAGCTCCCGGATGGTCGGATACCGCCCGTCCGACAGAAGGTCGGGATCGAACGAATGCGCTCGGAGCATCGAGCCCTCGACGTCCCGAGCTCCGTCGGCGATGAGCGCGAGCACCTCATCGAAACACGAACTCACGGAGAGATCGACGTCGACATCCAGAAGCCCCGTCTCCAGGAAATGAACGTGACAATCCGCAAGCGCCGGCAGAACCGTACTGTCACCAAGGCTCAGACGATCGACGCCGTCGCCGTGCTCCGGCGCGAGGCCGCTGCCCGTCGCCACGATCCTTCCGCTGTCTACGAGCATCCAGTCGGCGCGCTCATCCGGCCCGGCCATCGTACGGATGCGCCCCGTGACCATCATCCGTGGCTGTGGTACTGACGCCATTCGGGCCCCTCGTCAGATACGCGACGTCTCGACGAGCACGTAGTCGCCGAATCCGTGGCGGTCCATGAACATGTAGCGCGTGTGATCGCCGTAGTAGTACCAGACCTCCCATGCGTACGGCTGCGCGCCGCTCGGCTGGCTCTCCACATCGTCGGGCTCACCGTGCTGGATGTAGATCCGGCCCATGTCGGTCTGCCAGCCCTCGAGAATCGAGCGGAACTTGATGTTGACGTAACCCAGCCGCCGGAGGAACTCGTCGCGGAACGGGTTGTCCTCAGTCGAGGGATCCGGGTCCTGCTTCTTCCAGAACCGTTCCCAGGCCTCGTCCCGCTCCTCCTCCGGAGCGTTCTCGAGCTCCTCCAGATCCCTACGGCTCGCGACGTAGCTGATCTGGCTCATCATCTTCCCGAAATCCTCCCCCCAGCTCCGCGGCGAGGTGAGTACGCGGAATCGCGCCTCGGTCTCAGCGGTGTCGCCGGCGGGCGGGTGCGCACGCGTGTGCAGGATATAGTCGCCAACCTCGAGGTCGAGCACGGAGAACTGCTGAGAATGCTCCGTGTGCCACCCGTCCTGAGCGAGCGAGTCGCTGAGTTCGAGCTGTGTCTCCCCCCCGACGGTCTTAACCTTCATGTCCAGCCGGTACGGCGTCCCGCTGTCTGCGTATGTCGGGACGATGATCCTGACGAGCGGGTTCTCCTGGCCGTACTGACGTGAGGGATTCGGCACGAAGCGCTCCTCACCCGTCTCCGGGTCGGACTCGACGCGCTCGAACTCGACCGTCCCGAGCAGGAGGTGACCGGGGGCGAGCGATGCGACATCGATCGTCCGCTCGACGTATCCCACCGAACGCGAGTCGAGACTCCGAAGCTCCACTTTCAGACGATAGCGACCTTCAGGAACGTCGACGCGGAGAACCTCGCGCGCGGCGAGCTTGCGTGAGTTGGTGTCGTCGAAGGAGTCGAGAACGACGGCCCGCGGCCATGTATCGCCGGCAACCTGACGTCCGTCCCCGTCGTAGAGCA
>CAZRAD010000015.1:0-28891 GCA_964597945.1 uncultured bacterium
GAGCGACTGATCGATGAAGAGAAGGGTCACGTGACGCAGATCTCGAAGCGTCTGGAGAAGGTCCGCAAGGCTAAGGAGAAGGGGAAGTAACATGAAATACCGATGCATGGTCTGCGGGTACGTCTACGATCCCGACAAGGGTGATCCGGAGAACGGCATTGATCCACAGACGCCTTTCGACCAGCTGCCCGACGACTGGGTCTGCCCGGTCTGCGGAGCGTCGAAGGACCAGTTCGAAGAGGCGTAGACAAGCGATCTCGGCTCGCGGTCATCGTGTTCGGAGCGTCAGCTCCGGCTGACCGCGAGCCGTTCTTCATCTCGGGGGGTGTCTGATGCGCATCGTCATCATTGGAAACGGGATCGCCGGCGTCACGACGGCTCGGCGGATCCGCGAGCTCGATGACAGCGCGGATGTTCAGATCATCACCTCGGAGCCGTATCACTTCTACTTTCGTCCGAAGCTCCCCGGACTCATCGCAGGAGAACTCGAGCTCGACGATGTGCTGGCGTTTCCCGCCGACTGGTACGCATCGAAGCGTATCGATGTCCGGCTGTCCACGACCGTCGCGTCCGTGGATCCGGCAGCCCACACACTCACGCTTGATGCTGGTGAGACGGTCGAGTGGGACAAACTCATCGTCGCCAGCGGCGCGAACGCGTTCGTCCCGCCGATCCCCGGTGTCGATCTCGACGGCGTCTTCTCGGTCCGGAGCGCAGGTGACGCGCTCGCGCTTCGCGAGTGGGCTCGGAACCGCAAGGAAGCGGTCGTCATCGGCGGCGGCCTTCTCGGACTCGAATCTGCGCGCGGCCTCTGTCACGGCGGGCTCGATGTGACGGTGCTCGAGTTCGCTGACTGGCTCCTCCCTCGCCAGCTCGACGAGGACGGCGCCGCGCTTCTCCAGCGCGCTGTCGAGAAGATCGGCATGACGATCCTCACGTCAGCACACACCGAGACCATCGAAGGCAGCGGGAGCGTGACCGGCGTCACGCTCAAGGAAGGCCGTACGATCCCGGCGGAGGCTGTTGTTGTCTCCACCGGCATACGGAGCGCCATCTCGTTCCTGGAGGGCAGCGGTATCGCGACCGACCGCGCCGTCATCGTGGATGAAGGGATGCGGACGAGCGCCCCGGATGTGTACGCTGTCGGAGACGTCGCCGAGTTCGAGGGAGTGACCTGGGGCATCGTGCCCGTCGCGATCGATCAGGCCGAGGTCGCGGCCCGATTCGCCACGGGGGATGAGTCGGAGCCGTACATTCCCGTTCCGCCCTCGAACACCCTCAAGATCACCGGTATTCACGTCTTCTCCTCCGGAGAGTCCGCCTGCGGGCCCGAGGGGTGCGTGGAGTACGTCCTCTCGGATGAGTCGGCGGGCCTGTACCGGAAGGTGGTTCTGCAGGACGGCATCATCGTCGGCGCGATCGTGATCGGTTCACGGACCGGTGTCCGTGAACTCGGGACGATGATCGAGCGGGGACTCGATGTCGGACGCCACGGGGACGCACTGGTGACCGAGACGTTCGACTTCAAGGCCGCTCTGGGGTAGAATCCTCCCACACGTCCCGCGCGCCTGCCACGGCCACGGGGCATCGAACCGACCACATCGACCCACCTGCAGGGCCGGCGACCGGCTCGTCGCCGCGACCGGAGGGATATCCATGTCTCGATACATGTGCAGACGGCGACCGATCGTCCGGCTCGCGCGCCGGGCGCTGATGCTGTGTCTCCTTGTCGTGGTCGCAACGGCGTGCTCACCAGCTGCGGTCTCGGGAGATCTCACCACGGAGAGTGGGGAGGTCTCGGCGCTCAGGAAGGTGCGATTCGTCTTCACACCCGATCGGGACTACAAGAACGTGTTTCTCGCCGGGACGTTCAATGGGTGGAGCACCGACGAAACACCGATGCAGCGAGTCGGGGAGAGCTTCCAGCTGATGCTCCTCCTGACCGAGGGTGAGTACCAGTACAAGTTCGTCGCGGACGGCAACTGGATCACCGACGAGACCGCCGGCGCATTCCGCGATGATGGTTACGGCGGGCGAAACTCCGTCGTGGAAGTCGACTCGTCGTTCGAACCCGTTGCGATGCAGCGCGGGGACGGGGCGATCGTCACCGCGGGGCTTGCACACAGCGAGGACGCGTGGGAGCGGACGGTGACGCCGAACGGCAGCGTGATTCTCCGCGTCCGGGCGTGGGCGGACGATGTGGAGCGCGTGTCCGTCTGGGTCGACGGGGAGTCGTCTGGCGGCTACCGGATGGAGCTCTCCGATACCGATGGGCGGCACGACTACTTCACGCGCGAGCTCTCGCTCGGCGACAGCTTCGCGTATCGGTTCGCACTCACCGATGGCGAGACGGTCGTCTGGCTCGGCCCGCGCGGCATCGTCCCGGCCGAGTCGATGGACGAGGCAGGCCTCTTCGTTCTGCGGACATCCGACTACGCGCAGTTCGAGACGCCCGACTGGGTCAAGGAGGGCGTCTTCTACCAGATATTTCCGGAGCGCTTCCGAAACGGAGACAGGTCGAACGATCCTGACTTCTCCGAGTGGTACTACGAGGGACGGACGTCCCTGCCGCCCTCGGGGAAGACGGATGGCGAGTACTTTCATCTCGTCGACGACTGGTACGATGTCGAGGGGCTCTCCGGAAGCCCATACCGGACGGACGGGAAGCCGGACTGGTACTCGTTCTACGGGGGCGATGTGGCCGGCCTCAGAGAGGGGCTCGACTACCTCGAAGACCTCGGCGTCACCATCCTCTACTTCAACCCTCTGTTCGAGTCCAAGAGCAGTCACAAGTACGATGCGGCAGACTACCGTGTGATCGACCCGCACATGGGGACCAACGAGGAGTTCGCGGAGTTCGTCGCCGAGTGTCACGAGCGCGGTATGCGCGTCATCCTCGATCTCGCCATCAACCATACCGGCGAGACCCACTGGGCATTCTCCGACACGCGGGAGAAGGGCGTCGAGTCAGAGTACTGGGACTGGTACGAGTGGCACCGCTGGCCGCTCCCGGAGGATGAACTGAGCGGCGGCAAGGAGGACTACGACTGCTGGTGGGGTTTCGGGCAGATGCCGAACTTCAATTTCGACCTCTCCCGGCCGAACGATCAGGAGCCGGGCGTCACGGCTATCACCGATGCCGAGCCGAACTGGCCGCTCGTCGATCACCTGCTCGACGTGGCCGAGTACTGGCTTGCCGAGATCGACATTGACGGATACCGTCTCGATGTCGCGGGTGAGGTTCCGTTCTGGTTCTGGGAGCTCTTCCGCGAGCGCGTCAAGAGCGTCAAGCCCGACGCGTATATCAACGGCGAGCTCTGGGGGCCGTCTCCCCGATATGTCAACGGGCGGTACTACGATGCCGTGATGAACTACGCGTACTTCCGCGAGCCCGTGCTCGGCTTCATCGCGAGGGGGAGCAAGACCGCCGAGGAGTTCGACCGCGACCTGGCGCCCGGGCGGCTCATCTATCCTCAGGAGGGTGTGCTCGCTCAGATGAACCTCGTGGGGAGTCACGACACATCCAGGTTCCTTCGCGAGTGCGGCGGCGATCACGCGAAGGTGCGGCTTGCAGCGCTCTTCGCCATGACCTACGTGGGTGCGCCCCATATCTACTACGGGGACGAGATCGCTATGGACGGCGGCCCTGATCCCGACTGTCGCCGTCCGTTCCTCTGGAACTGGCAAGAGGACCCGGAGCGAGCGGCGATGCATGGGTACTTCCGTGACCTCATCGCCATCCGTCGTGATCACCCGTGTCTCGTCTACGGCTCCTTCAGGACGCTGCTGGCGCGCGGACCGATCTACGCATACCGCCGTGACGGAGACGATGGTTCGGCCGTCGTTGTGATGAACGCATCGAGCGAGGGGCGGACGGTCAACGTACCGCTCGGGACCGCGTCCGACACCGGAGGGGGCGATGGAGTGGCCGTGTCGATGGTGGTTCGTGATGCCGTAAGCGGGGAGACGTTCGAGCCCGCCGAGATCAGCGGAGATCTCGTGATGACCGTGACCTTGGCGCCCCACGAGGGCTCCGTGTTCATCCTCGAGAGCATGCCCGCTGACTGAGGAGGTCACGGGCCGACGTAGAGGCGAGAGGAGAATCATGCGCGACATTCTGAAGACCATCGCCGCGGACGCGAAACACTGGACCGAACTGCGGGTTCACGACCGTCGTGCGCTCCAGATCATGGTGCGAAAGGAGACGCTCGAGACCGCAGCGTACCGGAAGACCTGCGGTGTCGGCGTGCGTGTCCTCGTGAACGGAACCTGGGGGTTCTCGAGCACGGGGAGCCTTGAGAGGTTGGACATCGAGCGGGCCGTCCGTGACGCGACGGCCTCCGCCGAGGCTTCATCGGCCGGCAGGCTCGAGAAGATCGAACGTCTGGCCGATTGCAAGCTGGCCGTCGGTGACTTCATCAGCGGGAACGCCGCCGAACTGGCGACGCACTCGACCGAGGAGAAGGCGGCTCTCGTGATCGACGCCGAGAAGCGGACGCGTGAAGCATCCGACCGCATCCGATCTGCTACGAGCCGCTACACGGAGCTCATCGACGAGAAGTGGATCGTCTCCACCGACGGCGCGGACGCGCACATCGAGGACGCGAAGGCTGAGTTCGTTATCATGGCCACGGCCGCGTCCGGTGACGACATGGTCATGAGCTACAAGGGCGCAGGCGTGACCGGCGGGTGGCCGGAGCTCTTCGCAAGGTGGACTCCCGAGGAGCTCTCGGGCCGGGTGGCGAAGACCGCGGTCGATCTGCTCGACGCTCCGTACGCCCCGGGCGGCAGGTCGACCGTCGTGCTGGCGCCCGACCTCGTGGGGCTTCTCGCACATGAGGCCATCGGCCACACGGTCGAGGCCGATTTCATCCTCTCGGGCTCCGCAGCCGCAGGCAAGATGGGTGAGAAGGTGGCGAGTGAACACGTCACACTCGTCGACAGCGGTCCAGCGTATGTCGGCTCGGAATCCGCCGGGGGCGTCGTCCTCGTCGATGATGAGGGTGTTCCCACGGGGAAGACGGTCGTCATCGAGAACGGCGTGCTCACATCGTACCTTCACGACCGCGAGTCGGCAGCTCGGTTCGGCGTGGCGCCGACCGGCAACGCGCGGGCCTGGCTCTACCGGGACGAGCCGATCATCAGGATGCGGAACACGTACCTGGAGCCGGCGAACGGCGACGCGAAGACACGTGACGAGCTCGTGGCCGGTATCGACGACGGGTTCCTGCTCAAGGGAGCCAACAGCGGTCAGGCGGACGCGACCGCCGAGTTCATGTTCGGGGTCCAGGAAGCATACGAGATCAAGAAGGGGAAGCTCGGCAGGCTCATGCGCGGGGCCACGATCTCCGGTGACGCATTCGAAGTGCTCAAGAGCGTCGACGCCGTGAGTTCCGACTTCGAATGGGCGATCGGAACCGGGCATTGCGGGAAGGGCCAGCCGGCCAAGGTTGACGGCGGTGGTCCGTACGTCCGGTGCGAACTGACGATCGGCGGCCGATAGCGCATGTCCGAGCCGTCGGAGGATCCCACATTCGAATCCACGGAACGAGGATGGAACGATGGACGAGCTTCTCAGAACCTGTGACCTGGCGGTTGGGATGGCCCTGTCGGCGGGAGCCGACGAGGCGGAGGCGTTCGCCGCAACCTCTCACGAGGTCAACGCCGAGCTCCAGAAGAACGACATCCAGGTTGCGAAGAGCATGACGAGCGCCGGACTGGGCATTCGTGTCTTCAAGAACGGGAGCCTCGGCTTCTCATCGGTGAACAGCTTCGGCGAGAGCGAGATCAACGAGGCTGTCGACCGCGCGGTCGCCATCGCGTCGGTCGTACCCGCAGACGAGCATTCGGGGCTGCCCATGCCGGCGGAGATCACACCGATCGACGGCATCTATGATGCGGCGATCGAACGATACGGCGTCGAGCACGCCGTCGAGGACGCGCTGACGATGCTCCGCGAGGCGAAGGGTGTCGACGAGCGCGTCACGATCGACGGTGGCGGGATCGAGGCGGGGCGGGGTACCAAGGCCGTCGTGAACTCGTACGGTGTGCGCCAGTCGGAGCGTTCGAGTCTCATCATGTGCTACATCATGGGAATGGCGCGCGACGGCGATGCCATCTCGTCGTTCGACTACCAGTTCGACAATTCGCACAGGGCCGACGGCATCGACCCGGGGGCGGCCGCGCGGGAGTTCGCCGTCACGGTGATCAGCTCGCTCGGCGCGGTCTCGGGAGAGAGTTTCAAGGGGACGGTGGTGCTGGCGCCGAAGGCAACGACGGAGATCATCGTCCATCCGATCGAGTACTCCGTTCTGGCGTCCGCCGTTCAGAAGGGGACGAGCCGGTTCGCGGACAAACTGGGTGACTCGGTCGCGAGCGAGCTGATCACCGTGACGGACGACTCGCGCCTCGAGAACGGGTTCTCGACGCTGTCGTTCGACCGAGAGGGGCTCCCGCCCAGCGTGCTGCCGCTGCTCGAGAGCGGCGTGGTCAGGAACTTCCTTTATGACTCATACACGGCCCGACGCGCCGGTCGGTCAAGCACGGGACATGCCGGTGGCGGCGCATCGTCGATTCCATCGGTGTCCGCGACGAACGTCGTGATGGCGGGTGGGGCTGTTGCCGTTGAGGACATGATCGCGGGTGTTGACCGCGGCGTCCTCGTGACGCGCTTCTCAGGGAATACGGACCCGGCCAGCGGTGACTTCTCGGGCGTGGTGAAGGGTGGTCACATGATCCGGAGCGGGAAGCTGGCGGAGCCGCTCACGGGCACGCTGATCGCGGGAAACGTCTTCGATCTTCTGCCGAACGTCAGCGCCGTGTCGCGGGAGACGGAGCGGCTCTTCAACGTCGTGGCTCCGTATGTGCGGCTCGACGGCGTGTCCGTGACCAGCGGGTAGGGGAGAACGAACTTGACAACGGCCCTTGGGATTCGATAGCCTTCGTGAGCCAATCCCTCAAGGGTACGCAAGATACGAAACTCGCAGCGTTCGTGGAGTGCGCGTTCCACGAACGCGCTCCAGTGGAACGTCGATCGCCCGTCGGCGGTTGGTGCTCTGCGAACGAGGAGGAGCGACATGCGGTCCATCGCCATCGTGAATCAGAAGGGCGGCTGTGGAAAGACCACGACCGCTGTCAACCTCGCGTCCTTTCTCTCCGATTTCGGGAAGCGTGTTCTCCTGATTGATATGGATCCGCAGTCGCACGCATCCATCGGGCTCGGCGTCGACACCGAGAGTCTCGACGTATCGACCTACGACGTTCTGATGAACCCGCATGCCGGCATCGCCGATGTCGCCGTTCCGACAGGGGAGACGCTTGAGGTCGTTCCATCGAACGTCGTGCTGTCGGCCATCGAGCAGCAGCTCTCCGGCCAGCCCGATCGGGAGAACCGGTTGAAGAAGAAGCTCGAGGGCGTGGAAGAGCGCTACGACTACGTGCTCGTCGACTGTCCACCGAGCGTCGGTCTTCTGACGTTCAACGCGATCGTCGCGTGTCGTGAGGCGATCGTCGTGATGGAGCCCTCCTACTACGCTCTCCACGGCGCGATGAAGGTGCTGGACACCATCGGTCTTGTCCGCGAGCAGCTTGGACTCCGCAAGCGAGTTCGCGTGCTCCTGACCATGTTCGATGGCCGCACCAGGTTTTCACAGGACTTCCTGCGTGAGGCGAATGTGCGATTCGGCCGGGAGTTGTTCGACACCGTCATCCGACGTACCGTCCGGTTCCGCGAGGCGGCGAACTGGGGCGTGGCGATCTCTCACTACGCGCGGACGAGCACCGGAGCGCGTGACTACAAGTCGCTGGCTCGTGAGGTCGTCGCCGACGAGGAGAAGCTGGCGGAAGCCGAGGACGTGCCGGTTCGGCAGGCGGAGCAGGCCGGTCTGGAGCCGGGGATGGACGAGTGGATCCTCTCGCAGCCGGGACCGCACTTCGTCGAGGGCGGCATCCTCTTCTCGCTCGTCGCGCCTGAGGCCAACGACGTCGAGCTCATCGGCAGCTTCAACAAATGGGACCGCGAACACGGTATCCGGCTCCAGCGGAACAGCAATGGCGTGTGGCATACGACCGTGGAGCTCGACGCCGGCCGGCATCTCTACAAGTTCGTGGTCGACGGGGCGTGGCGCCCCGACCCGGCGAATGAGAACAGAACGCAGCCGAACGGCGACTGCGTTCTCGAGGTCTACAAGCGCGACTAGCCGCACCACAGACAGAGTCGTTTCACAGACATCTTCGGACCCGACACCATGAGTGACAGCGCAGGCAAGAAGACTCCGAAGAGCCTCGCAGACGTATCCCACCTCTTCTTCTCGAAGACGGGCCCTGCGGAGGACGACGATACCCGCGTGGCTGCTGCCGCGCCCGCCATCGGCGGCGCGACTGCAGGTCGCAGGACGCGGCTCTTCGTCGTGACCGGCGGTACCGGGGCGCCCGGAAAGTCGACGGTCGCCGTCAGTCTCGCGCACGCCTTCCAGACGACGGGCAGTGTGGCCGTGCTGGACGCCGATCCCCGTGTCCCGAACGCGCGATTCTACATGGGTGCACCGTCCTGGCACTATCTGACGCCTCTGATCGGTGAGGGGCAGGTGTCGACCATCCGACTCGAGTCGGGTCTGGTCTCGGTCGATTGTACCGGCACGCGGCGGGCGGACGATGTCATCGCCTCGGGTCGCGAGATCTACCTCGACATCGAGGGTGAGCCGCGGGGCTCGGTGTCATCCGTCGTCATCGACGTGCCGAGCGACAGGCTTGAGTGGATCGCGCCGGTCGCCGACCGCGTCGGTCTCTTCGTGGTCGTCGCCCGTCCGGGATGGGACGGCTTTGAGGAGGCCTTCGGCGTCCTCAAGCGCCTCTCGGTCGACCTGGGCGTTCGCTCGGCGGGGCTCATCGTGAATCATGTGCCGGACAACGACTACGCCGCGAAGTTCTATGCGAAGACGCGGGCTGCGGCGGAGCGTCTGTTGTCCATGGAGATGCATTTTCTCGGCGGGATGGTTCGCGAGGAGTCGCTCGCGAGCGAGCAGCGGGAGAGGGGTTCGGTCATCAGGAATCGGCCGGATACGGTGTTCGCTCTCATGCTGCGTGAGGCGGCCTCGAAGGCGCTCGGTTCCGAGGAAGCCGGACAGGCCTCATAGGCATGGGATCGGGACAACACGAACGGAGCGACACCATGAGCAGACGGATCGAGAGACTCCATACCGTGGAACCGGGAGAGCTCAGGCGATTGGCCTGTGCCGCGGCGGAACAGATTCGCGAGGGTGCGACGATCGTCGACGACGATGCGCAGGGACCGACCGGGATCGACCTCATCCTCGCCGGAGAAGACGGGAGCCCCGTACTCGTCGATATCGTTGGAGGCGACGCGAACGCGGTCCCAACCCGCCTGTTCGAACACGTCGAGTGGATGGAAGCCAATGCCAGGCTGTTCCAGCGCGCGTATGCCGGAAGCGGTCTCGTCCGCGTCGAGCATCCGGTGTTCGTGTTCGTGGCGCCGGAGTTCCCGGAGGCCGTCACGAGAGCGGTGTCCGCGGTCGAGGATGTCTCGGTCGAACTCGTTCGAGCCACACCGTTTCTCGTCGATTCGAAGCCGGAGCTGCTGCTCGAACGAGTCGAGTACCAGCCGCGGACAACGACGAGCCGCGCCGTCACGCGTCGGACGCAGGAACTCGACACGGAGAGCAGGTCATCCTTCGAGTCGAAGATCGAGTCCGAGGGAGTGCGGTCCCTCTTCTCGCTGTTCAAGTCAGGAGTCGATGGGCTGGATGGACGAATCGCTGCTGTCGAGCACGCCGGAGGGGTCGTATTCGAGCTCGACGGTCATCGCCTCGCGGCCGTCGGCGTCTCCCCGGGGAGCTTCACCGTGGCCACAGGCGACCCTTCGCTCAATCCCATCGTCGTGTCGGACAGGATCTCGCTTGAGCGCGCCCTCAACGCAGTCATCTCGTTCTTCGTCAGGGAAGGGCAGGGGAGCGGGAACGGTGAGGACGTCGCGACCGACGAAGCCGGTCAGGAGCGCGGCGAGCTGCGCCGGATCTGGGGTGACGGGATCACACGGGATGAACGGTAGGCAAGGCTCCAGGGCACAAAAAAACGGCCCATTCGGGCCTTCATAATCTACAAGCCGGTTTCCTCCCCGGATTGCGCAGCACTTTCTAATCTTTTTCCTCCATCTGTATCTCGTTATGACAGAGCAAGTTACAGGCGCAAGACGATGTGAGTCTCTAGGACAGGAGTCCTCCGCCCTGCTCCGCCTCCCTGAATATCGCTCGGATCGCCGTCACCTCGGTCGATACCGTGCGTCGTGAGACGCCGATCGTCTCGGCGATCTCCTCCTGCGTGAACCCCTGAACGAGGGCATAGAGGACCTGCTGTTGCCTCGGTGTGAGCAGCGCAATGGTCTCGTTCATCTCCATCGAGAACGAGAAGATGTCGTGTGCGGTATCCGAGGGCGCCTGGCCGATGACCGTCTGCCACTCCTGCGGAACCGAGCGCAGAACCTCCGGATCGACGTCACCGAGTATGCCATAGGTGACGACCTGGCGTTCGAGGTCACCATCCGGGCAGTCGACCGCCGTCCTCGTCATAAAGTGTATCGCGCGCCACCGGGCTCCCGAAAGGTACCAGCTGCGGGTCCTGCCCTCCGGCGCCTGCCAGATATGGATGCGCATCTCCTGGGCGAGGTCCTGCCGGAGCATGTCGTCGGGGGTCAACCCCGTCACGATCTTCGCGATATCGCGCTCGAATTCCTGCCACTTGTCCATAACTCTGATTCTCTCATGTGTTCGATGTGCCTGTCAAGGCGGCGGCGCGGAGTTCAAGGTGCGGCCCAGTGGCCTGTTGACACCGTAACTTCTGCACCTCTAGAATGTCGTTACAAGTTTCATGCCTCAAGTTCGAGTGTGACACCGATGAGTGCGCTGACTCCTTCCGGGGCCGGGGAGACGGCGAGGCAACGACACCGGCTCTCGCTGAGGAGGTACACATGAGACGGATGAGCAGATTCATCGCCTTCGTTCTGCTCGCGGCGTTTGCCACCGCGCTGTTCGCCGGCTGCGCCGTACAGTCCACCGGCACGACCGGCGGCGAGGATGACGGCCTGCCAGACGATCCCCGGCTCATCTACAATGAGCTCGAGGAGATCGACATGGATATCGCGAATCGCGAAGAGGAGATCATGGCGCACAAGGTCGAGCAGCAGATGGAGGACGGGGCCGAGATTCGCGATGCCATCCGCCGTCTGGAGATGGAGCTCTACAACCTTGAGGGTCGGAAGGCAGCGCTCGAGGAGCGTCTTGAGGAGCTCAAGGCCATGGGCAAGGCCTGATCCGAGCCGACCGCCGCGGCCACGAGAACCTGAAATCCGCGCACATACATCACGATGGAGGTACCCCCGTTGAACGAACGGTTTCGAGCACTGCTGATGCTCATTCTCGTGCTTGCGTGCGCGACGCACGCTACCGGGGCCGAGCCCGCCACAGGACTCTGGTACGACGTGACGCTCGACGGCGTATCGATGGGGTATTCGCGGGAATGGGTGGAGACGGCGGACGATGGCAACCTCACCACCTGCGTCTATACCCGGATGTTCGTGATGCGCAACACCGACCTCATCAAGCTCGAGGTGAGCGAACGCTGGACGGAGACCCCGGACGGACGTCCTCTTGAGTACCACATGACGACGGATACGTCCGAGCGCGAGACGAAGGTCGACTTCATTCTGCAAGGGGAGACCGCAAGGCTCAGGCGCGCGATCGGCGATGATGCTACGATCGCGAGCATCCCGGTGCCCGCCGGTCTCCTGTTCCCCGCGGCCGTGAAGCGACTCTTCGTCGAGCGGGGGTCTTCAGAGGGAACGAGCTACTCCTATCTCGGTTTCCACGCCGAGACCGAGACCATCGCGACCTACACGGTCAGCGTCGATGGCCGGGAGATCCTCGAAATGCTCGGCCGCGATGTCGAACTGACGCGATATACCGTGGAGTGTGACGCCAGCCCGGGGCTTCCGGTTCTCGAATGGCGCGACGCGGAGGGCGTGCTCTGGAAGTACGAACTTCCATCGGCAGGCATGATCCTCACCAGGACGACGCAGGAGGAGGCGCAGGCGGAGAAGGAGGCCTTCGACCTTCTGACGGCAACGGCCGTCCCGACGAACATCACGCTTCGCGCCCCATCGCGAGTCGATGACGCGCTGCTTGAGATCTGGCTCGACGATGGGACCGCAGTCGAAGGGTTCATCATTGAGGATGCGCGGCAGTCGATCGAAGGCCGCACGGATCGTGGTGTGCTTCTCCGCGTCACTCGCGAAAAGCCGAATCCCGAGGACGTCGTTCGGTTTCCGATTCGCAGTACACCGATGAAGGATTACATGGATGGGAACCCACTCATGCAGACCTGGTACCCGAGGCTTCTCGGCGTTGCGGCGCGTCAGGCATGGGGAACCGACCAGAACGTCTGGAAGACATCGAGGAACATCGAGACCTGGGTCTTCGAGGAGATCGAGAACAAGGGGTTCGGGACGGCGTTCGCCTCGGCCACCGAGGTTCTCGACTCGCGCGAGGGAGACTGCAGCGAGCACGCGGTTCTGATGGCCGCCATGGTCCGTTCGCTGAGTATCCCGGCGAAGCTGGTCTCGGGTGTGACGCACTATCAGGGCGAGTTTCTCTACCACATGTGGGTGGAGGTCTGGACGGGAGACGGCTGGTTCGCGCTCGACCCGACGATCGGCGACGGCAGCGTCGACGCGATGCACATCAAGTTCGGTGAGAGCTCCGCGACGAGAGGCAACGTCTCCGATCTCGCGCTCGGGATACTGCGCATGTTCGGGAGATTGAACATCCGAGTCATCGAGTATACCGAGGGCGGACAAACGGTTCGTCCGTAGCCGGGGAGGGTGCACCATGAGGACAGGAGCGAGAGCATCTCTCGTCGCGCTGGCCGTGCTTCTTGCGGTGCTCGCCGGGTGTTCCGGCGGGGAGCAGGAGACCGAGTCCGACGTCCCAGAGGGCGGGGACCAGTCCGGATCGGCAGTCGCAGACGATGGCAGGGCGACGCCGTCGCCGGGAGCGCGGTCGAGGGGCGTGGCTGCAATCGAGGCGGACGAGGACGAGGGACTCCAGCCGGTGGTCGTACTGCAGGATATCGTCTACGAGTGGCGCGTCTCGCCGCAGCGCGGTCTCTACGTCACGCTGGGGTTCATCAACCCCCATGACACCTACGAGCGCGCGAGAGGCTACGTGTTCCTCATCGCCAGTTCGCGAGCGTCATCCGGCGCGGTCTACGGGGTCTACCCCTGGGGCATCGAGCTCGGCGAGGATGGACTGGCAGCCGACTACATGGACGGGACGCATCTGCTCTACCGGCGTGACCAGGAGATCAGGGCGTCGATACCGTACGAGAACGCGACCGGCTACTATGACGTCCTGAGGATTCTCGTATACGCGGAGAACGGTGATGTGCTGATCGACAACACGATCGATCTTGAGGTCAGCGGCGAACCGACCGGAGCCGTGAGGCCGCCGGTCGATCTGACGCTGTAGCACTCGTACGGAGGTCTTATGTATCGCAAGGAACGCGTTGGACACAGCGAGAAGAAGAAGCCGCAGCTCTCGAAGAAGGAGAAGCGGCAGAAGAAGCGCGACAAGAAGAACACGAAGAAGACCGGGTTGATCGATTAGCATCGGTTCCGACACGCAGACGCGCGGCTGAAGTGGCGCGCGAGATACGGCGACGACGGGCCCGGCTCCGCGAGGAGCAGGGCCCGTTTTCAGTACCGGGCTGAGCCCCCTCAGCGCTCGGCGGTCCAGGTGACCGTGAGGTCCTCATCGGGATAGAACTGCTCCTGCCGCATGTAGTGTACGACCGTGTCGCCGCGTGATTCGGTCCGGTCGGGTTCGAACGACAGTGTCACGCCATCGAGCGTCGGGGGAATGCGGAACTCGAACTCCGCCAGGTCGATCGCCCGCTCCCACTGGCGCGTCGTCGTCACGATGTAGACGGCGTGCCGTTTCCGGATTCTCTGTACGTACTCGACCTTGAAGACCTTCTCCTCGCGTGGCTCGAAGAGGAGTGTCAGAAGGATGTCGTCGTCGCGGCGCACGAAGCCCTTCGTTCTGTACCCGTCGGGCGTCTGCTCCCAGAGACGTACGATGTGTGGTGGCGCGTGATCGCGGTCGACGGGGAAGGGGTAGAGAACGCCCATCTCGGCGGCGGCATTCGACTCGTTCCGGATGTGGTAGACCCCGACGACACGCGTGAGACCCGGCGACGGCTCGACCGTCACATACTCCTGCACGAAGTGAATGAGCCGCTCGGGGGTCTCCGCCCCCGAGCGGCTCTTCGGCATCTCAGCTGTATCCCGGCCGCTGCACGAGGCGAGCAGTATGGCCGCGGCGAGCGCGCAGAGCAGGCGGATCGTGGTGTGTCTCCGTGTCACGAGAGCCTCCCCCTGCGGTCGCCGATGCGCGCTAGATGTAGAGGAGCGCCGCCAGTCTCGTTTCGGTCGTCAGCGAGAACGAACCGAAGTACGCCCCGACACCGGCTTCGCCCTCGATGCTCAGGTGCTTATTGATGAAGTACTCGGCCCCGAAGACACCGATGATCCCAAAGCTCGTATGGCTGCTGTCATCGTCGCCGCGAACCGGAGGGAGCTCGTAGCCTCCGCCATCCGATGAGGTGTTGCGCAGACGGAATCGCGCACCCCAATACGGCTGGAACTGGTCCTTCGAGCCCTGGTAGAAGAGCGCGCCCGCGCCGAGTTCGAGATCCGACGACGAGTAATCATCCTCAGAGAACGTTGCAAGTCCGAATTCGACCTCGAGTCCGAGATCGTCACCCATCCGTGTCTTCGCCAGCAGCGTACCCGAGCCGCTCGGGAGCAGGACACCGCCTATAGCGAGCCCGTCTCCGTACGCCTGAGCGGAGGCGAGGGCGGGGAGGAGGAGCAGACCGACCAGCAGCAGAACAAGGCACCGAACCGACATGGAGTTCTCCTTCCTGGTGCGGGCCCGGGGGGGCCTCGACCGTATTCCCGCAGTGAGCGCGGGTTCGCGAACCGGAGCATGGACGCATGGTCCACATAGCGCGGGATAGTAGCACCACGGCTTGGAGACTGTCAAGCGGCTCCCCGCGAGAAAAGCCGTGATTGCGGCTTGACCGGAGGGGGGAACGGTGTTACGTTTTTTTGGAGAAACTGCACGCCGTCGCGCCCCTCGAGTCGGCGCGAACCCGGTCGCATCTGCCGTGCATGCTCCCAGGAGTTCGTGGGCGCTGTCATCCGCGACGATAGCGGACCGGTCGATCCCGGTACCGGACCGAACAGAGAGGAGTCAGTATGCCGAACGCACAGGAAGTCGGAAGACGTCTGAAGGAGGTCCGCAAGGAGCAGGGGATGACCCTCAAGCAGGTCGCCATCGGCTCAGGCATGTCTCCGACGCACATCTCCGAGATCGAGCGAGGCAAAACGTCTCCGACCGTTGGAGCGCTCCGCAAGATCGCGGGCGCCCTGGGCAAGGAGACAGCGTACTTCGTCGAGGAAAAGCCTCTGCCGAAGGTCTCGGTCGTGAAGAAGGAGGACCGCGAGGACGTGTTCCTGCCGGGCATGGGCGACACCTTCATCAACGCCAAGGCGCTGACGCAGGGCATCCCCGCGGGGCGGATCAAGGTGAGTCTGATCGAGCAGGACTCGGGCGGTGAGATGAAGCTGGACCGGCACGAGGGAGAAGAGGCTCTCATCATGGTGCACGGGGAGGCGATCGCCACGGTCGGGAACGATGAGTACACCGTGAGGAATGGCGACTGCCTTCACTACTCCGGACGGCTCGACCGGAAGATCCGGTTCACCGGCGCCGGCAAGAACAAGGCGCTGTGGGTGAAGGTGCTGCCGGGAGCGATCCGCTGGTAGCTGGGTGAGCATCGACGACGTGACGCCTGGAGCGGAGGGTGTGACGTCGTGAGTGATACGAATGAAAGAGCGCGTCGGCTTCCGAGCCGGCGCGCTTCTTCGTGGGAAGTGCATCTGTCTGCCGGGCGACGCCGGTGGATCGGCCGCGCGTGTCGCTACAGCTCGGCTCCAAGCGAGAACCGCATCGTGTTGTCGAGGCGTCCGAACACGTATGCCACATCGACGCTGAACCGCATGGACCCGGCTTCGAGCGATGCGCCTGCGCCGACCGTGTACTCGTCCAGGTCTCCGGACGCGAGCACCGTCCGGTAGCCGCCCCGGAGATCAGCCACGTCCCAGAGTGAGAGCTCGACCCCGCCGAACACGCGATCCGGGTTGTCGAGCCGGAGCGACTTCTCGATGTCCACCTCCACCGCGACATGTCCGTGCGGAACCGCTCTGAAGCCGATCGTGAGACCGGCGGGGACGTTCTCGGAGTAGCTTCCGCTCACCGAGGAATCCCAGGTCAGCGAGTTGAAGATGTCGCGGCCGCCCAGACCGAGCGTCACGGCGTCGGTCAGCGGAACGAGCGCGCCGACGTCAAAGCCGAATCCGCTGGCACTGCCAGTGACCTGTCCGTCGATGCTCTCGTTGTTCCCGAACGATGCGCGCCGTCCACGGGCGGTCACGCCCACGCCGATCGTCTTGCCTTCGCACCAAGGTGTCGCCAGGACCTCACGCGCCGCACCGATGAGGAGTGTCGTCTCGGTGAGGACATCATCGCCTGAATGGATGACACCGACACCGAGGGTCAATCCGGAGCCAAGCGGGTGGCTGACCGACGCGGCGGAGTATGGGACGAGTCCCATCTGCTCGCCGTGCGTGACGGAGAAGGCGGTTTCGCTCGTCGGGGTCGAGAGTCCGGCGGGATTGTAGAAGATCGATTCCGGTCCGAGGTTCGCGGCGGAAACGGCTCCGCCGACGCCCATGGGACGCGCGCCGATGCCGACGTCCACGAATGCGGCGGGGATGTCCGACAGATCCTGAGCATCGCCAGTGGCGAACACCACAACGATGAGTACGACCGTCAGAGCGACCGTCCCAGTCTCCCTCCTGCATCGTCTGTCGTTGCCTCGCCTCATCAGACTCCCTGTCTCCGGCGCTCTCTGTGGGTGCACCTCTGCGCCCTCCGCGGACGCACCGCTACTTGACCAACACTACCGTCGCCAGCGCATCCGCGCTGTCCGTCGCGTCTTCAGCTGAGATCTCAACTACATACCGTCCGTTGCGAGCGGCCTCGCCGTCCTCCGTGATGCCGTCCCAGACGATCTCGGCACGCCCCTTCATCTGCGGCTCGTTCGAGGCGAGCTCGCGGACGAACTGTCCGGTCATCGTGTAGAGGCGGACGGTCACGAACGGCGTCCGCGCCGCCTTCGATGAGAGTTCGTATGAGATGGTGACCGGCCCCGTCTCAGGCGAGAACGGGTTCGGTTCGACACGCACGTCGTTCACGCCGAGCGCGCGTGAGGTGGTGGCCGCCGCGAACTCCGTCAGCGATGAGATCGGTGACTCGGCGGTGTCGGCGAACCGGTCGGCGTCCATCGCCTCCCACTTGAGCATCGCCTTGTCCCATCGGACCATCAGTGCGTCGTCCGTTGGGAGAGGGAGCGTCAGCACCGGCAGATGTCCGGTCTGGAACTCAACTCCGTGCGGCTTGAAATGGTAGTCCGCACCCACGATGAGGAGGTCGCGGGTGCATCGTTTCGCGTCAGGGATCTCATCGTGCGAGAGCTGGATCATCTTCGTCTCAGACACCGAACCCGTCGGGAAGGCAAGGGTCATCCCGGTCGAGTCGGCGAACACGGCGGATGTCGCCGGGCCGATCGTGGCGTGCACCGCGCCATTGAGCCGGCCGACAAGTCCCGTCAGCGTGTCCTGAGCGCCGATGGTGACCTCGCCGATGTAGTCGCTGCTGATGGTGAAGCTGCCGTTCCCGCGCGCGGTCTGTCCCGCTTCCGCCGGGGAGATCCACCATGCGATTCCCGTCTCCACGAGCTGTCCGCCGTCCGACACGGCGCTCGCCGCGAAGGTGACCTCGCTGCCTGCCTCCATCTGAGCGTCTCCGGACACCTCGATACGATCGATCACTGCCGTCTCGATCTCGAAACCGAGGCCCGTCACGAGTTCGCCCTCGCCGAGGAAAAGAGTTACCTGGGCCGGCGTGGTCACACACCCGAGTTCGCTGGCTGAGACGACGTACGAGCCCGGCCTGAGGTCGGTGATCTCGAAGGACCCTCCCGGGTCCGCGACCGCGACTCTCGAGTCACCGGCGTACGATGTGCTCGTCGCTGTGATCTCGATCTCCTCGATCGCGATGCTCTCGCCATGAACAGCAAGGCTGCCCATGACCCGGGCGAAGTTGCGGTCGAGCGACATGGTGAGCGGAGCCCCACCGCACTCGACGGCCCCTGCCAAGGCCGGAGTGTACCCGTAGCGTGACGCGGATACGTCGTACGGTCCAGGCGGGACCAAACCGTCGACGACGAACGTGCCGTCGACTGCTGTCATGGCGGAGCCGAAGTGCCCGTTGCCGTCGTCGGCCTCGATCGTGGCGCCATCGACCGGGTCGCCCGACACCGCATCCGTGAGGACGCCTTCGATCGTGCCGTTCGCGGGCATCATCATGAAGGTGATGCCGGTGGTGCCGCATTCCACTGCGGCGACTGGGTTGTCGGCAACGTGGTAGTACCCGGCTCGCGAAGCGAAGACGTCGTAGGTGGACGCCGGGTCGAGATCCGTGAGCGCGAAGAAGCCGTCGGCATCCGTCGTCGCGGACGATGCGATATCGTCGCCCAGCTTCGCACGGACCGACACCAAGGGAACCGGCGTCATGCCGTCGCCCATCATGACAGTGCCGGAGACGGTTCCGTCGAGCGGGAAGAGCGAGGGATCGAGCGTAACGACACCGTGTTCGTTGAGATGCGTCTCGAAGACGACATCTCGGTATCCCGCGTGCGAGACTCTGGTCTGAACGAGCCCGGGCGTGACCTCGTCGAGGAGGAAGCTCCCGTCAGCCGTTGTGACCGCCGATACGCCGCCGCCGGGGCAGAACGTCGTGACGAGCGCCCCGCCGATCGGGTCGCCCGTCAGTGTGTCGGCGACCGTGCCTGCGAGTCTGGCGAAGACCGGAGACACTGTGAGATGCTCAGTGGTCGTCTCACCGGAGACGGCCATGACGTCGTACGCATACGCATCGTCGTATCCGAGAGCCGTGACGGTCAGATCGTAGAGTCCGTCGTCAAGCCAGAGAGCGTACACGCCGTTGTCGTCGGTCCGGGCTTCTGCCGTCTCGCCCCAGTCGGCGACGACACGTGCATCCGCGACGGGGGCGCCGTCGGTTGTGACACGTCCCGTGATGAGCGCATCGCGTACGGGAAGAACCACGGGGATGATCGTCGTCTCGCCTTCCGTGAGCGGACCGACGCTGAACTCCGCACCGCCATGCCCCTCTGCGACGACGGTGACACGGTAGGCCACGCCCGGCTCCACATAGGCGCGGTAGCCTCCAGCGGCGTCGGTTCGCGTGCGCAGACTCGGCGCATCCTCTCCGACCGACACGAGCACGTCGGCGCGGTTAATGGCTCCGCGTGTGTCCGAAACCCAACCGCGGAGCAGCGCGCGCGACGTCGCGAGCTCGAGATCGATACCGCCGGCCGTCTGGCCGGGCGAGAGCGTGAGTTCGGTCGACGCGGCAGGCGCGAATCCCGGCTTCGCGGGCGTCAGCGTCCAGTCGCCCGCTTCGAGGAGCAGCTCGAATTCACCTTCAGCGCCGGCCAGCACCGCGAGCGCAATGTCGCCCGAGACCGCGTCGATCTCAGCGAACGGGACCGGGATGCCATTCGCCTGGACCGTTCCGAGCGCCGTGCACGCGCCGTGTGAGATCCTGAGCTCCAGGCCGTCGATCGTCTGACCGGACGCGGTCGCGACGGTTTGCGGTCGACCCGCGAAGTACTCGTCCTTGACGGCGGAGAGCTCATGCAGTCCGGCCCGGACGGACAGCTCGAACCGTCCGTCGGTGTCGGTGACACACACGGCATCGCCGTTGCTCACGATCACACCCGGCACTCCCGCCTCGCTGGTCGCCACGTGTCCCGTGATCGTGCTCGACCGCGGCGCGATATCGAGCACGACGCCGGTGAAGGACTCTCCGGAGTCGACGCTGATCTGGATCGCCTCCGAGGTCGCGAAACCCTCGTGCCCAGCGCGGAGCTCGTACGTTCCGGGCGGTGGCAGAAGCAGAAATTCGCCGAAGCAGTTCGTGACCGCTTCGATGACGTCACCCGCCGCGGGAACCGCAACGACGGTCGCGCCCTCGACATCGATCCCGCCGTGCGTGACACGCCCCATGATGGCCGAGTCGACCGGGAAGAGCTGGATCGGCGGGTCAACGGCGACGGTCTCACCGGGGTTGAGTACGATGTCCCTTGGCGTGCTCTGCTGGTACCCTGCCTTGCTGGCCGAGATCGACCACTCGGCCATCGCGAGTTCGAGTTCGAAGTGTCCGGCGCAGTTCGTCGCCGCGACGTATGTGCCGAGTTCAGCGTGTTCCGCTCGGACGGTCGCGCCCACGATGGGCTGCCCATCCATGTTGAGGATCTCACCACGGATGGAACCGGGTGTTCCGACGAGTACGAGCTCGTCGGGAAGCTCGCCGTACTCGTTCCCGGCGAGTACGATCGTCTGAGGAGCGGACGGCGCGTACCCGAAACGCTCGGCGACGACCGACCATTCGCCGGCTGTCACCTGGAGCGCGAAGTATCCGTCGATGTCGGTCTCGATGTCGCACGCCGTCCCATTTCCTCGTGCCGTGACGACCGCTCCGAACACGGGTCCGCCGCTATCATCGATTACGCGGCCCCGAATGCGCGCCGGGGCCCGGCGCATCGTTATCGGGATGTATCGCACCTGATCCGCGTGGATCGTGTACACGGCCGTCGTATCGACGTGATCCTCCTTGGACGCGTGGAAGGCATAGCGACCGGGGAGGAGTTCCTTGTTGAAGACGCCGCTCTCGTTGGTGATGGCCGGCAGGATGTTGACACCGCCGTCGACATATTCGATGTCCACGAAGACGCGAGGCAGCGGCCCGCCGTCAGCGCGGGATGTTCTGATCCGGGCTGTGCCGGTCTCGGTTGCGTAGTCGAACCGCCTGAACTCTGATGCCGCTCCTCGTCCGAGATCGTCGAGCGCAATGACACGCCACGCGTAGTCGCCCGTGATCAGGATGGCGCCAACCCGGACCTCGGCTGACGGAGTCGGCGTCGGGCCGTCCCACACGGGGTAGCTCGCGTCTCCGCCGGCGAGATCGCGCGTCTCGTAGATGTAGACGTGGTACGAGACCGCGCCGGCGACCGCGTCCCACTCGAAGTCGATGAGGTCATCGGTGAGCGTCACGTCCTCGGGAGGCCACGTGAGCTGCGGCGTCTCGATGTCGGTCGGTACATCGGTGGTGAATCCGGCCAGCCCGGCTCCGGTCACGGAGGTCAGGAGCGGGTCGTTCCCGTAGCAGTTGAAGATGAGCCAGTTGTATGTGAATCCGTCCATGAGCGGCGGGCTCGATCCGTTGGTATCCACGAAGTAGCCTGACGGGTCGGTCGATCCATACTGGATCGACGTTGCGCTCGTCAGCGACTGCCAGATGACATTCGCGTCTGAGATCGTGAGCTCTCCATCGATCTCCTCGATGTCGATCTCCTGGTCCGAGACGGCCACGTAGTAGTAGGGGACGTTGTCGACCGGGTCCCACTCGAGGGGCGTCGTCGTCTCGGTCACGATCGAGCCGTTCGGTGGGCCCGTCGGTGTCGCGAAGACCGGGGACTCGATGATCAGTCGGAACTCGTTGGAGAACTCGCCCGAGGTGACATCAGAGAGGGCGCAGTACCAGATGCCCGGTGCGAGGAACTCGAGATACGGTACGAACGAGAGGGAGCCGGTTCCGATGGCGCTCGTCGACTGTGCATAGACTCCCGGTGAACGCCCACAGACGAGCCGGCACTCGACGCTCTCCTCCCATGTGACACTGACCGTGTCGTTGAGAGCCACGAGGCTCTGCGGGTAGTTGAGCAGCGTGATGTCCGCGTGCACTATCTCGCTGGCGAGGAGTACGACGCCCACGATGATCGCGGCTGCAAGAACGACGCGGACCGCCACGCTGGTACGAGCGGGAGCGGTCGGGCGCGCCCCCGAGCGCCTGGCAACTGCGCGGATGTCCGCGAGCGTTCTGGGGCCTCCGGTCCAGCTTCCGTGCGTGTGCAGCATCGTGTCTCTCGCCCTTCACTCAGCTCGCGGCGCCTCTGGCGAGCGTCCTAGAACTCGTAGCCGACCGATATGCGCATCACCTGGAGCGGGAGCGCGAGCAGCAGCGTGTCGACCCGGAAACCTCCGGCGACCTCGAAACCGATCCCCATGTTCGCCATCGGTATCAGGATGGAGCTGTCCTCGCCCTCCTCGACCGCCTCGCCGGCGAGCTCCGCCATCACGACGCCCCCGCCGAGGCGGAAGCCGCCGAGCGTCAGCTGAAGTCCGGCGCCTGTTCCGAGGTGGATTCCCTCTTTGTGGTCCTCGTATTCGAACCCGAGGTCCGAGTCGTAGTGTCTGATCTCGACCGTCGTCAGGATCGCGCCGGTCTCGAAAGTCGCGGCCGCCGCCGCGTATGATGGCAACCGGAGTTCGATGGGGGAGTCGGAGACCGTCTCCTCGCGCTCCGTCAGCGTCGGCTGCGATGCGGAGATCTCCCCGGCGTCGAAACCGTCATCGCTCATCGCGGGGAGATTATGCGAGATCGTCGTCAGCGAGCCGTGCAACATCAACGGTGGTACCTGCGTGTAGCAAACGTCGAGCGTGAGCCAGTCCGCCGCGCGCCACGACGCCCCGGCCGTCCACCCGAGCGCCGTGCCGGAGAAGCTGCCGTCGACGGACTGATCGAGGTTGTTCATCCACGGGTCCGACGGATCGTTGAACGCGTACTCGGTGCCGCCGTAGTTGATAATCCCGTCACCGAGCGCGCGGCCTGCGATAGACGCCTCCGCGTGGTAGCTCGACACCGAGGCGCCGATCCCGACTCCGGGGAGCGCCTCAAGTCCGAACGCGACCGTTGTCCGGTCGACGCGGGTCGAGAGATCGACCGCCGCCTCGAGCGTGGCGCGGATATCGAGATCGACCTCTCCGCCGCCCTCCTCACCCTTGA
Organism: uncultured bacterium; assembly: GCA_964597945.1. Taxonomy (GTDB): domain Bacteria; phylum Joyebacterota; class Joyebacteria; order Joyebacterales; family Joyebacteraceae; genus JAPEKQ01. The sequence continues at coordinate 23,124 of CAZRAD010000015.1, forward strand.
CCGTCTGTCCGAACGCCTCGATGCCGGTGTCGACGAAACTCAGGCCGAGCGAGAGCGGCTCCTCGATGGCGCCACCGATGACGCCTGAGCCGATCCGGACTGCGAACGCTCCCGAGATGACGCCCGAGCGCTGCCCGGCGCGCGCGTCGATCGTCGGGTAGACGGGCGCGAGGTCGGGATGCGCGACGGGCTCGAGAGCATCGTCGAGTGCCGTGTTCGCCCTGCTCTGTACGTCGATGACGTCGGAGGCCGAGGCACTGAGCGGGGGGAGAACGTCGAGCAGAATCGCGCTCCGTCTGAGGAAGGCCAGTCCCGCCGGGTTGCCGCTGACGGACCCGACACCGGCGTTCATCGTGCTGACCGCGGTACCGAGACCGTCCGGCCTGCTCCCGGCTCCATACAGGAACCCGAGCGACAGCTCCGTGCTGCTCGTCAGGCTCCCGCCCTCGAAGACTCGGAGCGCCTCGGCGTCGCCATCCGCGATGGCGCCCGTGCAGGATACGGCCAGGATTGCACAAGTGAGTGCGATCGCGGCATGCATCCGTGACATCGTGTGTGTCCTTTCAGCCTAAGTCGCGGTGGTGCAGATGGTTGCGGCGGGCACCCCCGTACCCTTCGTAACGGCGCGCAACAGTCCTTACCGACTTGCAGATGTTGTGCCATGTTGTCACGCGAAGTGAGACCGTCACCCTGCACGTCAGTTGACACCCGAGAACGGCTACTGCTAGGCTCCGGGCCTTGAACTCAGAGGGAGGCGGGGATCGTGGTGACGGACACGCAGGGCAGAGGGGACACGCAGGGAGGCGGGCTGCTGCGCGGATTCGCGAACATCGGCGTCGGGACGATGGTGTCCCGGCTCTCGGGGTTCGCTCGCGAGGTCGTGACGGCCGCGCTCTTCGGCGCCGGGACGGAGATGGATATCTTCGTCGCCGCCTTCACGATACCGAATCTGCTCTGCCGCGTGCTCGGTGAGAGTTCGGTCGAGTCCGGGTTCATGCCGTTGTTCAAGGGGATTCATGCAGCGGGAGAGCGGTCGCGCGCGTGGAGGCTCGCCGGACGGACCGTGAACTGGCTGGCCATCGCGCTCGGTCTGCTCGTCGTCATCGGCATCGCTGCCGCGCCGCTTCTGGTCGAACTCGTCGCGCACGGCTTCGAGGGCGATGTCGCCGAGGCGACGGTTCAGATGACCCGGCTGATGTTCCCCTTCGGCGTCGCCATCGGGCTGGCGGCGCTCACGGGCGCCATCCTTCTGGCGTTCGGTCGGTTCCGCGTCTACAGCCTCGCGCCCGTCATGCTCAACATCGGGATCATCGGATCGGTTCTCGCGCTCCATGGCAGAATCGGCTACGTCAGCCTCGGCGTCGGCGTCCTCGCAGGCGGTCTGCTCCAATTCCTGGTTCAGGTTCCCTTCGCCCGCGCCCTCGCCAGGCGGGACGGGGAGCACCTCTTCCGCGCCGACCTGGCGCCGCACGACGAGGACGTTCGCCGCGTCGCGGGACTCACGGTTCCCGTGATCGCCGCGTCGATCGTCCAGCGTCTCGGCGTCATCGTGGACCGGACGATCGCGTCCTTTCTGGTTCCGGGAAGCATCTCGTCGCTCTACTACTCATTCCGGCTGGTTCACCTCCCATACGCGATACTCGCGCTCTCGGCCGGTCGCTCCGCTGCCCCTGTCCTCGCGGAGACGCACGCCGTCGGCGACCATGCCGGTTTCTCCCGCGCGCTGGTCGCTGGTATCCGGATGAACGCTGTGTTTCTCGCGCCCGTGGTCGTGCTGGCGGTCGTCTTCGCCAGGCCCATCGTCGGTCTTGTCTATCAACGCGGCGCGTTCGATGAGGCCGACCTTGCCATGACATCCTCGGCCTTCGCCATGTACTCGCTCGGTCTCATCGGCATGGGACTGACGTTCCTTCTCGTTCGCGCGTTCGCCGCGCGACTGGACACGAGGACACCGGTCCGAATCTCGATCATCGCGTTCTTCCTCAACGCCGGGCTCAACCTGCTGCTGGTGCGGACGCCGCTCCGGCACGCGGGACTCGCACTCGCGAGTTCGATCGCGTTCGGGGCGCACGCCCTGGTTCTCTATCTGATTCTCAACAGGGCGCTCGACAAGGAGGGGGCCGGCATAGCTCCCTCGCAGCTCGCCGCGCTGACGTGGCGTGTGCTCGTCTCGTGCGCCGCTCTCGTCCTCGTGCTCCTCCCGCTGGACAGGTGGCTTGGCATGCGTCTTGCTGAAACAACCCCGGTGTATAGGGCTATTCGCATCGCGATCGCAGGCGGTGCGGGTGGCGTCGCGTACCTGTTCGTGTCCGGTCTGCTGGGGCTGCACGCGCTCATGCGGCATCTCTTCACAGGGAGGAGAGGCTCGGGCGCATAGGAGAGCATGTGGGAGCCCGCGTCCTTGTCACGGAACCCATCTCGATCGAGGGATTGCGAACGCTCGGGTCGTCGCTGGACGTCGTGGAGTCGTTCGATATCGAGCGTGAGGAGCTGCTGGAGGTCATCGGCGGGTTCGACGCGCTCGTCATCCGCAGCCTCACGTTGGTCGACCGCGAACTCCTCGAACGCGCGGAGCGACTGCGTGTCGTCGGACGCGCCGGTGTCGGGGTCGACAACATCGACATCGCCTTCGCCACGTCGCGCGGGGTCATGGTGGTCAACGCCCCGGAGTCGAACGTGATCTCAGCGGCCGAGCACACGATGGCATTCATGCTGGCGCTGACCCGAAATCTCCCTGCCGCAGACCGCGATCTCAAACACGGCGTCTGGCCCGAGGCGAAGTCGCACGGCGTCGAACTCCTGGGCAAGACTCTCGGCATCGTGGGGCTCGGGCGCGTCGGTTCCGCCGTCGCGGTTCGCGCCGCGTCATTCGGCATGCGCGTGATCGCCTACGACCCATACATCTCCGATGAACGATTCCGGAACTTCGGCGTCGAGAGAGTGCCCGGCCTTGAAGCGCTCATGGCGGCATCCGACTACGTATCCGTCCACACGCCGAAGACCGAGGAGACGTGCGATATGATCGGAGAACGCGAGCTCTCCCTCGCGCCCGACGGCGTCCGGATCATCAACTGCGCCAGAGGCGGCATCGTCAATGAGTCCGCGCTCGTAGGTGCGCTGACCGCCGGGAAGGTGGCGGCGGCAGGCATCGACGTCTTCGAGGGCGAACCGGTCACGGACCACCCGCTGTTCTCTTTCGAGCAGGTGCTCGTTACTCCGCATCTCGGCGGATCGACGGAGGAGGCGCAGTCGCGGGTCGGACAGACCGTGGCCGCGCAGGTCGTCGAGTCGCTCGCGGGCCTGTTGCCGCGGTACGCGCTCAACATGCCGGTCGCCGACGCGGAGACGCTCGCGAGCGTGGCGCCGTTCATGCCGCTCGCGGAGGTGCTCGGCAGCGCATATACCCAGCTCTTCGGAGTGCCGACCGCGGGGGTGGAGATACGATGCAGCGGCGAGGTCACTCGTTACAGGACAGAGCTCCTGACGCTGGCGTTTCTCAAGGGGCTTCTCGGGTCCGTCGAGGGCGACGGGGTCACGGTGGTCAACGGCCGACATCTCGCGCGCAAGCGCGGCATCGAGGTCATCGAGTCCCGTTCAACGGATGCCGATAACTTCACGAGCCTCATCACCGTGCGCGGGAGCAACGGATCACAGGGGAGTCTCTCGGCGACGCTGATGGCTCCGCACGGCGTGCGGATCACGGAGATCGGCGGTTTCGAGGTCGACCTGATGCCCACGGGGAGCGCGCTGGTCTGCTGGTTCGACGGCGAGGCGGTCGACCGGCCGGGAATCGTCGGCGGGGTCGGAACGATGCTCGGCGAGGCGGGTGTGAACATCAACCGGATGGAGGTGGGCCGCGAGGTCATCGACGGGCGAGCCATCATGCTCATCTCACCGAGCGGTGATGTCTCACAGAGCGCCGTCGAGCTGCTCGAGCGACACACCGGCGTGTTGGAGGTCAGGCTCCTCACAGGCGACCGTGACCGGGCGAGTGAACGAGATGCAACGAATGAACCCGAGTGAACGAACGAATCACATCGAAGCTGAATGGAGGCGACCGTGGACCCCGTGAAGATCTATCTCCCAGAGAAGGACATGCCCAGAGCGTGGTACAACGCGCTCCCGGATCTTCCGAAACCGTTGGATCCGCCGCTCCATCCCCAGACGCGCCAGCCGCTCGGTCCGGACGATCTGACGCCGCTCTTTCCCATGGACCTCATTCTCCAGGAGATGTCGCCCGACAGATGGATCGACATCCCCGAGGAGGTGCTCGACGTCTACTCCATATGGAGACCGTCGCCGCTCGTTCGCGCGCGCCAGCTCGAGAAGCACCTCGGAACCCCAGCGAAGATCTACTTCAAGAACGAGGGCGTGAGCCCTCCGGGGAGCCACAAGCCGAACACGTCCGTCGCGCAGGCCTACTACAACAAGAAGGCAGGTGTTGCGCGGCTCGCCACCGAGACCGGAGCCGGGCAGTGGGGGAGCGCGCTCTCCTTTGCATGCAAGCTCTTCGGGCTCGAGTGCACGGTCTACATGGTCAAGGTGAGCTACGAGCAGAAGCCGTACCGGCGCTCGATGATGCAGGTCTGGGGCGGGAGCGTGCAGCCGAGCCCGAGCGACCGGACCGAGATCGGCAGGAAGATCCTCGAGGGCGATCCGGACTGCCCGGGTTCGCTCGGCATCGCGATCAGCGAGGCCGTCTTCGACGCCGCGACGCATGATGATACGAAGTATGCGCTCGGAAGCGTCCTCAACCACGTCGTGCTTCATCAGACCGTGATCGGACTCGAGACGAAGAAGCAGCTGGAGATGGTCGGTGACGAGGCCGACATCGTGATAGGCTGTGTCGGTGGCGGGAGCAACTTCATGGGTATGGCGCTGCCGTACTTGAGGGAGAAGATGGACGGACGTGATGTCCGTCTCGTCGCGGCCGAGCCGAAGGCCTGTCCGACGATGACGAAGGGCATGTTCGCATACGATTTCGGCGATTCCGTGGGTATGGCGCCGCTGATGCGGATGTACACGCTCGGCCACTCGTTCGTCCCGCCGAAGATCCACGCGGGAGGACTGCGGTACCACGGTGATTCCCCGATCCTCAGCCAGCTCGTCCACGAGGGAGTCGTCGAGCCTGTCGCGTTCGCGCAGAACGGCGTGTTCGAGGCGGCGCTGACGTTCGCCGGGACCGAGGGCATCATTCCCGCGCCGGAGACGTCGCACGCGGTGAAGGCCGCCATCGATGAGGCCGTCAGATGCAGGGAGGAGGGAGTCGAGAAGACCATCGTCGTTGCGTTCTCCGGGCACGGTCACTTCGATATGGCCGCTTACGAAGCGTATCTTTCTGGTAATCTCGTAGACTACGAGATGAGCGATGAGACCATCGCCAGGGCACTGGCCGATGCGGGTGTCCGCGGCGAGGAGTAGCGTCGTACCAGCGAGAGGCAGGGTCGTACCAGTCAGGATGGCCTGCACGGGGGAGCATCGTTCGGGTTGAACTCGGAGGAGGTCTGCATGTCTTCTGTCCTTGTGACAGGTGGCGCAGGGTACATAGGAAGCGTGACGGTCGAGCGGTTGGTCAATGCGGCTCACCGCGTCGTCGTGCTCGACGATCTGTCAAAGGGACACCGTGCGGCGATGCATGAAGGCGTGCCGCTTGTGGTGGGGGATATCGGGGACCGCGAACTCGTGGCGAAGACGCTCACCGAGCACGAGGTCGAGGCCGTCATCCACTTCGCAGCGATGAGCCTCGTCGGCGAATCGATGGAGAAACC
>CAZRAD010000016.1:0-28264 GCA_964597945.1 uncultured bacterium
TGTTGAATGCCTCGAGCGTCCCGAACGGGTCAGGAAACTCGATATCCTCGACGTCGACCAGCGGGTCGGCGATCTCGATCTTGCCGTTTCTGATGACCACGCACGGCTCGATGTATTCGTTGATGAGACCGTGCACCGAGAAGACGATCATGTAGTCGAGCGGTGGCTTCGGATGGACGGGGAGTCCGCCGACGCGCATGCGGATGCGCTTGGTGACGTCGAGCTCCTTCATTCCCGCCGTCGCGAGCAGGCTCACCATGCCCGGCGCGAGACCGCAGTCGGGGATGATCGTAATGCCCTTCGCCTTCGCCTCGTTGTGGAGCGCCAGTTCACCGTCGACGACCGTGTTGTTCCCGCCGAGATCGCAGAAGTGCGTACCAGCCTGAACGGCCATCCGCGCGAGCTCGAGGTTGAACCGGTAGCTCACCGCGCTCAGCACGCCATTGGCCATTTCCATTGCGCCGAGAACATCCTCCTCGTTCGTGACGTCGACCTCATGCGCGACCGCCTTGTCGGAACCCGCGAACTCAGCGGCCTCCTCGGCAACAGCCCGATCGACATCGGCCACGATGACCTTCTCGACATCGTTCTGGCGGACCATGTCGTAGACAGCCGCCCTCCCCATCATCCCGCCACCAAGAACCAGCATGCGCATTGCAGCCCCTCCTATTCGTCCGTGATCCGAACGTCGGCCGGAGGCTCGGTGAGGAGACTCACGACGACGACGGCGATGAGTGCCAGGAAGAACGCCGGGACCAGTTCGTAGACGATGTCCTTGAGCGCCGGAACGTTGTGCCAGACCACGGCCGTGACCGAACCGACGATCATGCCCGCCAGCACGCCCCACTTCGTCGTGCGCTTCCACCAGAGCGAGAGCACCATGCCCGGGCCGAACGCAGCGCCCAGGCCAGCCCACGCGTAGAGCACGAACCAGTAGACGCGTTCCTCCGCGCGGAGCGCGAGGACGAAGGCGACGACGCCGATGATGACGGTCCCGATCCGGCTGATGGCCACGAGACGCCGCTGCGACGCCTTCCTGTTCATCAGTTGATGGTAGATGTCCTCGGAGAGCGCCGATGTCGCGACCAGGAGCTGCGAGTCGGCGGTCGACATCATCGCCGCGATGGCGGCCGAGATGATGATGCCCGCGAGCGCCGTGGGGAGCGCCCAGAGCGCGACCTCGGGCATGACGTGCTCGACGTCCGCGAGGATGCCCTGACCGAAGTGCGCTAGACCCGCGATACCGACGAGCACCGCGCCCCAGAACGCGATGATGACCCAGACCATCGCGATGACCGTGCTCTTCCGGAGCTCGCGCGGGTCACGGATGGACATGAATCGTGTGAGCAGGTGCGGCTGACCGACGTACCCGAGCCCGATACCGAGGCTCCCGATGATGAGCCCCATGATGAGCGGCCGCCCCGTCTGTCCTCCCGTCGCCAGCAGGAGGTTCGGATCGATCGCTGCGAGCCGCTCCGCGACGCCGCTGATTCCTCCCAGCTTGATGAAGCCTGCCACCGGCAGGATGATCATCGCACCGGCCATCAGAAGCCCCTGGATGAGGTCGGTCCACGCCACCGCGAAGAACCCGCCCATGATCGTGTAGAAGAGGATGATGACGGCGCCGATGATCATGCCGTGGATCGGGGCGATGCCGAACGTCGTGTGGAGGACCTTGCCCGCGGCGAGGAACTGGGCGGCGACATAGAACGTGAAGAAGAACACGATGACCGACATCGAGACGATTCTAAGCGTGTGACTCGTGTCGCCGAAACGCGCCTCGAAGTAGTCGGGGAGGGTCAGCGCGCCGAGCTTCTCGGTCTGGACTCTCAGGCGTCTGGCGACGAGCGTCCACGATACGAAGATGCCGGCAGCACACCCGATGGCCGACCAGATCGCCGAGAACCCGCTGGCGAGCGCGAGACCGGGCAGCCCTATCAGGAGCCATGCGCTCTCGCCGCTCGCGCGCTCGCTCAGCGCGACGACCCACGGCCCGAGCCTCCGGCCCGCCAGCAGGAAGTCGGCGAGGGTCTTCGTGAACCGGACGGTGACGAAACCGACGACGACAACAACGAGAAGATAGCCGATGAAGCCTGCGAGGACCGGGTCCATCACTCACTCCTTCCGCTGGTCCGGATGAAGAACACGATCGTCAAGGCAAGGAACAGAGCAGGAGGGAAGACAAACCAGAAGACGGTTGAGGACGGCATTCACCTCTCCTTTCGGCGGAGGACCTGTGCCGGTGCGCTGTTCGCGAGCGGGACGCCGGGGCCGTGCGAACTCGGCCCCACACCCTGCGGCTGCAGCGCAGCTACCTGATCACGACGAGCTTCTGGTGCGCCGTGCCCCCTCCGGCCTCGAGGCGGAAGAAGTAGATGCCGGAGGCGACCGGTCTGCCCGTCGCGTCGCGGAGATCCCAGTCGATGGCATGCTCGCCGCCGTCGTAGACATCGTCCGTGAGCACCGTGACCCGGCGTCCGGCGACATCGTAGACGGTCAGCTCGACATCCGCGCGGGATGGTAGCACAAAGGAGAGAGACGTGCCAGACCGGGCGGGACTCGGGTGACACGGCATCAGCGCGAGCGCGGTGATGTCTGTCTCCGGGACGTCGGTTGCCGGTCCGATCGTGACGTACTCGGTAGTGTGAGGAGAGAGCGGGAGGGCGACCGTGACGGTCGCGATGTCTCCGTCGATGAGCGTCTGCGTGATCTCGCCATTGTCGGTCGCGTAGGGCGCTGCGCACGCGGGAACGTGGAACTTCACGACCGCGTGTTCGAAACCCTCCGGGTAGTTGTTCTCCACGACCGCGTCGATCGTGGCCGGCGTCCCATCATTGGCGGGGGCGTAGGTGACCCTGAGCTCTTCACCATAGTCACCTGCGTAGAGCGTCTCGACCGGCGTGACCGTGTTGCCCGAGACGCGGACCAGGCGGAAGGCGCGGTTCTCATCGCAGCAGCTGTCCGTGCCGAGGTCGTACGGGTGCTCGGTGATCGAACCCCAGTTGTTGTGGATGTGCCCCCAGACTGCGCAGTCGACACCGAGGTCTCCGAGATCGAGCTGCCACTGGAAGTCGAGATGATAGAAGAGGATCTGGGCCATGTCCGGAGAAGTCATCGCCAGGTCGTCGACGAGCCAAGCGAGCTGGAGGGCCGTGAAGCTGTCCGAACCGTAGATGTCGTATCGCCACGAGTCGTAGTTGTTGTACGCCTCCATCCCGACGAAGTGCGCGTCGGCGTAGTCGAACGTGTAGTTCTGCGTGTAGATGGCATCACCCGGCGGAGGGTCGTCCAGGTAGCGCCACCCGAAGATGCTCCACCAGTCGCGTCTGGCCGTTCCGTCCGGGGGCAGTGTGCTGCCCCATCCTCCGAGGTCGTGGTTTCCGCCGACGAGGAAGACCGGGACGTCGAGCTCGCGCATGATGCGGTGCGCCTTCGAGAAGACGTGCCAGTCGAGGTAGTCCTCAAGCTCGCCCTCATTGACGAGGTCGCCGGTGTGGAGGACGAACGCCGGATTGATGATGTTGGCGTCGTCGATGACGGTCCGGAAGTCGACCATCTCGCTCGTGTCACCCGCCGCGCCCTGCTGGTAGTGAAACCTGTGGGTCGGAAGGTGCGTGTCGGTGACGTGGATGAAGTAGAAATCGCTGTCGATCGAGCTCTGGACTGAGACGGCGTGCGCGACGGTGTCCGCGGGCACCCCGGCCGCCTCCACGACGAGGTCGAAGACGGCCTCCGGGGCGTCGAATGGGACGTACGCCGACATGAACCACCGCTCGTGGGGGTGGTCGTAGTTCGTGTTCCAGATGGTCGTTTCGTACGTGAGACCGCCGTGGCGAAGCTCGGCCGACCAACCCGTGGTCGAGAGCGGCGCGATCGCTTCGATCGAGAAGCTCTGACCCGGTTCCACGATGGCAGGCACCGACAGGATCGGGCGCATCACCGTTGTGAGCGTGTCACCGCGTCCCTCCGATGTGGCGAGAGGCATGAGTTCGAACTCGATCTCGTTCGTCATCCCGGCGATGACGAAGATGTTGGTATCGCCGGGGTAGTATCCGTCCGGCTCCGCCATCAGCCCGTAGTTCGACTGCGGCAGCGTCGCCCCGAACGCGCCGTCCGGGTCCGAGAGCGCCTCGGTGTAGGGTGATATCTCATTGACGCGACAGTCGATGGAGGCGCCGGCGATCCCGGCACCATCCATCTCATCGACGACCGTTCCATCGAGGAGGCCGGTCGGCATCCCGCGGACGACGTGGACCACGTCACTGACCGACGCCAGGTCCGGCTCGCCTGCAGCGAACGTGCGCACAATGGCGAGCGCTCCTCCGGCGGGGAGAGTTGCGGTGGTCACGACCGGCCGGGACCAGTCCGGGCCATGCGTGACGTTGAAGGCCCCTGAGAGCGTCGTGTACGCGTAGCAGGTCGCATCACCGCGGGAAGCGGTCCACTCCGTGATCGTGGAGATCCCGGTCACGTCCGTCCCGTATCCCGGGACGAAGTGCGCGCCGTCCGCCCAGTGGAGCATGTCACCGATGGCATAGCCGGCGACGGCGTCGCCGTTGTTCTGGAGTTCGGTCTTGATCGTCAGATAGCTGTTGCCGATCTCGAGCGTGTAGCGCGTGGTCACGATGATGTTCGAGTCGCTGGAGTCTGTTCCGGTCACGACGATGATGCCGGGCCCGGTCGAACCGTCGGCCACGACGGTGATGTTGTTGTAGAGAGGCTGTCTCGTGAGGTCACCGAGGACCGCGTGGTGGCCTCCCAGCTCGTCGATGCGCCCCGGGAGCGCCGCGGCGTCGAGGACATTCCCGCCGGTCTCGGCGGGAATGTGGATGTGGGAAGGGGAGGAGATGATGAACGCGGCGAAGTCGTTTGCCAGCAGATAGTCTCCGAGCGCACCGTCGGCCTCCGGGCCATCGAGAAGCTCGGACGGGTCCGTGACCTGACGGGCGACGACAGCGGCTCCCGCGAGCGCGGTGAGCAGTGTCGCCGAGAGAACGGTGACGAGGATGAGGGCGGTTGTGCGTGCTGCGACCCTGTGAGATCGGCTCATGACGTCATATCCTGTGTTGGATGTCCGAGCGCTCGGGGTCGCGCTACTGTCGAAAGGGGTTCGTGACACACGTAGCTCCTATTATACCCCGGTTGCGGTGTGCATCAAAGCGGTGTAGACTGACGCCGAATCATCAGAGAAGGCAGTGTCCACGGGGTTCTGGTTGTGAGAGCGCCGCGCGGCTGCGCCGGGCACTGCGCACTTCATTCGGAAGGGAGTCGAACACCATGGACGAGAACACCACACGGGCCCAGCAGCCGGTCGAGGTAGCGAACAACGGGGTCTCGAAGGACGCCAGAACGTGGGGAATGGCCTGTCACCTGATGGCTCTGGCGGGCTTCGTCCTGCCGATAGTGGGCATCGTCGTCGGTCCTCTGGTCGTCTGGATGCTGAAGCGCGACGAGGATCCGTTTATCGACGATCAGGGGAAGGAGGCAGTGAACTTCCAGATCACGATGCTCATTGCGTTCGTCGTCTGCTTCTTCCTGATGTTCGTGGTGATCGGCGCATTCCTGATGCCCCTCGTCGGACTGGCAGATCTCATCTTCACCATCATCGGCGCGATGAAGGCGAACGAGGGTGTGAAGTACCGCTACCCGTTCGCGATCCGGTTCCTGAAGTAGCGGATCGTTCCTTGCCGTTCGCGATCGAACTGACCCGGCTCCAACCGAGCCAGCTCTACATCAGCCGCGAGAAGCTGGCCGTGGTCATCGGCGCTGCGTCCAGTGGCGAGCCACCCGATCCGGTTCCCGTCAAGGAACTGGACGGCAGGCTCATCCTGACCGACGGGCACACCCGCGCAGTTGCGGCACACCTTGCAGGCCGCGTGCGTGTCGAGGCCGAGTGGGATCAGGATGAGCTGGATTGGGACGCGTACCGTGAGTGCGTGCGCTGGTGTCTTGAGGAAGGCGTCACAGGAGTTGCCGCATTGGCGCTGCGCACAGTATCCCAGGAGGAGTACGAGACCGTCTGGATCGCGCGCTGTCACGCGATGCAGGCTGAACTCGACAGGAAGCGAAGAGAGCGGCCGTAAGAGCGACCGGCTGTCAGGGGTGCGGTAGCTGCCCGAGAGGCAACAGCGGCCGGAACCAGGCGGGTCCATCAGACCCGTCCAAGCGGGAGGGATGAGAATGAGTCGTCGGACCATCACGCTGGTGCTTCTGATCATCGGTGCCGCGTTCGTGCTGTCCGGCTGTGCCGCGGGAACCGCTCGGTTCTCGGTCGATGAGCCGGCCGGGTTCTGGGCCGGGCTCTGGCACGGCCTGATCATCATCATCACGTTCATCTGGGGGCTCTTCAGCGACACGGTTCGGATGTACGAGCCACGGAATATCGGCAACCTCTACGACCTCGGCTTCGTTCTGGGCGCCATGATCAGTCTCGGTGGGATGTGCGGGAGTCGCCGCAGGAAGAAGTCCCCGTGCGTCACGATCTCAAGCGACATCGATGACACCGACTGGGGCGAGGTTGAGACCAGGGTCAAGCGCGGTATACGCAGCTGGCTCGACGAGACCGAGGGGACTGAAGGCGACTGGGGCAAGGTCGCGGCCGATGTCGAAGAGCGAATCAAGCGTGAGCTCAGGGAGTGGAGCAAGAAGTAGTGGATGAACTCGAGCACGACTTCGGCGACCATGTGATTCCTTTCTACGGCGGCGACGACCGGCGGATGTTCGCCATCGAACGCCGCACGATGGACCGCGACGGGCGCGTCGTCGAGTTTCTCGACGGCGCGCTGCCGCGTGGGCGCCTGCTGGATGTCGGAGCGGGCGACGGGCACACGGCCGAGCTGCTCACGCGCGGCGGACGCACCGTCGTCGCGATGGAGCCCGACGGCCGGATGATCGACCACGCGAAGGACCTCACGTGGGCGCGCGGGGTTGCGCAGGAGATCCCGTTCCACGACGACGCCTTCGCCGGAGCGTACGCGACGTGGGCGTTCTTTCTCAGCGGGACGTCCGACGAGGACATCGCCGCGGGGATTCGCGAGCTCGAGCGCGTGGTCTCACCGGGCGGCCCGCTCATCGTCATCGACAACGCAGGAGACGACGAGTTCACGGCGCTCGCCGACCACCCGATCGCGGGTGACGGCGCGCGGTGGGAACGGCTCGGGTTCGAGAGCCACATCATCGAGACATCGTTCCGATTCGATACGCTCGAGGAGGCCCGGGCGCTGATCGGTTTCTACTTCGGCGAGACGGCGGCCGCCGGACTCGACTCGCTCGAGATCGGGTTCAGCGTGGTCGCATACGAGGGCCGGTCGGGTGCCTTGAGGACGGAGAGCTGATGCACACACAGACGAGGGCCACGCTCCTCGGCATCACGGCCGTGCTGCTCTGGTCCACCGTCGCGTCCGCCTTCAAGCTCTCGCTCAGCGTCATGGACGTACCGCAGCTTCTCTTCTACGCGGGGCTCGCGGCCTTCGTCGTTCTCGGGGCGACGCTCGCGTTCACCAGGAGGTTCGCGCTCGTACTTGCCGCGACTCGGCGTGACTGGTGCGCTTCGCTCGGTCTCGGCTTGATGAACCCGCTGGCCTACTATGTCATCCTCTTCCATGCGTACGACCTTCTCCCGGCGCAGGTGGCTCAACCTCTCAACTACACGTGGGCCATCGTGCTCGCGCTCCTGTCCATCCCGCTTCTCAAGCAGCGCCTGGCGCTCACGGACATCATCGGCGCGGCGGTGAGTTACTTCGGCGTCGTCGTGATCGCGACGCGCGGGAGCTTCTCCGCGCTCGGCGTCGACAGCCCCCTCGGTGTCGGCCTGGCGCTGGCAAGCACGGTCGTCTGGGCGCTCTACTGGATCGGCAACACGCGGGACCGACGCGACCCGGTCGTCACGCTCTTCATGAATGTCACGCTCTCACTGCCGTTTCTTCTGGTCTACTGTGTCGTGTTCTCGTCGCTCAGACTCGCGGGTCTGCATGCGCTCGGCGGCGCGGTCTACGTGGGTGCCGTCGAGATGGGTCTCACTGCGATGCTCTGGCTCAGGGCGCTGAGGCTCTCCGATAACGCATCGCGGATCGGCAATCTCGTGTTCCTCTCGCCGTTCCTCTCGCTGCTTATCATCCGGGCGCTTGTCGGTGAGGAGATCCTCCCGGCGACCGTTGTCGGTCTTGTGTTTGTTGTCGCCGGACTCATCGTCCAGCAGCTGGGCGCCCGCCGCACGCGTGCCCCGGAAGGAGCCGCCGCATGACGCCGTCCAGCCACGCATCCGATGCTCCGGTTCTCCGCGCCCATGTGCTCCACGAGCCCGACCCGGAGGCCCGCGCGCTGCTCGAGTCGCTCGTGGACCGGAACGTCGCGTTGAGCTACGGTGATGAACTGCCGCCCGAGGGTCCGCAGCTCCTTGTCGCCGGTCGGCCCGACGAGCGGCACCTTGAGGCTGCACAGGGGCTCCGCACGCTCCTCATCCCGTGGGCCGGCCTCCCGGTCACGACGGCCGAGCTGATGAAGCGGTACCCGGACATTGCCGTCCACAACATCCATCACAACGCCGGCGCCGCGGCGGAACTCGCCTTCGCGCTGGCGCTCGCGGCCGCAAAGGTGCTCATCCCGGGAGACCGGGCGCTCCGGACCGGCGACTGGACACCCCGCTACACCGCCGGCGGCATCGTCCGGCTCGACGGCGGCCGCGCGCTGATCCTCGGGTACGGGGCGATCGGACGGCGAATCGAGACGTACTGCCGGGCGTTCGGGATGGAGGTGACCGGCGTGCGCAGCGATACCGCGCCCGACGCCGTCGACGGGATGCTGGCAGAGAGCGACGTCGTGTTCGTTGCCCTGCCTCTGACTCCCGCGACCGAGGGATTCCTGAACGCGCGTCGGCTGTCGTTGCTCCCGAGGGGAGCCATTCTCGTCAACGTCGGCCGCGGAGCCGTCATTGACGAGGAGGCCCTCTATCTGGCGCTTTCCGATGGAACGCTGGGTGCCGCGGGGCTCGATGTGTGGTACAACTATCCCATGGATGAGGCATCCCGCTCGTCGACGCCGCCGTCCCGTTTCGATTTCGGCGCGCTCGACAATGTCGTTCTGTCGCCGCATCGCGGGGGGGCGCCGGGGACCGACCGCACGGAGCGTGAGCGGATGGAGGCGGTCGCCGCTTCCATCAACGCCGCGGCGCGTGGGGAGTCCGTTCCGCATCGCGTCGACCTCGACGCAGGATACTGACCGGCAGGCGCGGTCCACCACGGACCCTTGGGAGGCCTTGATGGCGGTTCGCAAGATCATCCACATCGATGAGGAGAAGTGCGACGGGTGCGGACTCTGCGCCGACGCCTGTCACGAAGGTGCTATTCAGATCGTAGATGGCAAGGCGAAGCTCGTCAGTGAGAGCTATTGCGATGGGCTCGGTGACTGTCTCGGCGAGTGTCCGCAGGGCGCCATCACGATCGAGGAGCGCGAGGCGGCCGATTTCGACGAGGAGGCGGTCAAGCGCCACATGGCCGCAAGAGATACAGGCTCTCCCATCCACGCGTGCCCTGGTTCCGCGGCGCGGAGCCTCCGTCCAACATCGGGCGGCGCACCGTCGGGCGCGGCGGGTGACGCGGACGCGCCGTCGCGACTCGGGCACTGGCCCGTCCAGCTGATGCTGGTCCCGCCGGGCGCGCCGTTCCTGAAGGAGTCCGACCTGGTGGTCGCCGCGGACTGCGTTCCGTTCGCGATGGCGGGTTTCCACGAGCGCTATCTCGGGGACCGCGCGCTCGTCGTCGGGTGTCCGAAGCTCGACGATCTCGGCCACTACTACGAGAAGCTCAAGGACATGTTCCGGCAGGCGACCCCGCGTTCGATCACGGTCGTGCGCATGGAGGTCCCCTGCTGCGGCGGCATCACGAAGGCGGTCGCGCAGGCGCGTGAGGAGACCGTGCCGGGCACGCCGCTCGAGGTGCACACGATCGGTATCCGTGGAGAGATCAAGAACGTGACGAAGCTCTAGGGTGTGACCAAGCTCCGGACGGCCCAGTCTGACGCGCGGCGCCGGCTCGCACCGGCCGCCCAGCGAGACAAGGAAGGAAGAACGATGGCGAACTGCATACATGCGAAGCGCATCTACACCGGCAGGAAGATCGTGGAGAACGCCTACGTCGTCTTCGATGGGTCGAAGCTCCAGGGCGTATCCAAGAAGAAGACGGGAAAGGTCGTCGGGCGGTACGACACGATCACGCCGGCCTTCATCGATCCGCACAGCCACATAGGCATGCTGCGTCAGGGCGAGCCTGGAGCCGAGGCTGAGGCCAACGAGCATCTCGATTCCATGATGACGCTGCCCGACGCGCTCGATTCCGTCCAGATGGACGATGCGGCGTTCATGGACGCCGTCGAGCAGGGCGTGCTCTACTCATGCGTGCTCCCCGGGAGCGGCAACATCGTCGCCGGACGGTCGGCTGTCATCCGAAACTACGCGACCGACACGAATGACGCGCTCATCGCGCGCGCCGGCATCAAGGCCGCGTTCGGGTACAACCCGATGTCGACCGTCGCCTGGAAGGGGAAGCGCCCGAACACGCGCATGGGCGCTCTCGCCATCCTCCGCGGCCAGCTCGACGCCGTGAAGCAGAAGATCGAAAAGCAGAGGAAGCAGCGAGGAAAGGGCGTCAAGAAGCCCAAGGACGAGATCGTGCTGACGTCGGAGGAGGCCGTCCTCCGAGACCTCCTGCTCGGCAAGGAGCGGCTCCGGGTCCATGTTCACAAGATCGACGACATCGCAGCCCTCCTCCGCATCGTCGACGAGTACAAGCTTCAGGTCACGGTCGAGCACACGGGCGACGTGCACCAGCGGGCGGTCTTCGACGAGCTTCGGAAACGGAAGATTCCCGTCGTGTACGGACCGATCGACTGCTTCGCCTACAAAGTCGAACTCAAGCACGAGTCGTGGAAGCACGTCCGCCACCTCATCGGCTCCGGCGCCGAGTGCACCTTCATGACCGATCACCCGGTGACTCCGGCACGGACGTTGTTCCTCCAGACGCGCTGGTTCGTGCGCTGCGGATACGACCGCCAGCAGGCGGTCGAACTCGTGACGAGAAAGAGCGCGGAGATCCTCGGGATCGACGACAGACTCGGCACGCTGGGTCGCGGCAAGTGGGCGTCGTTCACCTGTTGGAACGGTGACCCCTTCGACATCACATGTTATCCTGTTGCCGTCTATGCTGAGGGGAGTCTCGTCTTCCAGGACGAGTAGGCATCTTCACGTGTCGGTGGCGTGTCACCCGACACTGCTGGATGGGAAGAACACAATCCGGGAGCGACATATGTCACAGAGTCTGAACGCTGCGCTACAGCACGCACGTGAGAACCGGGACGAGGTTCTCATCGAGCTTCGCGACCTTCTGACCATCCCGTCGATATCCGACAATCCCGAACACGACGGTGACGTGCGGCGCGCGGCCGACTGGCTTCTTGCGCGGCTCAACAGGCTCGGCCCAGACCGCGCGCAGATCCTCGAGACGGCCGGCCATCCGGTCGTGTTCGCGGAACTGCTCGCCGCGAATCCGTCGGCCCCGACCGTTCTGCTGTACGGTCACTACGACGTGCAGGCGGTCGAGCCGCTCGACGCCTGGGAGACAGACCCGTTCAGCCCGGCGATCCACGGCTACAATCTCTACGCACGCGGCGCATCGGACGACAAGGGTCAGATCATGGCGATGATCGCGGCCGTCGAGGCCGCCAAGGCGGTCGGCCCGCTTCCCGTCAGCATCAAGTTCATGCTCGAGGGGGAGGAGGAGGTCGGCTCACCGTCGCTCGGCGGGTGCCTGAAGGCGCACCGCGGCGAATTCGCGTGCAACCTGGTTCTCAACACCGATGCGGGCATGCTGGGCGAGAACACTCCGACACTGGTCTATGGTCTCCGTGGGATGAGTCGGTTCGTGCTCCGTGTGACCGGTCCCACGAACGACCTGCACTCGGGTGGATATGGCGGGGTCGTCCACAATCCGATTCACGCACTCTGCGAGTTCATCGCCGGGATGCATGACGAGCAGGCGCGCGTTGCGTTCCCGGGATTCTACGACAGCGTCCGCGAGCTTCCCGAGGAGGAGCGCGAGTCCTTCAAGAAGCTCCCGCTCAACGACGAGGCGTTCCTCAAGGAATCGGGCTCGCCAGCGCTCTGGGGAGAGCCGGGATTCACACCGCTCGAGCGACAGGGCGCCCGGCCCGCGCTCGATGTTATCCAGATCACGGCGGGGAGTCCCAAAGCGGCGATTCCGGTCTTCGCCGAGGCGCTCTGCACGATCCGTCTTGCGCCGTATCAGGACCCGGCGAAGGTGCGTGAGCAGCTTGAGGCTCACCTCGCGGCGGTCGCTCCGCCGACCATTCGGTGGGAGATCCTCGATTACAGCGGTTTCCCCGCGACGCTCACGGAGCTCGACGAGCCGGGCGTACAGGAGCTCATGGACGCGTACCGCACCGTGTGGGGCGTCGAGCCTGCGTACTACCCGAGCGGCGGCAGCATCGGCGCCGTCGGGCAGATTCATGATATCCTCGGCGCGCACTCGCTCCTGACCGGGTTCTCGCTGCCGGGCGACCACATCCATGGTCCGAACGAGAAGCTCCATCTCCCGACATGGGAGAAGGGCATCTCGGCGCTCGTCCACTTCCTGTACAATCTCGCGAAATAGCGAGGCGAGAGACAACGGGGGACATCCATGCTCCAGCGACTCGCGCGGCTCCTGGCCGCTGCCGTGCTCGTGACCGTCCTCGCGCTGTCATCCGGCTGCGCCGTGATGAGCACCTCGGTGATGGAGACCGCCGAGGTCATCGAGCCCGGCCACGCGAAGTTCGGCGCCGACTACAATATGGGTCTGGAGATGACGTCGCTCATCTTCCTCGAGGGTGACGACAGCGGAACCTTCATCGCCACCGAGATGGCCGGCGGCGAGGCGTGGGGATTCAAGCTCGGCTTCGGGCTCACACGGAACACCGAGCTCAACGCGAAGCTCTGGGCCTCGGTCGGCGGGATGGGCGGACGGCTCTCTGTGAAGCGGGCGCTCGACGTGCCCGATCCGCACCTGACCATGGCCATCGCACCCGGGCTCACGTTCGTGACGACCGAGTCGGACGATGACGACGGAGGCACGCTCGATGAGTACTTCGCAGAGGTCCGTTCGTTCGGCGGTGAGATCCCGTTCATCGTGACCTACCGCTTCAACGACGTCGTCGCGGTCACCGCTATCGCCCGGTACAGCCTCGACTCGATCGAGATCGCGTTCGTTGAGGGACCGCTCGAAGAGCTCAACGACTCGTGGCTGCTCCATCGGTTCGGATTCATCAACGGCTGGTCGTTCGACCTCGGGCCGTTCTATCTCCGACCCGAGGTCGGAATGGAGATGGCGACCCAGATCAACGGCAACTTCGGATACGTCCCGATCCTCGGTCTCGGAGCGGGATTCGAGTTCTAGCAGCCGGAGAGCACGGCCCCGCGAGGTGTCGCGGAGCGGGGCTCATCGCACCATCGCAGCACACTCCCCGAAGCCCAGGAGAACCGCATGCCGAAGCGGCCTGCTTCTCGGTCAGCGCGCGAATCCGTCCGAACTCGGACAGGCGTGCACGCGCGCGTCCATGCGCTCGCGAGAATGATTCCCGCGGGCAGGGTTGCCACATATGGACAGCTCGCGGCGGTCGCCGGCGGGTGCACACCGCGGATGGCCGGGTACGCCATGGCGTCGGTTCGCCCAGAGGACAACGTCCCGTGGCATAGGGTCATCAACGGACAGGGGAGGATCAGCGCGCGCCCCGGTGCGGAGGTGCAGCGGACGATGCTCGAGGCGGAAGGCGTCATGTTCAGCCCCGCGGGCGTGATCGATCTCAAGCGGTTCGGATGGACGGGTCCGGGGGTTACGCGAATCAAGGACACGAACGCGTCGGAGGGCACGGCGGGCGCCGGGCACAGAGGAGGCAGCATGTCGGTGACGGGGTTCAACGGTTTCTCAAAGGGAACGACCGAGTTCTACCGCGAACTCGTCAAGCACAACGACAAGCGCTGGTTCGATAGTCACAAGGCCGATTACCAGGAGTTCGTCATCGAGCCGGCCCGAGCGTTCGTCGTCGAGATGGGCGCGCGGCTGCAGAAGATCGCGCCCGAGGTCGTCCCCGACACGCGGACCAACGGTGCGGGCTCCATCTTCCGCATCTACCGCGACACGCGCTTCAGCAAGGACAAGGCGCCGTACAAGACCCATCTTGGCATCTTTCTCTGGGATGGACGCGCGAAGAAGCTGGAGAGCCGCGGGTTCTACTTCCAGGTCGAGCCGCCGAACATGATGCTGGCCGTCGGGATGTACCGGTTCACGCCGGAGCAGCTTGCCGTCTACCGCGACGCGGTGGCCGACCCGAAGAGCGGGCCGGCGCTCAAGCGCGCCATTGCGAAGGTGGCCGGCAGTCCCGGTTGCGCCATCGGCGAGCCGCACTACAAGCGGGTGCCGCGCGGGTTCGAAGCGGACCACCCGAGGGCCGAACTCCTCAAGCACAACGGGATGTACGCGTTCACCGAGGCGCGGATCCCGAAGGAGTTCATGCGCCCGTCGCTCGTCGACTACTGCTTCGACCGATGGAAGCCGATGATGCCGCTCCACCGCTGGCTGGACCGCATTTCCGGGTAGCTAGGCGGTTCTTGCGGGTAACCGTGCCTCGACGGAGGCCGTCGCTCTCCTTGAGAGGCCCGATACGCTCCCCAGGGCGCATCCTCACCGGTTGTCACCCTCAGCCTGTCGTAGTAGCATAGTAGAAGATCGTGTGCCGCCTCGACGCCGACGCGGGTCGAGGCCCGTTCTATCCCCTGACATCCCCTTGAAACCGCCCGGTCCGAGAGGCCCGGTACGACCACTGCGAGAGGACCTGCAATGACCGATAGAAAGACCGCGGAGAACCCGCTCCTGAGGGTCGGCGGGACGAAGATCCCGTTCGACGAGATCCAGGCGGAGCACGTCGTGCCCGCCATGAACACGGTGATCGAGACGATGGACAAGGCGATCGAGAACCTCGAGCGCTCTCTTGAGCCGACGTGGAAAGGGCTCATGGAGCCGCTCTCCGAGCTTGAGATCCCGATGGAGTACTCGTGGGGTCCGGTGAAGCACCTGATGAGCGTGAAGAACTCGGACGAGCTCCGCGCGGCACATGACGAGGCGCAGCCGAAGGTCGTCAGCGTCCGACTCAAGCTCAAGCAGAGCCGGCCGATCTACGACGGACTCAAGGCGCTCCGCGAGGGACCCGAGTGGGACGCGCTCGACGAGGCGCAGCAGCGGGCCGTCGAGATCCGGCTGCGCGACGCCGAGCACGCGGGTGTCGGGCTGGATGGTGATGCCCGCGAGCACTTCCAGAAGATCGAGGAGGAACTCTCGAAGCTCGCGACCGACTTCCAGAACCACGTGCTCGATTCCACGAAGGCGTTCGAGCTTATCATCACCGATGCCGCCGACGCGGAGGGCTGGCCGGACTCGCTGCGGCAGCTCGCGGCGCAGTCGTACGCGCAGTCGAAGGACGAAGCCGGCGACCCGGACCCGGCGAACGGTCCCTGGCGTATCACGCTCGACTACCCGAGTTTCGGTCCGTTCCTCCAGCACAGCCGAAACCGCGCGCAGCGCGAGGCCGTGTACCGGGCATACGTTACCAGGGCGTCGTCGGGCGAGTGGGACAACACCGGTATCATCGACCGCGAGCTGATGCTCCGCAGGGAGAAGGCAGGCCTTCTCGGGTTCGACACCTTCGCGGACCTGAGTCTCTCCGAGAAGATGGCTCCCGATATCGCGGCCGTCCGCCGGATGTTCGATGAGCTCACCTCCGCCTCGAAGTCTCACGCCGATGCCGACCTCGACGAGATCCGGAAACTCGCGGCGGCGAACGGGTTCGACGGCGAGATCACGCACTGGGACACCGCATTCTGGTCCGAGCGGCTGCGTGAGCAGAAGTTCGACTACACCGATGACCAGCTGAGGCCGTACTTCCCCATGCCCAGAGTCCTTGACGGTCTCTTCTCGCTCTCCGAACGTCTCTTCGGGATCAAGATCGAGGCCGCCGACGGTCAGGCTCCGGTCTGGAACGAGGACGTGCACTCGTTTCTCGTGCGCGACGACAGCGGCGAGCCGATCGCGACCTTCCATCTCGACGCCTACTCGCGGCCGCACGAGAAGCGGGGCGGCGCATGGATGAACGACCTTCTCTCTCGACGCTGGATGAACGGCGAGCTCCGGCTCCCGGTCGTGCTTCTGACCTGCAACGGAACACCGCCGGTGGGGGACAAGCCCTCCCTGATGAGTTTCCGCGAGGTCGAGACGCTCTTCCACGAGTTCGGACACGGGCTTCAGTCAATGCTGACGAAGGTCGACCACGCCGACGTCGCCGGGCTCGAGGGAGTGGAGTGGGACTCGGTCGAGCTGGCAAGTCAGTTCATGGAGAACTGGTGCTACAACCGCCCGACGCTGCTCGGGATGACGGCACACTACGAGACGGGTGAGCCGCTTCCGGATGAGCTCTTCGAGAAGATCGTGGCCGCGCGGACGTTCCGCGCCGGCTCGATGATGATGCGCCAGCTCGAGTTCGGAGTGACCGACATGCGGCTTCATCACGAGCACGACCCCGAGGGCGATGCCACGCCGTTCGATGTTCACCGTGAGGTCATCAAACAGACCAGATCGCTCCCGCCGTTCGATGATGATCGGATGCTGTGCGGGTTCATGCATATCTTCACGCCGGCGTATGCCGCCGGGTACTACAGCTACAAGTGGGCTGAGGTGCTCTCCGCCGACGCGTTCGCTGCGTTCGAGGAGGCCGGGCTGGACAATGAGGACCAGGTCCAGGCACTCGGCAGGAAGTTCCGGGATGCGATCCTGTCTGTCGGCGGCGGTCGTCATCCCATGGATGCCTACCGCGACTTCCGCGGGCGCGAGCCGAGTACGGCCGCGCTGCTCCGTCACAACGGACTGAGCTGACGACCGGCTGCGCCGGTCGTGGAGAAGAGAGATGACGAGAGACTGGGACGCCTTCGGACGCGAGATCCTCGATTACATGAACGGCCAGGATGCGGTCGAGATCGTGGAACGCGACGATGGATTCATCGACGTATCCGGCGGTCCGAAGACGTACTTCGCGGAGTATCGCAACTGGCTCGATTGTGAGCGCGAGGCCATCCTCGCAGCCAGAGGCCGTGTGCTCGACATCGGTTGCGGTGCGGGTCGGGTCTCGCTGTATCTCCAGAGGAAGGGGCACGACGTCCTCGCGATCGATGTCTCGCCGCTCGCGGTGAAGGTCGCGAAGGCCCGAGGCGTGGAGCGGGCGCGAGTACTCGCAGCGACCGCGGCATCAAAGAAACTCGGGGTGTTCGATACGATCGTCATGTTCGGGAACAATTTCGGTCTATTCGAGAACCCCGTCCGAGCGAGGTGGATGCTCAAGCGTTTCCACGCGATGACGAGTCCCGACGCGAGGCTGATCGTACAGAGTCTCGATCCGTATGACACGAAGGCTGAGTACCATCGTACATACCACGGCCGCAACCGCGCGCTCGGGCGCATGGGTGGGCAGGTCCGCATCCGCGTTCGGTACAAGACCTACGCGACCCCGTGGTTCGACTACCTCCTGGTCTCCCGCGATGAGATGCGGGGTCTCATGGAGGACACGGGCTGGCGGGTCGCGCGCTTCACCGACAGCGGAGCGATCTACTGTGCCGTCATCGAGAAGTGTCGCACAGCGAACGACTGACGAGGAGGAGAGGCGTGAACCACAATGACAGCAGCTCCATCAGACCGCACAGACTGTCGACTCTCGGTGCGATTGCCGTGCTCTGCGTTGCTTTCGTTGCCGTGACGTGGAGCGCAACAGCGCTCGCGGATGAGCCGCCCATTCTGCTCGGGACGCTCGCCACGACAGAGGCCGTCCTCGAGGAGTACGGTCTGTGGGACATCGTGCCGACCCCGCAGCTGCCGCAGTCCGGGATCGACCCGTATGGACATGGCGTATTCGAGACTCCGGCACTTCTGGATGCATGGCTCAGTTCGTACATTCCGCCCGACTACGACGGGTATCTCATCATCGACTGGAGGGAGGGCGTGACCGAGCCGCTCTTCATCGGGCGCGATGATCCGCGTTTCGACACGGTCATCGCGGAGATGGTCTCCGTCGTTGATGAGATCAAGCGGCAGAGACCGGCGGCGCAAGTCGGTTTCGTTGGCATCCCCGTGTTTGAGATGTGGAGTCACGGCGATGCGTGGCGCTCCGCGCTCGACGCTGCGAAGCCGCTCCACGATGCCGTCGATGCCTTCTTCCCGGATGTTCGCGATGTCTACGGGGTCGAGCCGGAGCGCGACATGGAGCGGCTCAGTGTCTACGTGGCGACGACGCTCGAGATCGCCGGTGACCGTCCGGTATTCCTCTACACATCACACCGATATGAAAACGTGACCGAGCGTTGGGGGTACGACCTGATCCCTCGCGAGGAGTACGTTGCGCACATCGCCGGGCTGATGGCGGTCGAGTACGACGGCACCCGCCCGGCCGGCGCGGTTGCGAGCGGGAACGAGCGGCTCACGTTCATCTCGGGTTCGTCCGAACGCGTCAAGGGCGGGTTTGTGCGCACCGATCCGGAGTGGCAGCGTGTCCGCGACGCCTTCGCCGCCGAGTCCATCGCAGGGGAGACGGTGGACGACTATCTGACGCGGCTCCATCCGTACGTGTTCTGTCTCCTCGCCGAGGCCGTCCGCGGCGAGCCGTGTACGCTCGAGCCGCCGCGGTCCGAGTAGGGGTTCCTCGATCGGGAAGCTGATGCCCAGAGTCCTCCATGTTCTCTCTCAGCGCCCCGGACGTACCGGGAGCGGGACGATGCTCGAGGCGCTCGTGCGCCGCGCCGCTCGTGCGGGCTGGAAGCAGGAGGCCGTCATCGGCGCTCCCGAAGGAAGCGGCGACGCAGATGGTCTCGAAGCGCTGGGAGTGACAGTCCACCCGGTACTGTTCGACTGCGGCGCACCCGGGCTCCCCTTCGCGGTCCCGGGGATGAGCGACGTGATGCCCTACCCGAGCTCGTGCTTCTCCGGACTCGAGTCCCGACAGCTTGACGAGTATCGGGACGTCTGGACGCGACACCTCGCCCGTGTTGTCGCGGATTTCTCACCCGATCTCATTCACTCAAACCACGTATGGCTCGTCAGCTCGCTCATCAAGGACGCCGCTCCCGGCGTGCCGGTCGTGACACAGTGTCACGCGACCGGCCTCAGGCAGATGGAGCTCTGTCCTCATCTGAAGGATGGCGTGGTGGCCGGCGTGAGGCGCAACGAGCGGTTCGTCGCGCTTCATGCGGGACACGCCGATGAGCTCGTGCGCATCCTCGACATCCCGCCCGAGCGCGTCCACGTCGTGGGCGTGGGCTACCGCGACGATATCTTCTCCGTGGAAGGACGGCGGCCGGGGCCTGGGGCGCCGGGAAGGCACGTTCTGTATGCGGGTAAGTTCAGCAGCGCCAAGGGTGTGCCGCAGCTCCTCGACGCGTTCAGCGGACTGACGAAACGTCGTGGTGACGTGACGCTCCATATCGCGGGGACCGGCGCCGGTGACGAGGCCGACGCGCTCCGGGCTCGGATGGAGCTGATGATACCAGACGTCGTGCTCCACGGTGAGGTCGGCCAGGCGGAACTCGCGTCGCTGATGCGTTCATCGGACGTATTCGTGCTGCCGTCACTCTATGAGGGGATCCCGTTGGTGCTCGTCGAGGCGCTGGCATGCGGATGCCGCATAGCGGTCACCGCGCTCCCGGGTGTGACGGGCGGCATCGGTCCGCTCGTGGGCGAGGCTCTGTCCGCGATCCCGATGCCCGCGCTGGAAAGCGTTGACCGGCTTGCCTCCGGCGCCGAGGCCGGCTTCGTGGCCGGCATCATCGATGCGCTCGAGCAGTCGCTTGACCGCGGAGCTCTGTGCGATGCGCGGGGCGAGCTTCCGGCGCCGGTGGCTGACGCGCTCGAGCCGTACCGGTGGACGTCGCTCTTCGGCCGCATCGCCGCGGTCTGGGACGAAGCGAGGGGAGGAGCGTGAAGGCGTACGACCGCCTCGCGAGGTTCTACGAACCGGAATGGAGCAGCTTCTCGGAGCGCTTCGCGCCGATGATCGACACGCTTGTCGCGAGGCACGCCCGTGAGAGCGCGTGTGTGCTCGACATCGCGTGCGGAATGGGAACGCTGGCGCTTGCGCTCGCCAGGCGCGGGCACACCGTGCACGGCATCGACCACTCCGAGACGATGGTCGAGCGGGCCCGTGCGTGTGCCGCCGGCGTGTCCGGCGTCTCGTTCTCTGTGGGTGACATGCGCGGCCCGCTGCCGGCCGGCATTCCGGTCAGGGCGAACGAATCCTCTGTCCGGCCCGACCGTCGCTTCGACGCCGTGACCTGTACGTTCGATTCGATCAACTACCTGACAAGTCCTGACGATGTTCTGACGATGATGAGGGCGGTCGGAGACGTTCTTCCCTCGGGCGGGCTGTTCGTGTTCGACAGCAACACCGTGCGGATGTATCGTACGCACGAGGACGGCATCTACGAGCATGAGCTCGATGGCGAGGTGTTCTACCAGGAGACCTACTACGACCGGCAGGTGGGACAGGCAACGACAGTGTTCCGTTTTGACGATGGAGCGCTCGAGGTGCACCGCCAGCGTCCGTACGACCTCGCGGAGCTCGAGACGCTGCTTGTCCGGTCCGGCTTCCGCGTGCTGGAAACGTATTCCGGCATCGCGTTCGAACCTGACTGCGATGAGTGTGACCGCGTGGTCGTGGTCGCATCCAAGTCCGTATCCGATGGTGAATCCGGCATGAGCGACAGAGAGACACCCGGGAGGAGGGCGAAGTGACAGCAGTCCATTTCAACGGCATGGTGGCCCGCGCGGCGGTCCTCACGCTTCTGCTCGTCGCGCTGACGGCGGCGGCGGTGGGAGCAGAGGAGACCGAGTATCGGCTCCCGTCGCAGAAGCTCGTGGACGTCATCGATGCGCCGCGGACGCCCAGGACGAGCATCAGCCCGAACCGCGACGTGATGCTCCTGATGCAGCGCCCCGGATATCCCGGCGTCGAGGAGCTGGCGGAGCGCGAACTCAGGCTGGCCGGACTCCGCATCAAGCCGGACAACGATTCGCGGAGCCGTGTCTGGCCCTATAAGGAGCTCACCTTCCTTCGAATCTCCGATCTCGAACGCCGGCCCGTCACGGGGCTGCCTGTCAATCCGAGGATCGGGAGTGTGGCGTGGGCGCCGGACAGCAAGTTCGTCTCGTTCACGAACACGACTCCGGACGGTGTCGAGCTCTGGGTGGCGGATGCCGCATCCGGCGAAGCGCGTCGGTTGACCGGTCCGGTCATCAGTCTCACGGCCGGCATCAGACCCGGGTGGCTTTCGGGTGGGAGCGCGCTGGTGGCGTGCCTGGTCCCCGATGGACGTGGCGACGAGCCCGCCGGCTCACGGGTTCCCGCGGGTCCGATCATTCAGGAGAACCTTGGGCAGCGTGCCCCGGCGAGGACCTATCAGGACCTGCTGGCCAACCCTCACGATGAGGCTCTGTTCGACCACTACATGACGACCCAGCTCGCCCTCGTCGATCTCGATGGAGCGATCACGCCGCTCGGCGAGCCCGCCGTGCGATGGCGTGTCGACCCATCACCTGGTGGCGACATGCTTCTCGTGTGGACGCTCCACCGTCCGTACTCCTACGTTGTGCCCTCGTACCGCTTCCCGATGCTCGTTGAGGTGTGGGACCTCGACGGGAACGTCCTTCACACCATCGCCGATCTTCCGCTCCGCGAATCGATCCCGATCGCACGCGGGAGCACGCATGAGGGACCCCGGAGCATCGAGTGGCGCGCGGATGCTCCGGCGACGCTCGTCTGGGCCGAAGCGTTGGATGGCGGCGACGCGGGTCGAGAGGCGGAGCAGCGCGACCGCGTCTTCATGCTCCCCGCGCCGTTCGCCGGGGAGCCGGACGTGCTTGCGACGCTCGAGCTCCGGTACGACGAGATACTGTGGGGGCACGGCGAGCTGGCGATACTGAGCGAGTGGTGGTGGGATACGCGCACGATCCGCGCCTACAGGGTTGCGCCCGACGCCCCGGGCGAGCCCGAGCTTCTCATGGACTACTCGTGGGAGGACCGCTACAACGACCCCGGCAAGCCCGTCATGACCCTCAACGGGTACGGGCGCAGCGTGATGCTGACGGCAGATGACGCCAATACGCTCTACCTGGTCGGCGACGGGGCGTCACCCGATGGTGACCGACCGTTCCTCGATGCATTCGACACCTACCATGGGGAGAC
Source organism: uncultured bacterium (assembly GCA_964597945.1). GTDB lineage: Bacteria > Joyebacterota > Joyebacteria > Joyebacterales > Joyebacteraceae > JAPEKQ01. Next base: position 22,315 of record CAZRAD010000016.1, read on the forward strand.
CCACAGGCTCTTCCGGTCGGAGGCCCCGTACTACGAACGTCCGATGCTCGTGCTCGACAAGACGGGCCGGCATGTCATTACCACGCGGGAATCGGTCGATGACATCCCGAACTACTTCATTCGCGATCTCTCGGAGGGGACGCTCCGACAGATCACGTTCAGTGAGAACCCGCTTCCGGAGTTCACGCACGCGAGCAAGGAGCTCATCCGCTATCAGCGCGCCGATGGTGTCGACCTGACCGGGACGCTCTATCTGCCCGAGGGGTACGACGCGGAGCGCGACGGTCCGCTCCCCATGGTGATGTGGGCCTATCCACGCGAGTTCAAGAGCGCCGATGCCGCGGGTCAGGTCAACGATTCGCCGTACCGGTTCGACTGGGTCGGCTGGTGGTCGCCGCTCGTCTGGCTCACGCAGGGCTACGCGGTGCTCGACGGTCCGACCATGCCGATCGTGGGGGAGGGTGATGCTCATCCGAACGACACCCATCTCGAGCAGCTCGTGTCGAGCGCGCAGGCAGCCGCTGACGAGGTCGTGCGGCTCGGCGTGGCCGACCGCGACCGGATCGCCATCGGCGGGCACTCGTACGGCGCGTTCATGACGGCGAACCTGCTCGCCCACTCCGACATCTTCGCTGCGGGTCTGGCGAGGACCGGCGCCTACAACCGTACGCTCACACCGTTCGGATTCCAGTCGGAGGACCGCACACTGTGGGAGGCGCCCGAGACGTATTTCGAGATGTCCCCGTTCATGCACGCCGACAAGGTCAACGAGCCGCTTCTCCTGATCCATGGAGAGGCGGACAACAACCCCGGCACGTTCCCGATGCAGAGCGAGCGGTTCTTCACGGCGCTCAAGGGGCACGGGGCGACGGTGCGGTTCGTGTTGCTGCCGCACGAGAGCCACAGCTATCGGGCGAGGGAATCGCTTCTCCACCTGCTCTGGGAGACGGAGACCTGGCTCGATACGTACGTGAAGAACCGGCAGACCGACTAGACGGGTGACCGAGTGACCGAGTGATCCGACGAACCCGGATGTCGACGGGGCGCACGCCCAAGGTCGACGAACGACGGCAGAGGAGGAGACCGTGAGACCGAGGAACCTGATTCTGGCAGTGTCGCTGGCAGTACTGATCCCGAGCGCTGTGCTGGCGCACTGTCAGGTCCCGTGCGGGATCTACGATGACGCCATGCGCATTGGGATGATCGAGGAGCACGCGAGGACGATCGAGAAGGCCATGGTCCAGATCGGCGAACTCTCAATGGACGGCGCGAAGAACTACAATCAGATCGTCCGCTGGGTGATGACCAAGGAGGAGCACGCGCAGGCGGTCCAGGACATCGTCGCGGAGTACTTCCTTGCGCAGCGCATCAAGCCGGGGGCCGCCGGTGACGATGAAGCTCTCGTTGCGTATCACGAGACGCTGGGCGAACTCCACCACATGCTCATTCTCGCGATGAAGTGCAAGCAGGACATCGACACCGATCTGCCCGCGAAGCTGCTCGCGGCGACCGAGGCGTTCTGCCTCTCGTACTTCGGCGAGGCGCACCCGTATCATCACTAGGAGGACCCATGGCTGAGATCATCGGGATCTGTGGACTGCACTGCCACGAGTGCTCGGCGTTCATCGCGATGCGAGATGACGATGACGCGCTGCGGGCGAAGACCGCGGTTGAGTGGTCGAAGATGTACAACGCCGACGTCAAGCCCGAGGACATCAACTGCTCGGGCTGCACAAGCGCCGGTGAGGTGAAGTTCGGCCACTGCAGCGTCTGCTCCGTCAGACTCTGCGGCGTCAAGCGCGGCGTGACGACGTGCGCGGAGTGTGACGACTACGGCTGTGACACACTCGAGGAGTTCCTCAAGATGGCGCCGATGCTCCGCGATGGGCTTGAGGCTCGCAGGAAGGGAAAGTAGCGGCATTGACCTCCCGTCGCAGGCGCTCACGCATCAGGAGGCTTCGGAAGCGGATATCCCGCTCCCCGTGGTTCATCGCGTTCTTGTCCGGCACGTCGGCGCTCGTCATGAGCGCCATCGCAGCGACGCTCCGGGTCGACTGGACGCAGTACGTGTCCGAGGCGGACGGTGCCGAGCCGGATGGCTCCGGCACCGACGCCGACGGCGCCGACCCGACTCCGAGGATCTACGCCTTCTGGCACGGGCGCGTCTTCCTGCTCGTTCCGGCGTTTCGAGACCGAGGCGCGGTCATCATCACGTCGACCAGCTTCGCTGGAGAGGTGCTCACTCGTATGATCGAGCGGTTCGGCTACGCCGCGGTGCGCGGCGCCCGCGGCCGGCGCGGAATGGCCGCACTGATCGCGATGAAGAGCGCGCTCGCGCAGGGACACGACTGCGGCATAGCGCCCGATGGACCGAGCGGTCCCGAGCGCCGATCGAAGGGAGGGGCGGTCGCGGCAGCGCTCTCCTCCGGCTGCCCCATCGTGCCTGTAGGCATCGGAGCGCGCCCGGCCTGGGCGGTCCCGCACACGTGGGACCGCTTCATCATACCGATGCTGTTTGCGCGGTGTGCGGTGGTCGTCGGGAGGCCCATACCCTCGACAGAGCTCGCAGGGATGGATCTTGAAGACCTCGATGCCGCGATCAACGAGGTGACCGATGAGGCCGACCGTCGTGCAGGTGGGCGTGCCGACACCGTGCCGGATCGGCAGACGCATTCCAACGATCACATACATGGAGAGATCCCGTGAGACCACAGATGCGATGCAGGGCGTTGGCGGTGGCGGTCCTGGCGGCGCTGGCGTCGGTGTGTGTCATGACAGGATGCTCCCGGCAGGACGCCGGCGAGGACCTCGCCACGCTGGCCGAGTGGATGACCGGCTCGTTCAGCAGTCAGGCGCAATCGTATGCGGACACGAACTACTACGACATCCGTCTCGAGATGACGCCTGTCTGGACGTCGCGTGACGACGGACACTGGTTCTACGTGGAGCAGGCTGTCGCGACCTATCTGGACCATCCCTACAGGCAGCGCGTCTACCATCTGACCGAGGATCCACCGGGTACCTTCCGGAGTGACATCTACCTCCTGCGAGACCCGATTCGCTTTGCCGGCGTGTGGCGTGAGGATGAGCCGCTCGCGGCTCTCTCACCCGATTCGCTGACGCTCAAGGACGGCTGCACGGTCTTCCTCGCGAAGACGGATGACGGTGCGTTCGAGGGAGAGACGGTCCTCGGCGAGTGCGGGAGTGAACTCCACGGCGCATCGTATGCCACCTCCGAGGTGCGCGTGACGAACGAGGGCATCGTCAGCTGGGACCGCGGATGGGACGCTGAGGGCAACCACGTCTGGGGGGCCGAGCGAGCCGGATACGTCTTCGACCGGGTCGAGACCGCGACCGTCGCGGAGTAGCGCTCGACGAAGCGTGTGAGCAGAGACCGTGGCGAACGGGCCGCGGGCGCCGTACTGAACCGACGCGCTTGACAGGGCGACCCTCGTCCGGTACTCCTTGTACTCAGTGGATGGTGCGGGCACCAGCGGAACCGGGGCGCGGAGGATGTGTGTGAGCCGGTTTGATTTCGCAGTGCGAGTCATGACGGAGAGCGATCTGCCGGCCGTGGCCGAGATCGAAGCCGGCGTCTTCACGGACTGGTACCGCGCATACCGGAAGCCGCAGGATTCGCTCCCCGAGCGTTCACTCCAGTCTCTCCGGTACACGACCTCGCTTGACCCCGAAGCGAACCTCGTCGCGATCGCCGCCGATGGCGCCATGGTGGGCTTCATCCTCGCGCGGACGTGGGGGAGGGTCGGCTGGTTCGGGACGTTCGGGGTTCCGACGCAGTTTCAGGGACTTGGCATCGGATCGGGACTTGTCGACCACGTGCTCGAATACCTCCGGCCCCGGGCAGACATCATCGGACTCGAGACCATGCCCGAGAGCGGGCCGAATCTCGGTCTCTATGCCAGAGCCGGCTTCGGCGCGACGTTCCCGACGATGATCATGGAGCTCTCGCTGGTACGAACCGCCGAGCGGTACAACGGGCTGTCTGCGGATGAGGTTCGCGTGCTCAGCGCCGCCGACTCCGGCGCTCGCCGACGCACCTTGAGCGAGATCCGCGATATCTCGGCCGCGCTGCTTCCGGGGCTCGACTACTCGCGTGAGGTCGCGGCGTGCGAGGAGCATGGGCTCGGCGATACGTTCCTCGTCGAGGGGCCGACCGGAGGGTTGGACGGTTTCGCTGTTCTGAGGACGATGCCGTTCAGGAGCCAGGACACCTCAGGACGAGGCTATATCCATCTGCTGGCGATCCGTCCGGGCGCGGACGAGCGTGCCGTGCTCATCGAGCTCCTGAGACAGGTCTGGAGCAGGGGAGCCTCCCTGGGACTTACACAGATCATCACCGGGATCAATGGACGGTATCGCGACGCCACCGCGCTCCTTCTGGAGAGCGGGTTCCGCGGCGTTCGCGCGGCCATACGGATGGCATCGACGGATTCGCTGCCCGATGCATTCACCGTTGGCGCCGGCGTGAACATCTCGCGCTGGGCAGGCTAATTCAGTACGTGCAGAAGGTCGTGCAGAAGGAAGTAGAGCCTTCCTATGAGGAGCGAGATACGCGCCATCAGCGTGTATCCGAACGACGCGCCGAAGCTGATCATGATGAAGACCACCCCGACACGCGCCGCCCCTCCGAGAACTCCCTTGTGAGGTTTCGAGAAGTAGAAGTAGAGCAGTGTCGTCACGACGCCGACTATGAGGATCAGGTTGCTCAGGCTCACGAGGTTCCACCCGGTCATGGGTATGAGGGTGGCCTCGACCTGTGGAACGACGTAGCCCTGCAGGTTCGCCGTGATACCGAGACCCGCGCCGATGCCGACGGTGAACGCGATCGGCCAGCGCGACAGCCACGCGGTCTTCGGGAACCAGCGTGAGAGCATGATGAGCCCGAGCGCGCCGGGGATCAGGATGAGCCACTTCTCCACGCCGGTCTCCGTCATGAACGTGTCGATGAGCATCGGCTCGACGTCGAAGAACGCCACGTAGATGAGCCAGTACCCCGCCGACACGCCGACGTAGAGATGCTCCGCGAGTTTGTAGAAGGGGTTGTCCTTGTAGAGGAACGAGAGGATCGCGAGGGTCAGAAACCCCGCGAGCCACGTTCCGATAGCCATGACGACTGGTGAGCCCAAACCATCCTCCCCGCGTTACCCGCGGTTCCGCCTCGAGACGAAGTAGCCGACGTTCCCGAGCAGGATGAATCCGATGACCAGAAGATGTGCCCACTGCTGTGCGGGCATGCCACGCGTGCCGAGGCCGGGGTGCCCGATCAGCGTCTCGTACTCCGCGGCGCCCTTAAGCCCCCCGACCAGTCCCTCGATCTGATTCGACTGCAGATACGGGTAGGCGTCGGGAGCCATCACCGCAGTCGTTCCGAACGCCATCCGCTGGTTGAATCTCGCCTGCGCGTATCGCACCCAGTAGTCGATGACGGCCCCGTGCTCGAAGCCGAAGAGCATATCGATGTCCTCGTACGAGTGGACGCCGTCCATGACGGCGAGGTCGTCGACCCGGAGACCCTGATAGTCGGTGTCGAAGAAGTCGCGGATCTCACGCCCCATCCCGATCATGACGGCTATGTAGCCCGGCCGATACCCGAGGTCCACGTAGTCCGTGCCGTAGGTCTTCCCGTACTCGGCCGCGATCTCCTCGAGCGCCATGTGGCCAAGCGGCAGACCGATAGCGATATGGCCGAGCATGATGACGCGCACGTCTTTGGCGAAGGCCTGTCGGAGCACCGAGCGGAGCATCGGCATCAGTTCGGGCGCCGACGTGGCGTCGAAGTCGATCGAGATCATCAGCACGTCGCCGGCCTCCAGCGAGGCGACCGCCTCGTGAGCTCGTGTGACCGGCGCCGTCGGCGGAATCTCGCTTCCGACGTTGAGGAGCATGGGCAGCGTCACGCAGATCAGGAGGATCAGGAAGATGATCCTCC